>CAZNJP010000009.1:0-26230 GCA_964573345.1 uncultured Syntrophobacter sp. | reverse complement strand
GCTCTGTAATATGATCTTATAAGTCGCGCCAGGGCAGGCTGAACCTGTGAACGCTCACAGATGGTTTAATAAAAAAATTGGTCAAAAGTGGAGGAAAAAATGAGGGAGTTAACCAAACAAGACCTAAGAGAAAAGGTTGATCTAAATGAGTTAGAGGGTCTTTTGGAAGAAATTAAGGTTAAGTCAGCTAGCAGGCATGCTTTTCAGAAACAAGCTTGGGAGGCCATCGAATTCGGTTGTAATATGCCAGGAAAGTTTCACCATATTTATGTAGCTGGTCCAGAAGGTTTAGGAAAAACTGATTTGACAAAGGAAGTACTTAATAAAGAAATTAAGAATAAGGAAACTCCACCGGATTGGTGCTATGTACACGATCTTCAAAAACCAGATGAACTGATTGCAATATCTCTACCTGCATCAAAAGGAAAGAGATTCAAACATCACATAGAGACATGTGTTAAGTATTTTATGAAGCATATACCTGAAAAATTGAATTCACCTGGAGTAGCCCAACAAATTCGAGAGATCAGGGAAGAAGCAATTAAAAAGAGGCAAGAAATAAGAGAGAAACTGGAAGCCAAAGTGAATGAGACCGAATTTATCTTTGTACAATACCCTGATGGCTATTGGGATGCGATATTTCCTAAGAAAGAAAAGGATCCTGAATCCGGAGAGGAAAAAATGCCACTTCATATCTTTGATAAGGTCAAAGGAATATGGCAGCCAGGTGGTTCAATGACTCGAAATGAGTATTTCAGCTTAGAATCAGACAAAAGAACATTCCTTCATCCAGTGCCTGTGAGCGGCTCAAATTATCTAAAATTAGATAAGGAGCGTGATGGAGAATTAAGTAAAATTCATAAGAAATTAACTAGAATTATATATAATGCAAATTATAAACAAGATAAAATCTGGGATGAGAGAAACAAAAAGATTAGAGATTATCAAGAAAAGATTGTAAAGAAATTTATTAATGCCCACTTAAGGCCTTTGAGAAAAGAATATCGAGATAATATCAAAATTTTAAGGTATCTTGAGCTTCTAAAAGAGGATGTAATAAAAAATTGGGGGGTTACAGAAGCTTGGATTAAGGAAAAACGAGAGGTGGATACCTCTAAATATGAAGTAAATGTATTTGTAGATAGAAATTCACAAGAGGGGCCGCCAATATTAGTTGAAACTAATCCTAGTCTTGAAAATCTTTTTGGTAAAATTGAAAGGGAATATCAAAAAGGGGTGCTGACAAGCAGCATTTCCTTAATAAAGAAAGGGGCGATGCACCGAGCAAACGGAGGATATTTGATTATTCCAGTAATAAATATCTTTCAGCAACTCCTGGCTCCAGTTGTATATGATGCTTTGTTAAGAACACTTCTGTCTCAAGAAATAAGGATAGAGCCAGAGCCGCTTCCAATAATTTCAACTAAAACCTTAAAACCTCAGCCTATTCCATTCAATGGGAAAGTAATTTTGGTAGGGCCTATCTGGATGTATGAGATACTGTATAGAGATGAAAGATTTAAGAGGCTGTTTGGGACTCTTGCTGTCTTAGAGAGTTCAGATTTTGAAAAGAATATCTCTAGAAAAAACTATATTTCTTTTATCCAAGATATTCAAAGAAGAGAAAATTTGAAGCCTCTGGATACAACTGGTTTGGCCCGAATAATAGAATTAGCCAAAGAACTAGCTGAAGATAGAGAAAAGCTGAGTTTAAAGTTTGGAGAAATTAAAAGGATACTGAAAGAGGCAAATTATTTTGCAACCGATCAAGCCATTTCTGCTAATGACATAGAACAGGCAATGAAACAAAAGGCTAGACGGCATGGTTTACTAGAAAGAATGATTCAGCAGGCAATAAGAACAGGGCAGTTGAAGATAGAGACTAGCGGAAAGAAGAAAGATCAGATTAATGGTTTAGGAGTAATGAAGCTTGGGGATTACTCTTTTGCCTCCCCTGGCAGAATCACTGTAAAATGTGGAGTAGGAAAAACTGGGGTAATCAGTGTTGATAGAGAAGAGGGGCTTGCTGGGCCTATCCATAATAAAGCAGTCAGGATTTTGGAAGGGTATATGAGAGGAAGGTATGGTCGAGATAAACCTTTAGCAGTTACTGCTAGTATTGCATTTGAACAGCAGTATTCTATTACTGAAGGAGATAGTGCTTCTGTTGCAGAATTAATTTGTTTGATTGCAGCGCTTGCAGGAGTAGAGACTAGACAAGATGTGGCAGTTAGCGGAGCAGTAGATCAGAATGGAAATATTCTTCCAGTTGCAAATATAAATGACAAAATTAAAGGTTTTTATGAAGCATGTCGGGAAAAAGGATTTACTGGGACTCAGGAGGTGATAATTCCAGAAGCCAATGAGAGGAATCTAATGGTTTTTCCAGAAATAATTGAAGCTGTAGAAAAGAAGAAATTTAAAGTAGTTTCCGTGGCAAGAATCGATGAAGCAATAGAGATTTGCACTGGACTTTCGTCCAAAGAGATTGATGAGAAAGTGAATAACACACTGAATGAATTTATTCAGGCATCAAAAATTAAAGAAGAAACAGAAGAACCTATTGAAAGTAAGAGAAAAAGTTAGGAAGAAGTTAGCCTTAGATATAGTTGATGAAGAAGGAATTTTGATTTGATAAATGGGATTCAAAGAATGCAACTTTAATGCTGGAAAACATAAAAATGCTACCAGATTTAGCAGTCGCTCTCACGAAACTCTTTTTTGCGAATCGTTCGCTCAATGGACGTGGGAGAGCACTATTTTTCCTGTGATTGTTTCTTTGTTTGATCGGCCATCATCTGTTGTAAGTTTACAAGCGACTTAAAATTAGAAGAACCTTCTATTGCTTTAACTGCAATATCCTGCACTTTCTGATATGAATTTTCAAGCTGCTGTGAAAGTTTTGTGATTTGCTCGCTCTGTTCTTTTACTGTTTTTTCAAGGGATTCGATTTGGGTGGTAAGCACCTTTCGTTCACCCTCAAATTCTTTATTCAGTAATTGTTCTTTGTTGGTTGCTTCTTTCCTGATACTTTCTGTTGTTTCCTTTATGGCTTTATTTATAGCTATCTCCATTTCTTTGGGAAATGCACTGGCCTTTTTCCGCAATTCATCCAGTTCCTTTTCCCTTTCTCTAATTGCTTTTTCCCTTTCTGCTAATTCCTTTTCCATCTGCTCTCTTTTAAGCTGGATCTCCCTTTCAAGCTTTGCTTTTTCATCTTCAAACTTATTTTTTAGAAGCTGCTGTTCGCGCTTAAAAGTGTACTGAAATTCTTCCTTTTCTCGTTCACGCTCCTTCAGTTCAGCAGCATTTCGCTCTTTGGTCTCTATTTCATGCTTCTCTTTCTCTTTTTCCCATTCTGCGCGGGTTTTCTCAATTTCTTGTATTAGTTCCTCTTTCCTTTTAGCCATCTCGGATTCAAATTCTTGTCGCTTTTGGTTTTGGGCTTCTATAAGCGCTGCCAATGTGGCTGCTGTTTTCTCTATCTCATATAATTCTTTTAATTCTTTCTCCTTAATCTCAATAGCCTTTTGGACCCCTTTTAGTTTATTTATCTCATCGTCCAGTCTATCTGAAATCTGGGTTAACATTTTACTGGTTTCGAGTTTGAGATTACTGATTCCTTTTACAACTCCATCGGATGACAAGGAGCTTGCAACCTCAAGAACCTCTTTTGTCCTTTTCTCCTCAACCTTCTTTTCTGGTTTGAGTTCCGCTTTTTCCTTTTCCTGAAGCTGTTTTAAAAGTGCATTGTAGGCCTCAAGCATTTCTTGTTTGGTATTGCTCATTGTAAGCTTTTTGGGTTGGGTTTTGTTCTCTGCCATAGTTGACACCTCTTTTTTTTTCTTATTTTTGAGTGATTGAAAATCTCAGCTCATTCAGGGTCATACCTTTATCTCAATACCTTTTTTCAATCCCTTCCATTTTTGCCGGTCTTCACCATCTGAACAGTTATTATAATCATTAAGACTTGTCAATAATAGGCCCTTTCTAATCCTGGTTTGAAGGCAATCTCTTCTTTGGTACTGCGGCTGCTAGAATGCCTCAGAACGATGAATCAAAAACCAGTATCCAAACAAATCTTTCTCAAGATCTCTATAATTATTAAATCTCTTTGAAATTATGCTCCAGAATTTTTCATTGTGCTTTTTCTCTATTATATGGGCAATTTCGTGGAAAATTACATATTCTATCAAATGCTCAGGTAAATACTTCATCACTGTATTAATGACCAAATTTCTTTTAGGACTACAGCTTGCCCATTTTGTTCTCATTTTTCTGAAATAAATGTTATTTACCCCGTTAGAAAAATACCCCGTTAGATGTTCACTATCTAAGGAGGCCCGTCTGAGCTTTCTAAGGGAGTTTACTTTTAAACCTAATTCTTTAGAAACCCCTTCAACAAGAGAATCAACAAGCTCTTTAAAATCTTTATCTGTTCTTTTAACTATTTCCTTATTTGAAGAAAATCTCAAGCACTCTTTTATAAACTTGGTTTTCTTAAATACCCAATTTTTGTGTTTCTTCAAGATAATCTCTGGGTTTTGTCCATAAGGTAGGATAAGTAGAAGCTCTCCGGTCTTAAATTCCAATCTGGGATACTTTATATTCCTATATGAAACTTTATATTCTGTTCCCTTAAGCCCCATAGTTCTTCACATTATCAATGAGTTTTTTGTACAAAGCATCCATTTCTTCAAGAGAAAGGGTGTATCTGCCCTTAATTCCCCTGATGAACTTTCTCACTTCCCTTTCTACTTCCTTCCTTATAGTAAATTGATTAATCCATCCCGGAAATATGTATTTTTCAAGTCTTTTTGAAAGTTTTCTTACTTCTTTTACTAACGCATCACCATCTCTCAATCTTGTTTCAAGGACAAGGAGCATTGAATACTCAAGGTCTGAAAAATCTAGAGTTCTCTGTCTTTCTGAAAGGGTGGCTATTTTATCTATTATTTTCACACCTTCTAAATATACCCTTTCATAATCCTTTGTCTTTTCTCTCCACAGTTCCACCAATCTTTCAACCTTATCTACCAGCGACTCATAAATAGGGCTTCTGTGCCTTTCTACAAGCACAAGCCTGTTTAAGGTAAAGAGTATATTGGCAGCCTTCTCCTTTTTGCTTCTAACCCTTTCTTCCAGTTTTCTAAGATACTCTTCATCAAAGGCTACTTCCGGAAGTTCCCTTTCCAGTTTTTCTATTTCTGTTGTCTTATGCACAAACCTTACAGTTTTGTGATAATATTTTTGAACATATCCCTCATAACTTGGCCTTTGCATTACCACTTTCATATAGTAAGTATAAATAGCTGAAATCCATTTATAATCTTTAAAATACTCAAGCTTGACCTCATCTGGGCCAAGGAGTTCAAAAAGCTTCCTCAGGGTTTTATACCTTTCAATAAACTCCTTCTCCCTTTCTCCGTCGGAAGTCAACACCTCTACTGCCTTTAGCAAAGTTTCTCTTTCATAATCTCTTGGTATCTCCTTAAGTACCTCAAGGATTTCCTTAATTAGGGTTATAAACTCTTCCCTTAAAGTATCATAACTGGACAATGCCCCCTTGATATCCCCTGTACTATACACTTCAAGGGCCTTTTTGAATTCCTTTAGGATGCCAATATAATCAATAACAACACCTGCCTCTTTTAAATCCCTAAAAGGTCTGTTTGTCCTTGCGACGGCCTGGAGGAGCCTGTGCTCTTTAAGGGGCTTATCCAGGTACATGGTTTGAAGGACAGGGACATCAAAACCTGTAAGGAGCATATCAGTAACAATGAGGATTTTTGGGAATTCCTCGTCTTTATACTTATCAGTTATGTCTTTTCTTAAATCACCTATCTCCCTACCCCCATATCTCTCTCGCGATTCTTTGATATAACCATAAATAATTTCTTCATCACTCCTTCCATATGTCATTACTATTTCAGAGTATTCCTTAGGCAGGTGATTATCCAGCTCCCTCTTGTAAAGGACACACGCCCTCCTGCTCGCTGCCACTACCATGGCCTTAAACTTCCCATCAACATTTTCTTTAAAGTGCTGGGCAATATCTTTTGCTATGGCCTTTATTCTATTTTTATTCTCAAGAAAAAGTTTTATAGCATTAAGTCTTTTCTTTACCTTCTCTTCTACCTCGTCCCTTATTTCCTCAGGTAGCTCTTCAAACTCAACTTCCAGGAAAGTCTTAAGCATATCTTTTTTAAGATGAACATCCTTTTCAAGTCTTGGCTGGTAGACGATTTTTACTGTAAATCCATCCCTTATGGAATCCGTTATGAAGTACCTATCCAGGTAAAATTCTTCTGGTGGGTAGCTAAACTCAAGGTATGTATCCCTTCCCCTCTTTGAAATAGGGGTACCTGTAAGGGCAAAAAAGAAGGCACCCTTAAGGATGTTCTTCATCTGAGCGGCAAGGAGTCCATACTGGGTTCTATGCCCTTCATCTATAAAGGCAATGACATTTTCCCTATTCATTATGGTTTCTTTTCCTTTTGATATCTCTTTAAGCTCAAGACTCTGTTCCCTAAGTTCCTCAGGCCTAAATTTATGAATAAGGGCAATAAACACCCCCCTTTTTCCCCTGTAATCATCATAACTTAGGACTTTCTTGAGCTCCCTGATAGAGCCAATGACCTCAGGCTCTACCATATCCAATGAGTAAAATTCCTTATAGAGCTGTTCCTCGAGTTCAATTCTATCAACAATGAAGAACACGGTAGGATTTTCAAGCTCCTTCATGTAATAAAGCTTATTTGCGGCAAATATCATGGTCAGTGTCTTTCCGCTCCCCTGCCAGTGCCATACAAGCCCTTTATTTTTTTCTTCCTCTCCCTTGAGGTTTTTGATAACTCTTTCTACCATGCTGTTGGCCGCCCGATATTGCATATATCTGGTTATCACCTTTGTGGCATTCCCAAACTCAACCCTGAAAAAGAGAAAATTCCTAATAATGTCAAGGACTCTATCCCTGGTGAGCATCTCAATAACAGCATCTATGGAGTTCTTTAGTTCTTCTCTCCATTCATGTTTCTTTACATCTTCTTGCCAAGGGACAATGGGAAAGTATCTTGCCTTGCTTTCAGCAGCCACCCCTATCTGGACATACTTATAAAGTTCAGGCACTATGCCCTCATAATCCTTTATCTGCCTGTATGCGTTATACCAGCTTACAGATGGATCTGTTGGGTTCTTACACTCTATGTTTACCAAAGGGATGCCGTTTAAATAGAGCATTATATCGGTTCTTATCCTCTCTCTGCCGTCATAATTTATTTGCCTGCTGATAATAAACTCATTATTTTCAATATCTTCAAAATCAAAGAGGTAAGCATATTTTACAACCCTCTCCTTTTCAAACTTTACTGGGATACCGAACTTATAAAAATTTAAAATCCGCTTTGCCCCTTCTATCCCTGTGCCAGCAATCTTTAACTCATTTAAGACCTTGTTTATTTCCTCATCGCCAATTTCAAGGCCTTGGTTTATCTTCTTAAGGGCTCTTATAAGATTTGGGATCAAAAAGGGTTCCTGATAACTATCCCTTTCAAGCTCATCGGCTGGGACAAATTTCCAGTCTCTTTCTTGAAGTTTTTGGACTATATAGTCTTCAACAAGTTTTGCTTCTTTAAAACCCATCATTTTTCAAATAGTAATTACCAAAATAAAATCAACTTTATCTTCATAAACGACCCTGATAATATGATCAGTCAGATTTTATTAATGATTTAATCGCTTCAACAAACTGTTTTGCCTGTTGGAGCCACCTTTCTACCTGTTCCTTTTGAAAACGAACAAGCCCAATGTAGTCACCTCTCTGGCGTGCCTCAAAGACCTCATCATAAAACTCTCCAAGTTCACGGCTAACCAACCCATGTTTAACAAAATTTTTATGAAAGGCTGCCCTCACCCCAGAGTGCTTTTTAAATTGAAATCCCTCCTGAAGTAAAACTGCACTCACTGCATAAAAGCAGGCATAATAAATTCGATTTACCGAGAAAGAAAGACGATCTGCCTTTAATTCATCATATGCAGCATCAAGACATTCCATAGCTTTTTCCATCCAGTAATGGACGAGCTCTTTTAAATATTCTCCATCGCTCATAATGGAACCCCTTCCTCCTCAATAGAAGTATGGATTGGAAGAAGAGAAAAGAGAGGACTCTCCCATTCTTTTTCTGGCATTATTAGAGGGCTTATGTTTGTTTCAAATGTAAGGTTTATTTCAAAAACCTTGTGTATTATTTGTTTTCTTATTTCTGATGTGACATCGCATGGAAGTACTATCAAAAGATCTAAGTCAGACTCTTCATCCGCAACTCCCTTTACTTTTGACCCGAATAATTTAAATTTTACATTGGGCCAGGATATTCTCATATCTGTAATGAGCTTAATCAAGGCATCATTCTCAGACTTTGTAAGTTTTAGCTTCCCAGCCAATGCTTCTATCTTTTTTTCTGACTGCATGACTTTCCTCCTTCCGTTCAAATTTTCACTCTTTTCCTTCCGGTAAGCAAATCATTCATCAACCCTTTCTTTATCCTTTCTAGCTTTCCTTTTTTGCTGTTTGGGAAGAGATTATCAGGGCAAAACAATTTCTTTTTCTTGAAGTACGCTAGCCATAGAATTTAATATGAATTCTCTGGCATCCAGAATTTCAAGCAGCACTGGCTCTCCACCTTTTGTGAAATGAACGATGATCTGGCCCTCTTCTTCAGCATAGTCAATTGGCTTATCTGAAAGTTCTATCAAAAGGGCATCTACATCCTTGCTATATTTGATTCTTCTCATATCTTTCCCTCCTTCCAGGATATACAGTAATTACCAAAATAAAATTAACTTTATCTTCGTAAACGACCCTGATAACATGGTCTCTATCTAGCCCCTTTTGGGCAATAAGCCTTCCTTTATAGCCTTCTTCAACTCTATCAGCATTAATTACTACATCTTTAACAAGATTCTCATCTACTTGGAGACTATGTTTCCTTAATAGTTCCATTTTTAATAAAGCGTGCTCACTAAACCTTATCTCTTTTACCACTAAAATCTAAACTCCGAAGTTTAAATTTATTGAAACCCTCCTCCTTCCTGTAAGCAAATCATTCATCAACCCTTTCTTTATCCTTTCTAGCTTCTCTCTTTTTCTTCCTAGAAGCTCCAGCCTTTTATCCACAGTGCTTAAAATTTCAGCGATTTTTTGCTGTTCAGGAAGAAGGGGGAGGGGAAGTTTTATTTTCTCTATCCTAAACAAAGCAAGCTTCGGTTGTTGCGCCTTTCCAACTAAAGCCAAAATTTGATTTTGCACGATGGATGAATTTAACACATAAGCGAGAAATTCTTTAGCTATATTTCTCAAATTGAATAATTTGGCGGCATTTTCTGTTAGATTAACACCATTTAATTCTCCAGGAATTAAACCTGCCAGTCCTATAGTTCCAGCAATGGATATATAAACATCATTTGAAGATATAATATATCGCCTAATTAGCTTATAAGTCTCTGGAAGTAGATATTTTATGTTGCCAGTATTAATGCCCATATTCCTAAAATCCACTACGCGAAGATATGGATATGGTGTTTTGAATCCTACCAATGCATGTCCTTTGGGAACTCTTTTACCGCCTTTTACATCAGCAATATCAAATATTCTCACCACTTCCCAGTCCTTTGGGATCCTCCCAATCTCTGTCTCCTTAAACTCTCTATGCCCAATGCCCTTTGTCAAAAGTTCCTGCATCAGGCCCTTTTTTAGCCTCTGGGTCTTCTCTATAGCTTGATTAACTTTCTCAATTGCACTATCCACAGTACTTAAAATTTCAGCGATTTTTTGTTGTTCAGGGAGTGGGGGAAGGGGAAGCTTAAGGTTTTTAAATACAGATTTATTTACGTGTTTCAGGTACATCCCCGAAATTTTTGTATTTAGTTCTTTGAAATGAGTTTTGAGAAAGTAAAATAAAAAATACTTGTCTAAATTTAGTTCAGCCTCAATTTTGATCATTGTCGAAGAAACTATGCCTTCAAAACCAATGAAAGCATCTCCACAGTAAAATCCATCCCAGATAAGAACTACGTCATTCTTATTTACTTTCACACTTTCATCGGTTTCTCGTGCCCATTGTGTGAAAGTCCCCATCCGTAGGACATCGGCAGTAAGGTATGGAAGAGTATTTTCCTCTTTTTGATTAAGTAATATTTTTGGCTTTATCCCTTTTCTATATGTAATAGCATCCCCCAACCTCACTACCTCCCACTCCTTTGGTATCTTCCCAATCTCCGTTTGCTTAAATTCTCGCTGAACCTTCATTTTATCGACTTGAACTGACTCCAAAAGCTGTAGTCATGTTAAACTTTATTCTCCCAAAGCCCGTGCCTTTTAAAGTTCCTCCAATTTCATTGAGAGCACATAACGTCCATCCTTTAGCTCTTGAATATCTGTGACAACGGAATCCACAAGGTGTAACTCGGTCCACCATTGTGGAATTGGCTTTTTACGCCTTTGGAAGACCCCAACGTTTTTCCCGTCTAAAGTAAATATTTGGTAATGCCTCTCAGATAGTTCAGGAAGTGGAACTACCAAAACTCTATCTCCTACATTAAGTTCTTTGATTGCTTCTATATGTTTTAAGATAACTTTAACCGTGCTGATTCTACCTTGGCCGATCTTTTCTAACTTAAAAATAAGAAAAGAATCGCGCACACTAACTATTCGTTTGGCGATAGCATCTTCTATTCCATTATCAGTCAGATCTTTCTCAGTCAGATTCTTAAACCACTTGACAATCTCCTCGGGATGTACGATACTATGAGGACAGATATTCGCTGCAATTAATGCGAGATCCCGTGTCCGGTCTAAATATGGCAGAATGCATACTGCTATAGGATTGTTCACGCCGTACTTGAACATACCTGAAAAATATGAACAAATAAGAGGAAGAGACTCTTTCCGTTCATCAGCAAACATTGTGAGATAGCTTAAAATGCTATTTACTCCCCACGGTAAGCGATACCCGCAAATATCCTCCAGAAACAGAGAGAGTTTAGTTGGATCATTGGTAAATAATTTTATTTCATCATCTTCAACCATTTTAATGGTACTAATACCTTTGAGCCAGAAGGATAAAATCCTTGGCCACTGTTCTGGAACTTCTTCGGGTTTGATTTCATTAAGTTCTAAAACAAATTGTGAGATACGTAACAACAAATCAAATCGTTGCTCATCAGACCAATTATTCCAAGACGATGCTTCATTGAATAATTCGTATAATTCCTCACTATGAGCTTCAATGATCTCGCAATCTGATAGAGCCATTCCCAATTTGTATAATCGCCTGCGTATAGAGGGTTGGGGGTGGCGTGATCGAATATAATGGATACGAGAACGCAAAATCTCAGCAGCAAGGTCTGTGCTGATTTGAGCAGCGGGGTCATTTCGCAATTGAATGAATAGTAACGACCCTTCGAGAATTTCCTGTAAGCGATCTGGGGTTGCCGGGTCAATATCAAATTCCTCGGACAAGGCCAACAGATGTCCGTCCAATACATCTATCCAAGCGCGGATTTCATCTCGTGATTCCTCGGACACCCAATCATAGGAATTGTTGGCAAGATGAATACATAATTCTGCAACATCAACTTGGGGATGAGTCTTTCGCCACTCGTTTATGATCAATTGCAGTAAGAGACGGGTGGCACTAATAACAGTGGTTTGTTCTAATGTATCAAGTACGCTTTGCATAGTCTGTTCATATCTTCTTCTCTGTCCACTGGGGACTGTTTGATCAATGCAAAATAGAATTTGTCCTTCATTTTCTTTACCAGCGCGTCCTGCCCGGCCACAAATGTTCCAAAAAGAGAGCGGGTTTACAGAACTTCTACGCCCGTGTTGAAGCCCCCTCACAAGAACCGTCTTTATAGGTAAATTAACTCCCTGAGCAAGTGTGGTTGTAGCAACAATAAGGCGGATTCCGTTTGACCTTACTAAGTCCTCAATCGCTACTCGAACTCGTTGTGGCAAGCCACTATGATGGACTAAAAAACCATTATTTAGGAATTTAAGTAAGGGTGAATCTATTCCCATCTCAGATTCTATAATCTGTTTGCATCTCTGCCGGGCATCGTCTGCTTCTGGAACAAGAGGTATCTCGAAATCTTTGCCACTAGCCTGTGCTATCGCTTTCTGAATCTTAAGTACCTCCAGCAGAGTTTTACCAAAAGGTTCTGCTTGCCGTTGTTGAGGGACAAAAACAAGGGTAGTCCCCTCGCGAGCAAATAACAAGGCTGCCAAGGCAAAGGCTTCTTGTGCATTTTTTGGTAATGGAAGGCGTCTTCTTCCAACTCCGGCTAATCCTCCGCATTCATGTACTTCAATAAATCTTGGAACAAAGCAATCTTGACCAAAGGTTCTACGGCCTATATGTGTATAATCTATCCGTGCCCGTTTCCCATCCCAAGTTAACCTGCCAAGCATTAATCTTGAGGGACGCCAATCGGATTGAATTAATTGATCAGAAGAACCAGTTATCCATTCCGCAAATTCTTTTGCATTTGGAAGCACCGCAGAAATAAAAAGAAATCTGCAGTCTTTGTCCCTATACCGTTTAAGTAATCTATGCAGGAAAAACTCGAACCGCAAACCCCGTTCATTGGGGTCAACAATGTGTCCCTCATCAATAATAACTAGCCCAATATTTTCTTCTATTTCGGGCATATATCGCAAAAGTGCATCAAATTTTTCAGGAGTGGCAACCAATATCTGTGTCTCTTGAATTAATGTGCGTTCCGCGGGAGTTAATTCAAATCCTCCATATATCTCTGAAACTTTAAGCCCAAGCGAGGCAAGACCTTTTCGAAGTGTCTTTTCTATCTCAACTGCTAATGATCTAAATGGAGCGATATAGACACACTTGCTATCAGGGTTAGTTAATGTATCGAGGAAAAACCGTAAAATAGTTAATTCAGCAATTCGCGTTTTCCCGGCACTCGTTGGCATCTTTAAACAAAAGTGTCGTCTGTCCACATCATTAATCATCGGGATAGCATGAACTTGAGACGGCCATAATTCAATGATAGGAGGCGTTTCTCTCAGACCGCATCTGATATACCGCTTTATCATCTCTGCCGTATCACCATTATTAATAAAGGGTTGTAATTGATTCCATAAACTGGCCTTGCTATACTCCTCAAAAAGAAAACGAAGACAGAATGACCACCACCACCAATCTACAAACTGACTATCCCTGGCGACAGCAATAGAATCGTCTACTATGTGGAATGCGCGCTCTAAAATTTGACGCTCGCCTGTCTTAATATATTCTAGGTAGAAGGAAACGGCTCTGCAGATTGAATAGTAGAGGATGCGAGAAATGGCCTCATCATCATCCAATGTCCCTTTTCCAAGTTCATCTGTAATGGTCTGATCAGTCAAGGCATCTTTAGCAAACGCTTCCAAGGTAATTAATCTGGTACTTTTTAAATCTTTTTTCAATACCGCAGCAATCAAATCTAGATGTTTGGGCAAGTTTTCTAAGGTATCCGACGTTTCTTTCATCAGTACATAAGAGCGAGCGTAATGTCCTGAGATGTAGTACGCCAAAGTGGCTTTGAACAGTTCTTCACCCCGCACAATTGGATCCGAGCGCGAATCTCGGTACAAAAATTCTAAAGCTTCTGCCCCTTTTGCCAAACATTCTTTAGCTTGTACCTGGTGCTTATTAACCTCCAACAACTGAAGTGCCTTCCAAATCTGATAGTGAGCTGCGTAATACAATCGGATATCCAAATCCTGATGGAATGATGGCCAGTCTGCTTCTGGAGCATCTAATCCCCTAAGAATTGCCCTAGCGTGTGCTTGGGCGTGTAAGCTTAAAACCTCAGATTGCTCTGAAAACCTTTGCAATTTTTCTAATATAGCATCTAGATTTCCGATAGACATTCTTAACTCCGAAAATAAGGATTCTCAAAAATCTCTTTTACAAATAAAGAAAGTTGCGGCAAATGAAGACTAACTGTCCTGAGATTTTCAACGACGCCATCTATTTTTTCAATAGGACTAAAAGGATCACGGGGTTTATCCCCGGTGATAACAAATAACCAATTATGGCGAGGAAAAGGCTTTAACGCCAGGGTTTCAATAATCATGTCTATCTGGGCAGCTAAATCATGATCGCCTCTTTCATGCAAGATGTTGGAAATTAATGAAAGTGTAACAGGGTGAGGATGATAAGCAGTAACCAGTCGCTCGTGAGCTTCTTTGACCTTGGCCTGAGCGTATCGCTCCAATGTTTTTGCTTCCCCTATGCAAATAGCAGTAATTTTGTTATTTTCAGCTATCTCAAAAGCAACTACATCTTCTCCCCGCATTGGCACATTAGGATTATCCATAAATCTAAGTTTGAAAACAGGCATCTTATATCCGTAACGCTGCCGTAGATGTTCGGAAGCAACTACCTCTCCAAAATTCCCCTTTCGTGTTTTGTCATTTCTCGGCAAATGACTACTGAAATACTTGGCTGCTTCTACAAATCCCAGTCTCTTCAGTACCCCTTTGATTCTCTGGCGGTGAATATGGTGATCGAGAATAGCTTCAACGAGAGCTGGCTTAACAAATTCACGGACACTACCTTTTTCCTTCACAGGCAGGTGTTGAAACTTAGTATAGCCCTTACCAGAGTTGTCGGACTCAAGCCACAATGCATCAAAATTATCTCTGTTAATCTTGTTCATCGCACTTAAAACTTATTCGGTAACTTGTGGGATACCCCCCAAGTCGGTGAAAGGAGTCCATGTTTGAAAAATCGTTTTTACCTTTTCACAGCTAGATATTTTCCTAAATCCCCTCATCCATCTTTTCCCTATTTTCCTTCAGCCACTCGGTCAGCTTATCCAGCAGCAGTTTTATCTCATCAAGATGATAACGGCAGATTTCATATAATTCTTCTGGTGTGATTTCGTGATAAAAGTGAACCATGCGATTCCGATAGCCAGCCATTTTGTCCAACAATGCAGCCTCCTCTTTGGGCAGAACCTTCTTTTCTAAAAGCCCTTTAGCTATTTCCTTGTATTCTGTGGCTGGATAGGCAAAGCCCTTGGCTAGAATATGGCGGCCAAGGTCAAGTAATGCCTCTAATGCCCTCCTTAAATAGGATTCAGCAGATGCTACATTTCGCCTATCTTTTAAAAATTCAGTTCGATTTTGAAGTGGTAACTCCTTTATAGCCTCTATCATCTGTAAAATCCAAGAGACTCTTTGTGTAACTACTTCTTTATTAATCTTAGAAGGTGTCATCTTAAAACCCCAAAATCATCTTTTGTTTCATACGTTCATAAGGAATAAGCTCCGCAGCCCTTCGCATGATGTATAGTTGATACTCTGCCTCATAAACTGCATCTTTGGCATAAAGTAATTCGCCTTTAACTATCTCAAGGGCCAAAAAGACCCGTACCTCAGGTATAACCACCAAATCAACCCTTGAAACATTAAAAATGTCTTCAAGAGCTAAAGCTATTTCTACTTTTTCTTCTACACTAAGTTTTTTTTCAGGCTTTATGCCTATATCAAGGTCAGAAGCATTTGGTGAAAGGCTATCAACTCTTCCTTCTACCAAATCCAGGGCCTCTTTTGCCCTGCTGCCAAAGGCATAGATTATCTGGATGTTGTATTTATCAGCTAATTCCCTTAGTTGATTTCTGAGCCTATTCATGTTATTTCAAATCGCAGAACTTAATCATCAACTTAATCATCAACTTAATCATCAACTTAATTTTAGTTCATAGGAAAGGCTTCTCCCTTTCCCAACTGGCTTAATTACATCAAGTTTCACCAGTTTCATAATCTCTTTGTGAGCAGCTTGGGAGGTGATTTTAAACATTGTTCTCACATCTTTGTTTGTTGAACATCACTAATCTCTTCTCAATTCAGCAAGATAATCTCCGATCTGTTTTTCCACCTCCACAAACTCCTGTTCAAGCCTGCGAAGTTCTTCCCACTCTGTTGCCACATCTATCTCCTCAGTCTCTTCTTCAGGAAATACATATAAGGTAACATTTAAGTTGTAGTCATTTGCCCTTATTTCATCGAGGTTTACCACTTTGGAAAAGCCCTTTATGTCTCTAAATTCCTTATAAGCCTTTGCTATCTTTTCAATGTGTTCATCCCCTAAGCGGTTTAGTTTCCTTACATCTGGGTGTTGTTCGTATTCTTTGCTGGCATTTATAAATAAGACCTTGCCTTTTTCCTCATTTGGCTTGTTTTTATTTAGAATAATAATGGCCCCTGGGGCGCCAGTATTGTAAAAGAGCTTTTCAGGTAAAAGGATAACCGCATCTATCCAATCTTTAGTGAGAATCAGGTTTCTTATGACCTTTTCCCTTCCTCCTCTAAAAAGGCAACCATTATCAATTACAATCCCAACCCTCCCTGTATCGTCGTTTGCTGATGAGAGCATGTGTTGAATCCATGCCCAGTCTGCAGACTGTTTTGGGGTAAATCCATACTTATATCTCTCCCTCCAGAATTCACCCTTTTTAAGCACCTCCTCATGATAGCCATCCTGATTCCAGGGTGGATTGGCTATGACCATATCGAACTGTCTTATTCTTTCTCTTTCCTTGAATTTGGGATAAAGAAGGGTATCACCAAGGACAAGCTGGGCATTTCGGATGTCATGGATATAAAGATTCATTTTGGCAAGGGCAAGGGTCTTATGGTTGGCCTCCTGGCCAAAGAGAAAGAGTTTATCTGCTTCCTGGCGACCACATTCATTTTCAACATGCTGATAGGAAATAATGAGCATACCGCCTGAGCCGCAGGCTGGATCATAGATGCTCCTACCTGGTTTGGGATCGAGCATTTCAATAATAAGTTTTATAACCTCTCTTGGTGTATAGACCTCTCCTTCCTTTGCCTTTTGGGGGGCGAAGTAATGTAATATCCACTCATAGGCGTCTCCCAGCAAATCGGAAGATACACGGTGAAGGGGCCTTGCGCTGAATAGTTCCACAAGTTGCCTCAAAATCTCAGTATTTTCTCGGTTTGTGGTGAATTGAACAAAATCCACATTTTCAAAGACATCCCTTAACTCTGGGTTTCTTTCTGCAAGGGCCTTCATGGCCTTAGAGAAGTTTTCCGGGAGCCGGGCAGTATCTTTTCTTATCTTTTCCCAGAGGAATTCCTCAGGGATGTCAAAGTCATGATATATAGAATTCTTTGCCTCTTCCTTTGCCTCCTGTTCATTAAGGCCATCAGCAAGGGCCTCTTTATAAGCCTCCTCAAACTCTTTCTCCCATTTGTCGCTTATTCTTTTATAGAAGAGGAGAGAAAGTATAAAGGTGTAATCCACTCTTGTCCTGATAAGGTCTGCTGCCTTTTTTAGAAGTGCCTCAAGTTCCCCCCGTGTTAGTTGACCTTTATTTAGTGAGATTACCTGGGATATTATTTCTCCTTTACTCTTTAGCCTGTAAATCCTTTTCCTTGAATCAGCAGGGTCAAATTCTACGGTAAGCCACCCCTTTTTTCTTAGCTCTGAAAGAAATACATTGACCTGATCCTCACTATCTTGATTTTTTTCTTTCAGAACATTGGCTGCATCTTCGAATTTAAAAGGAGAAGTTTGAAAAAACCTCCATAAAATGTCGTGTCTCCTTTCCAACCACCTTGGAATCATAAACTTATCTCCTTTTTGCTAATTAAATAAGTTATTTAAATTTTTACTTATATAATTCTTGATTATAATAATATTGTCAAGACGCTACTGAATTTGAACAAATAAGGTAATAAAGCGGCAGCCTGGCGGCTGCTAGAATGCTTCAAAACCTTTAAGATAGTCATCATAGTCTATAGGAGCTTTAATACCAAGCTCGGCTAGTAAATCAATGGCCTCACTTATTGATACATCCAGTTTTGAGGCCAAGGTAGCTAAAGAGAGTTTACCCTTCTTATAAAGCTTTACCATTAAAAATTGCCATCCATATTCCAAAAGCTCACGGGTTACAGTAGACTTATCCTTGTATTGCGTCTTAGAGAGTTCCTCAATCCTTTTTATTTCTCTATCTTTTAATCTAAGACTTATTATTCCCACTGCCTTCCTCCTTTATCCTTTTATAAGCATCATCTATTATCCTTTTGCTATAGCGCCCATAAAATGAGAGCTTCTCAAGTTTTGCTATAGCCATTAAAATATCCATCTTTTTTTCTTTAACCATTTCTATCAAAAAATGGATAGCTGTTGCGAATCTTTGATTAATCACTTTACATGCCTTAATGGTAGGCCCATCGTCTACAGCCAAGGCATTGCCGTGTTTCTTGGCCAACCACAGTGCCTCTGCTTCGCCCTTTTCTATTTTAAAATCTTTGCATATCTGTTTTATAGGCTTCCTCTCAATTATTTTTTCAACCTTAATCTTATTCTCTTCTATAACAGCTTTGATCAATTGGGCATCAAAACTGTCTTTTTTAAGGCACTCTTCCTTCACTGCTTCAGGAATGATTATTTTTGTTGTTTTAACAACCACGGTTAAGATCTCTATCTTTGCCAATAAGATTAGAGTTGATGCATCAAAGATCATTTATTACATAATATTACAATCGTAAACAAAAATCAATTTCTTTTGTTCATGGGTTTTATTGCAAAGCCAAGTATTATTTGATAAAAAGGGAAACATGATAAAATTTAAAAGGCTGCCTGCCAATATAAAGGAAAGATTACCTGTTCTCTATAAAAAATTAGAGGCCCTAGATATAGTCTGTGCACTTTATATCTTTGGTAGCCTAGCAGAAGGTCAGATAAGGCCTCTAAGCGACGTTGATCTTGCCATCCTTTTGAGCAAAGGCCTTAATAAAAAGCAGATTTTTGAGACGGAATTGGAACTCATAGGACTTATTATGGATGTTCTTAAGACAGAGGAATTTGATCTTATAATCTTAAATACTGCCCCTTTGAGATTTACCTATAATATTTTAAAGGAAGGCAAGCTTATATTCTGCAAAAACCGGATGCAATTGATAGATTTTAGAGAGAAGACAGTAAAGTACTTTATTGATTTTAAATTTTACCGCAGACAATTTGATAATATATTCCTACAAGGCATTGGCTATTATGGATGAGAAAATACTAGAGCATTTGAAGCTGCTTACAAAGTATGTGAATTATTTGAACAAAATAGCAAAAGTTAGTAAGGATGACTACCTTAAAGATTTTATTCTCAAGGGAAGCTCTGAAAGATATTTGCAGCTTGCTATAGAATCTTGCATTAATATTGGCAATAGAATCATATCATTGGTCCAATTTAAAGAGCCAGTCTCTACCCCAGAGACATATGCCGATATTTTTATTGAGCTTAGTAGGATATGCATAATGCCTCGTGAATTTGTCAATAATCTTGTGAAGATGGTGAAATTTAGAAATAGACTTGTCCACATTTACTGGGAGGTAGATGCACAAGAAGTTTACAATATCCTTCAGAATAACCTTGTTGATTTTGATAGGTTTAAAGAAGTAGTAGTGGATTGTTTAAAAAAAATTAACCATTCTTCTTTTCCTGAGTAGGGTTGAGTAAATACTCCAAGGATATTATATGAGCTTTATGAGGCTTCATCTTAAGAAGTTTGATGAATTTTTAAGGCTTTTAATGGCAAAGGAAGACAGGGCTATTACTAAAGAAGAAATGAAAAGGATTTTCCTTTATAAGAATAAAATAACCTATCAAGATAGATTTACTATTGAGGAATGTAAAGATTTAAGGTCTTTGATGAAAAAAATAAGAAAAGAGCTCTCAGAAGATAAAAGGAGGGATTTTGATTGGATTGCACCTGGCCTGCTTAGCTTTGCAAGTGCACCAATAATTGATGATGTTTTCTCTTCATACCAATTATAAGCCAAAAGGGGACCAGCCAAAGGCCATTTCTGCCCTGGTAAAGGGTATTAAAAGTAACTTAAGGCATCAGGTTCTATTAGGGGTAACTGGCTCAGGAAAGACATTTACCATGGCAAATGTCATTGCCCAGGTAAATAAACCAACTTTAGTCATTGCCCCTAATAAGGCATTGGCAGCCCAGCTTTGTACAGAGTTTAAAAAGCTCTTTCCAAATAATGCAGTAGAGTTTTTTGTGAGCTATTACGACTATTATCAGCCAGAGGCGTATATTCCAGAAACAGACACCTATATTGCCAAAGATGCCTCTATTAATGATACCATAGACCGCCTTCGCCATCTTTCTACCCATGCCCTCCTTACCAGAAGGGATGTAATCATTGTAGCAAGTGTATCCTGTATCTATGGTCTGGGCTCACCCGAGGCCTATCATGCACATCATCTAGTATTGGAAAAGGGTGAGGAATATTCAAGGGAAGTAGTGATTAGGCGGTTAATAGATATGCAATATCATCGAGCTGACATCAGCTTTGAAAGGGGGACATTTAGGGTAAGGGGGGAGAGGATAGAGGTGTTTCCTGCATATGAGGATGAGGCAGCCATAAGGATAGAATTTTTTGGTGATGAGATAGATGGGCTTTATATCATAGACCCATTAAGGGGGAAGGTAAGGCAGCAACTAAAAGAGGCATTTATCCATCCAGCCACCCATTATATTGCCGAAGAGGGACAGATGGGTCATATAATCTTGGCCATTAAAAAAGAACTAAATAAACGTATTGCCTATTTTGAGTCAAAAGGAAGGCTTGTAGAGGCACAGAGGATTAAAGAGCGCACATTATTTGACCTGGAGATGATGGCTGAGATGGGATTTTGTCATGGGATTGAAAATTATGCCCGTTATCTGGATGGAAGAAGGCCTGGTGAACCACCCTATACCTTGCTTGATTACTTTCCAGAAGACTACCTTTTATTTATTGATGAAAGCCATATTACCGTACCTCAGATTAGAGGGATGTATTTTGGAGACCGTTCTAGGAAAGAGACACTAGTAGAATATGGATGGCGTTTGCCTTCTGCATTAGACAATAGGCCACTCAACTTTGAAGAATTTGAAGATCATACAAATCAAGTAATCTATGTATCTGCCACACCTGGCCCTTATGAACTAAAAAAGGGAAATGGAAAAGTAATAGAACAGATTATTCGCCCCACAGGCCTTATGGACCCAAGGATCTCTGTCCGTCCCGCCACTAATCAAGTAGATGATTTATTGGCAGAGATAAGAAGGCACATTAAAAGAGGTGAAAGGGTATTGGTGACTACATTGACAAAACGGATGGCTGAAGATTTGACTGAATATTATGCAAACCTTGGGATTAGAGTGAAGTATATGCACTCTGATATTGATACCTTAGAAAGGATACAGATTATTAGAGACCTGAGGAGGGGTGAATTTGATGTACTTATTGGCATCAATTTGCTTAGAGAAGGGTTAGACATCCCTGAGGTCTCGCTAGTAACCATATTAGATGCAGATAAAGAAGGATTTTTACGCTCAGAGCGGTCACTGATTCAAACATCTGGAAGGGCTTCAAGGAATATAGATGGAAAGGTAATTTTTTATGCAAATGAAATGACCTATTCTATAAAAAGGGCCATTTCTGAAACAGAAAGGCGCCGTCGTTTACAAGAGCGATATAATAAAGAACACAAGATTACACCAGAAGGCATTAAAAAATCCCTGGATGACTTATTGAGTTCTATATATGAGGCCGATTATTATACAGTGCCAGCAGTAAAGGAACCAGGGATTACCTATTCTAATAAGGGCGAACTAGAAAAGGAGATTTTATATCTAACAAAACAGATGAAGGCAGCAGCCAATGCCTTAGAATTTGAGCAGGCTGCAGAAGTCAGGGACAGAATTAAGGCACTTAGGGAAATAGCCCTAAGAAATGGTTAAATCCTTAAATCGAGATTAGTTGATTCGTATGAAGCTCAAGGTTTAAAGCTGAAAAATCGTAGAATCTGAGATGGTTTAATGAATTAACGAATAATCAGAATTGCCTTAAAAATTTCAAGTGGTTTTCAAAAAATAGCCTAATGTCATCAATTTCATACTTTAGCATAGCAATACGCTCTACACCCATGCCAAAGGCAAGCCCTGTATAGATTTCAGGGTCATAATTTACCCTTTTAAATACCTCTGGATGCACCATCCCACAGCCTAATATCTCCAACCATCCTGTATGGCCACATATACGACAACCTTTTCCATTACACATCACACACCTGATATCCATCTCTGCACTGGGCTCAGTAAAAGGGAAATAACTTGGCCTAAAACGAACCTTTACATCATCTCCAAACATCTGTTGCATGAAAAATGTAAGGATACCTTTTAGGTGGGCAAATGAGATATCTTTTTCTACTAATAGCCCTTCTACTTGATGGAACATGGGGGTATGACTTATGTCTGCATCACGCCTATAGACAGCCCCTGCACTGATGACCTTAATAGGAGGATGTACCTTTTCCATTACCCTAATCTGGATAGATGATGTATGTGTTCTAAGGACCACTTGAGGGTTGACATAAAATGTATCGTGCATATCCCTTGCTGGATGGTCAGGTGGTATGTTTAAGGCCTCAAAATTATAATAATCAAACTCTACATCTGGTCCCTCTACAGTATCAAAACCCAACCTTAAAAAGATATCACAAATCTCTTTTAGACACTGGGTAATGGGATGGAGAGTGCCATAGTGATAAGGGCGCCTTCCAGGGAGGGTAATGTCAATTTTGGTTTCAGTTACTACGGCACGTTCAGAAAATATTTTGCTACGCTGAGAAATTGCATCCTGAATGCGCTCTTTTACCTCATTTCCCTCTTTTCCTATCTTTGCCCGCATATCTTTTGGAAGCTGTCCAATCTGCCGCAAACACGCAGTAACCTTTCCCTTTCGCCCCAAATATTTTATCTTAAGTTCCTCTAATACCTTTTCATCCTGTGCCTCCTTGATACTTTTCAGGGCTTCCTTTTCTATTCTTTCCAGTTGTGCAAGAATTTTTTCCATATCAAATCAGTGAGTAGTGAAATAGTAACTTACTCCCTCACTCCTTCCTTAATTGAGTTTTGTGCCAGACCAACTATCTGACTAAATGCATCGGGGTTATTTACCGCCATGTCTGCTAAAACTTTTCTATCTATATCTACACCAGCCAACTTAAGCCCATGGATAAAATGACTATATGAAAGGCCATTTTGCCTAGCAGCGGCATTGATCCTCAATATCCAAAGGCGACGAAAATCTCGTTTTTTTTGCTTCCTACCCTGATAGGCATAGGCCCAGGCACGGATTACTGTTTCTTTAGCCCTGGCATAAATCCTACCACGTTGTCCCCAATAACCCTTAGCCAGCTTAAGTACCTTTTTATGTCTTGTCCTCCTCCTAGCACCTGTCTTTGTCCTTGGCATAATTATTACTCCCTATAAATAGTTTGGTATGGTACGCTTAACCCTTTTAAGGTCTGCTTTATGAACCAAAGTAAACTGCTTTAGGGCACGTTTTCTTCTAGGAGACTTTTTCCTCATAAGATGGCTATGCCACCCCTTACCCCTTGTTATCTTACCAGTGCCTGTCAAGTTAAATCTCTTAGCTGCACTACGATTTGTCTTTATCTTTGGCATAATTCCCTCACTTAGGTGCTAAGATCATGATCATGATACGGCCTTGCATGAAAGCTGATTTCTCTAAACGGCTAATTTCCTCCACCTCTTTAACAATGCGAACTAGAACAGATTTTGCTAAGTCTGTATGAACAATCTCCCTACCTTTAAATCTCATGGTCACCTTTACTCTTGACCCCTCTTTAAGGAAACGCCTAATGTGTTTTAGTTTAAACTGGAAATCGTGTTCTTCTATCTTTGGCCTAAGCTTAACCTCTTTTAACTGAGATTGAGTTTGTTTCTTTTTTGCCTCCTGTAGTTTTTTTTGCTGTTGATATTTATATTTCCCATAATCCATAATTCTACATACTGGTGGGTTCGCATTAGGAGCTACCTCTACCAAATCCAATCCCTCCTCTTCAGCCTTTCTGAGTGCTTCCTGTAAGCTCACAATACCCAATTGCTCACCTTCAGTGTCTATCAATCTCACCTGCTTTGCCCTAATCCAACGATTGATCCTAGTCCTAATAGGCTCTATCTCCTTTAGAAGCTGGTATTTTTGACTCTTTTGTTAATAAATCAATGAAGTCTTGCAGTGACATAGCACCTAAGTTTTCTCCACTCCGAACCCTGGGGGTAATCGTATTATTTTCTATTTCCTTATCCCCAATCACTAACATAAATGGTATTTTTTTAAGTTGGGCTTCCCTAATTTTGTAACCCAATTTCTCATTTCTAAAATCGGTTTCCACCCTGAAGCCTTTATTAAAAAGGTGCTCATATACAGATTTACCATAAGGGATTCCTCTCTCAGTAACTGTAAGAATAGATACTTGCACAGGTGCTAACCAAGTAGGAAATGCCCCTGCATAATGTTCAGTTAATACACCAATAAATCTCTCTAAAGTCCCCAATATTACCCTATGGAGCATGGCAGGACAATGCTTTTTACCATCGCTTCCAATATAGCTAAGGTCAAAACGCTCAGGCAAGGTAAAGTCACATTGGATTGTAGCACATTGCCACTTTCGCCCCAAGGCATCTTTAAGTTTTATATCGATCTTGGGGCCATAAAAGGCGCCTTCACCTTCACAAACATCGTATCTAAGCCCCCTTTCATCTAAGGCAGTAGTTAAGGCATAAGTGGCATGCTCCCACATTTCATCTGAGCCAATAGACTTTTTGGGCCTAGTGCTCAACTCAACTTTATATTCAAACCCAAAAATGTCCATAATATTATTTACAAAATCCAGTACTTCCTTTATTTCTGAAACAAGCTGGTCTGGGCGGCAAAATATATGGGCATCATCTTGAGTGAACTGGCGCACCCTCAACATTCCGTGCAGCACTCCTGATTTTTCATGGCGGTGTACAGTGCCTAGTTCAAAATATCTAATGGGTAAATCACGGTAACTCCTTATCTTTGACTTATAGATCAATATATGGGCCAAACAATTCATAGGTTTTATTCCATAGGCCTCTCCTTCAACCTCTGTAAAATACATATTCTCTTTATAATAATCTAAATGCCCTGATTTTTTCCACAGGTCTGTCTTTAAAAAATGAGGGCCCATAACCAACTGATAACCCCTTTTTAGATGCTCTCTGATCTCGAATTCTTCTAATATGTGGCGCAGAATACCACCCTTTGGCAAATAGACCATTAAACCAGGCCCAATTTCCTCAAATTGGGTAAATAGGTCCAACTGCTTGCCCAAACGGCGATGATCCCTCTTTTTTACCTCCTCCAAAAAGGATAGATAAAGGGCTAAATCCTTTTTATTAAAGAAAGCAGTCCCATAAATCCTCTGAAGCATAGGATTTGTTTCAATACCTCGCCAGTATGCCCCAGCTACAGAGGTCAATTTAAATACCTTCACTTTTCCTGTAGATTCTAGATGGGGGCCTCTACATAGGTCAATAAAGTCTCCTTGTTGATAAAGGGAGACTTTATCTTCAGGAATCTCTTCTAAAATTTCCAATTTATATGTTTCTTCCATCTTCTTAAACAATTCTTCTGCCTCTTCCTTAGAGACTTCTTTTCTGTGGAATGGCAAATCTTGGGTGATAATCTCCTTCATCTTTTTTTCTATTTCCTTTAAGTCTACTGGCGTAAATCCAGGAGGATAATCAAAATCATAATAAAAACCATCCTCTATAGGGGGACCAATGGTAACCTTTACCTCAGGAAAGAGGGATTTCACTGCCTGGGCCATAATATGTGCAGTACTATGGCGCAGTATCTCTAAACCCAAAGGAGAATCAGTAGTGATAGGTTCTATATCACAAGCACTGGTTAACTTATAAGATAAGTCTATAGGCATCCCATTTACCTTGGCTGCTACCCATTCCTTAGGGTTTTTGTGAAAATATTTTAAGGCCTCTTTTATAGTAATGCCTGAAGCAAGTAGCCTTTTTTCCTTATTTAATTTTATCTCTATTTGTTCCATATAAAAATTACAGTAAGCGTTTACAGGTTCAGAGTTCACCCTGTTAAATTTCCCGAAGGGAACCCTATTTAACAGGATGAACCGTTCAGGCCTGCTTTTCAGGCTGCAGCCCCTGCTTGAATCTAGCAGGGGTTGTATCCTGCAGCTTTTCTCTAACCTTTAAACCCGTGAACGGTTAAAAATTACAAAAATGGTAGGCACGGGCGGGATTGAACCGCCGACTTCTACCGCGTCAAGG
>CAZNJP010000008.1:0-27831 GCA_964573345.1 uncultured Syntrophobacter sp. | reverse complement strand
AATTTACCTATAATAGGTTAAAAGGCATGGGCATAAATGTAGAAATAAAGATGATCAGTCCAATAATACCCCAGATTTTCCTTTTTCTGTCCAATGTAGTAAATGGGTCAATAGGCATAGGATGACGCAGCCTAAGAACAAAAAATAAAAGTATAGCCCAGAAGAACCAGCCTTGCCAGCCAAAAAACCCTAAAGCAAAAAGGCACACTATCAAAAAACGTGAAATTATTCTATGAAGCCTCTCTCCTAAAAAGGCATAGGCTACATGGCCGCCGTCTAATTGGCCAATAGGCATCAGGTTTAAGGCAGTAACAAATAGACCAATCCACCCAGCAAATGCCATAGGATGCAAAATAATCTGAGTATTTTCTGGCAGATTGCCCCAGGTGATCCTGGTAAGTAATTCTAACATTAAAGAACTTCCTAAAACAATACTACCTTTTTGAGGTAGTATAATTTGAATACGAGAATGCAACAGACCAAATACAAGGACAGGCAAACAAACAACCATCCCTGCTAATGGCCCAGCAATGCCTATATCAAATAATACCCGTTTATTTGGCATAGGAGACTTTATCTTGATGAATGCACCAAAGGTGCCAATGAGTGAAGGGGCTGGAATAAAGTAAGGGAGTGTTACTAATACTTTATGATATCTGGACATAAAATAATGGCCCAACTCGTGAGCCAAAAGGATGCCCATGAGCGTTAGAGAAAATGGGAGGCCTTTAAAAAAATAAAACAAGGATATTGTGAGATTAGGATCTGCCTGAAGGGCCCCTGCTGTAGTAGTAGTGAAAAAGGTTATGACAAATAATAATAAATGCAACTTTTTATCAAGAATAGATTTAACCATAAAATTTTTTCTTGCTTCCTATACTAACTATAAAATGCTTCCTCGCTGATATGGAATCCATCACAAGCCAATTGCTCATTCGTTAATTCTTAGGCCAGTCAATAATTTGACCATTCCCTGATTTGACAATTTTCGATTCAAACATTTAACAAATCAACCAATCACGATTTAACGACCCAACGGTCTTTTAAATTTTTACTAATCTCTATCAGTCTCTATTAATCTCTTCTTTGATCAAGTTTAGCTCCTTTAAGGCATTTTTGGCAAAATTAATAGAGGAATCTAAAACTAAAGATTTTTCACAATATTTTATGGCATCTTTCCACCTTCCCAGTGCCTTTAAGCAAATACAAATATTTGCATAGTCAATGGCAGAAGAGGGGTCTAAGCTAACCACATTTTTGAAAAATCTTATCGCATTTTCATAATCCTTTGATTTAAAGTAACATATTCCTAAAAGATTATTTATTTCAACACCATTATTAAATATTCTTGCTCTATTAAGCACTTTGATAGCCTTTTTATAATCTTCTAAGGATTTATAACAAAGGCCTAAATAAAAAAGGATTCGGCCTGTGTCTTCCTTATTAGGCTTAAGCCCCAGGGCACTCTTAAAATATTTAACTGCTGTTTCATAATCTTCTTTATTTAGATAGCAAAAACCTAAGTAAAAAGCAGTATTATAGTCTTTTTTTGATTTTTTAAATGTTTTTATGCCCTCATCGTATGCCTTTAAATTTGTTTGACAAAGTCCAATATAAAAATAAAGATTAGGCCTTTCGCCCTTTGGGCAGAGATATAGGGCCTCTTTAAGGTGCCTTAAGGCATAAGAAAAATTGTTTTTCTCTAAATAGCCAAATGCCATACGTACATGCAGACTGCCTATGTCTGTTTCTTTTGAAAGATAATGGTTTTTGAGGCATCTAAGCACCTGGTATTTACATTCAGGACACTGCCCTTTTTCAGATAGGCCAAACTTATAGCTTCCAAAGCATGGATAAACTTTACCATCATTTCCTATTATCAAGTTTGATCCACAGCCCTTTATAACACGGCCATCTGAATAATCTATATTATCTAAAAGGTCATAAAATATGTGATAATACCCAAATGTATCTATTGTCTCTTTTGCACAATCTGGCTCTATAAATATCCTCTCTACTCTATCAGAGGCAAAAGGCCTCTTTGTATAGAGCCCAGGCATCATGAAATTTTCTTCTAAAAAATAAAGAAGATTTAATAATCTAGAGCTCTTTTTATTTACTATAAGAATAGGTAATAAAATAAGGCGTGGTGTACCTTGATGGACATAGCCCTCTGTATTGAATGGTTGAATTAAGGCATTGAGCTTAAGATAATATTGCTGTGCCTCATTAAAAAATGGGTGGACAATATTGAGATTTACTCTACAAAAACCATAATTTTTTAAAAAAATTGAAAGCTCTTTAGTGATTGAGAATATTTTATCAAAATCATCGGCAAGACTTTTACTCAATAAAAATATCTCTGAAAAAAGGTTTAGTTTTGGGAGAAATCCTTTAATATCTTCTATAAATGTATGAGGATTCTTTTTATCCAAGATTATATAAATACTGTTTATCACGAGACAATCCTTTTACCTTTATCCAAAGATCGCCTTCTCCAAATGGCCTTTATCTTTAAAATTTCTTTATAAGACATGGTATCTGTTTGGTATCTATCTCCAATAGAGAGATAAGGGGGGCGCTCCTCCTTTAGTGGATGAATACCATATTCGGAATAGTTATTAGTAATAGTTGAGCCAAAATAAAGCTGCATCTGCTGTGCATTTGAGTTTCCCTTTATTTTCACATTATGCCCTTCTACAAATCTTATGGTCTTTAGTGCATCCTCTATGGTCTCCCCTGGTAAACCAAATAATGAAAACAACTCAACATCCATATCATGTCTCTGTATTAAGGAAATGGCCTCTTCAAGTTTTTTAAGAGAAATCCTTTTATTTATAGCTTTTAATATCCTTTCAGATGCCGATTCCAGACCATAGGCCACTGTGTGTACCCCTGCCATTTTCATCTTCTCAGCCAATTCCTTATCCATTAAATCTGCCCTTGTCTCAACCCACATATGGACTTTAAGGTCATTTTTAATGATTTTATCCAGTAAATCATGTACCCTGGATATATCAAATGAAAAATTTGGGTCAGCAAACCACAGGTGGTTAATGCCCCTTTTTACTAGCCACTTTATCTCATCCATAACCCTTTCTATAGAATGAAACCTTATCTTATGATGGGATGCATGAGGTGTATAACAAAAAATGCAATTAAAGGGACACCCTCTGGATGTAAGTAAAATGGCCTCTTTAACATTTTTGTAATCAAACATATCATCCAGGTGAGGCGAAGGATAAAGGTCTAATTCCTCATAAAAATTTGCTGGTTTATTATCAAAGATTTCCCCATCTACTTTGTAACTAGCCCCCATTATCTTTGAAAATGGATTACCTTCCCCAATGGCCTGGGCAATGCTCAATATGGTAAATTCCCCTTCACCCCTGCATATATAATCTACAGGCATATACTTTAAGGCAACAGCGGGCATAAAGGTAGTTTGTGGGCCTCCAAGAATAATCTTTATCTTATGGTCTATTGCCTTTATAAATTTAGAGATGGCAAGTACATATAAAATATTTCTCTGATAGGTAGAAAGACCTACTAATCTTGGTTTAAATTCTAAGATAAAATTGGATAAATCGTTCTTTGATAGACTAACATTTTCTCCAATATTTAATATTTTTACATTAAACCCATTTCTTTTCAAAAATGCACCTATATATCCAATAGAAATAGGGATAGATTCTGGAGAGAATGGATTTATCTCAATCAAAAGCACATTCATCATTAGCTCATAGCTCATAGCTCATATTACTATGAGCCACGAGCTATCTTAAGTTTCTTACATGCATCTATAATCAATTCTGCAGCCTTATTAATTTCTTCTTCAGTGGTCATATAGCCCAGGCTAAAACGCACTGCACCATTAGCTATTTCTTTAGATACACCCATGGCTGATAGGACATGTGAAATAGTAGTCTTTCCTGCATGGCAGGCTGCGCCAGTAGAGGCACAGATTTCAGGAATTGTTTCTAGCAACCTTTGACCCTCTATGCCAATAAAAGAGAGGTGTAAGGTATTGGGTATACAATATTTTGGATGGCCATTTCTTATTATATTTGATTCCTTATTTAATTTTTCCCAGAACATGTCTCTAAGGTTAGCTAAATGCCTTTCTTCACCATCTTTTAATTTTTCTTTTACTAATTGACATGCCCTGCCCAATCCCACTGATAAGCCCACATTTTCTGTGCCTGCCCTCTTTCCCATCTCCTGGTAAGCTCCATGGATTAAGGGGGAAAATGGGGTACTTTCTCTTATATAAAGTGCCCCAATCCCCTTTGGGGCATAGAGCTTGTGCCCAGCTATTGTTAGAAGGTCTATACCCAGATTCTCTACATTAACCTCTATCTTTCCTATACTCTGCGCAGCATCGGTATGGAAAGTAATACCATATTCTTTAGCAATCTTTGCAATCTCACTAATGGGCTGGATAGTCCCCACTTCATTGTTGGCATGCATAATAGAAATCAAAATAGTATCTTTTCTTATGGCCTTCTTTACAGTCTCAGGGTCTACCATGCCGTAGCTATCTGCAGGTAAAAATGTTACTTCGAATTCGGATGCCTCTAGGAATAAAAATTGGCAAGGTTGAATAATAGAAGGATGCTCAATCTGGCTAGTAATAATGTGCCTACCCCTCTTTCTCAGTGCCCAAGTTATTCCCTTAATTGCTGCATTGTTAGATTCAGTACCTCCACTGGTGAATATAATTTCATTAGATTTGGCATTTATTAAGTCAGCAACTTGAGATCTTGCCTTTTCCAGGGCATCTTTTGCCTCTCTACCTAATGGATAAAGGCAACTTGGATTGCCGAAATCATTCTCCAAAAATGGCAAAATAGCCTTTTTTACTTGAGGTGCTACCGGGCTAGTGGCATTGTAGTCCAGGTATATCATATTTTTTCTAAGGCATGTTTTGCTGCTGCCTGCTCAGCCTCTTTGCGACTTTTAGCTATCCCTTTCCCAAATAATTTATTATTGATGAATAAGCCTATCTCAAATGTAAGATTGTGGCCGGGCCCTCTGGTCTTTAATATTTTATATCGAGGTAGAATTTTATAAGTTGCTTGCAATCTTTCTTGAAGAATACTCTTATAGTCTTTAAAATTTAGGCTATTTTTTTTAATTAAAGGAAAAAACAGCTTTAGAACTAGTTGATAGGTCTTTTCAAGCCCACCATCTAGATACATAGCTGCTAATATAGCCTCTAGGGCATCACAGAGGATAGAATCCTTATTCCATCCTTGATTTTTCCTTTCACCTGTGCCAAGTAGCAATTCTTCACCCAGATGGATATCCCTGGCTACATTTGCTAGTGTAGATTCAGTTACTAAACAGGCCTTCAATTTACTAAGCTCACCTTCTGTTAAATGGGGATATGTCTTTACCAAATAGTCTCTAACAATAAGTTCCAAAACAGCATCCCCTAAAAATTCTAAGAGCTCATTATCTTTTACATTGTGCTGGTGTGCATAGGAACTATGGGTTAGGGCACGCTTAAGCAAATCAGGATTATTAAAGTGATAGCCTAAATGGCCTTCAATATTTTTCACTACTTTACCTTAGCACCTAAGGAAATGACTTGATCTATGGTAGCCAGAGAAAGCCTTTCTCCTTTACAGGCCGTCAGCAACATACCTTGGGATAATATCCCCTTTATCTTAACAGGTTTTAAGTTCATAAGCACCAGCACCCTTTTCCCCTTAAGTGCTTTTGGGGCATAAGAGTTTGCAATCCCTGCTACTATAGTCCTTTTTTCTGTACCAAAATCAACTATAAGTTGTAAAAGTTTTTCAGTATTTGCAATATGCTTAGCTTCTATAACCTCTCCTACCTTAATATCTAGTTTATTAAATTCATCTATGGTTATAAACTCAGGACTAATATCCTTTTCCTTACGTGGAAACAGAGCAATAGACGGTTTAATCCTAGTGCCTGGTTTAATTCTTCCCCAACTAGTATCCCAGAAAGGCTTATCTAGATTCAATAATTCCCTCATTTTTGAAGCAGCATCAGGGATAATAGGTGTTAGGAACATAGAGATAAAACGCAAGCCTTCAGCCAGTGTATAAAGAACTGAACTTAGTCTCTCTTTTTGCCCTTTTTTTGCAAGATGCCAAGGCGCTGCTGTATCAATATATTTGTTTAGGGCATTTATAAGCTCCCAGATGCGGGCCAGTGCCTTTTGGAAGGAAAAATTGGATATGAATGTTTCATAATCCTTGGCCACTTCTTTTGCCAGTAAGCTTATGTTTTCTTCCATTTCTGTAATTTTATCTGGTTTTGGGATAACCCCATTTGAAAATTTATGAATCATTGTAAGTGAACGGCTAAATAAATTTCCTAAATCATTTGCCAAATCAGCATTAATCCGATTTATTAAAGCCTTTTCATTAAAATTTGCATCTAGGCCAAACGTCATCTCCCTTAAAACAAAGTATCTAAAGGCATCCAAACCATATCTTTCTGCCATAGAAATCGGTTCTACTACATTTCCTAAGGACTTGGACATTTTACTCTGCTGCACATTCCAGTAACCATGGACATACAGGTACCTATAGGGCTCTATATCTGCTGCGTGCAGCATAATAGGCCAATAGATGGCATGAGGCTTTAATATATCCTTTGCAATTATGTGATTTACAACAGGCCAAAATCCTTTAAATAATGGGCCTTCTGGATAGTCTAGGGCAGAAATATAATTAAGTAGTGCATCAAACCATACATATGTAACATAATCTTCATCAAATGGTAAAGTAATGCCCCAGGAAATTCGCCTTTTGGGTCTAGAGATACACAAATCCCCTAAAGGTTCGCGTAAAAACCCCAAGATTTCATTCCTATACCTTTCAGGTTGGATAAAGTCAGGATGTTCCTTAATATAATCAATTAACCAATCTTGGTATTTGCCCATCTTAAAGAAATAATTGGCCTCTTTAATTATGGTAGGAGTGGTGAGATGGTCTGGGCATTTTCCATCTACAAGCTCTTTATCTGTATAGAAACGCTCACATTGGAAGCAATATTTTCCTTCATATTCACTAAAATAGATCTCACCTTTATCATAAAGCCTTTCTAAAATATATTTTACTACATTCTTATGGTAATCATCGGTAGTACGGATAAATTTATCAAACTCAATATGGAGCTTTAGCCAGGTCTTTTTAAATACTTTACTGATTTCATCAATATATACCTTTACATCCATTTTTGCCTTTTTAGCAGATTGTAGAATTTTTTCCCCGTGCTCATCTGTACCTGTGAGAAAAAAGGTCTCATAACCTAAAAGTTTGTAAAAGCGGCAGATGGCATCAGCAACAATGGTAGTATAGGCATGACCCAAGTGTGGTGGGGCATTAACATAATAGATAGGGGTAGTAACATAAAAACGCTTTTTCACAGAACTATTTTGGAATAAAAGAGAACCATTGTCAAGAAAAGGTACATCTATCTTAAAGTCATCTTGACAATGATTTTAATCAACTGCTACTATTTCCTAACCCAAAATTATGTACAAGTTTTTTTTAAAAAAAATCATAATTTTGTTTTTGTTACTTTCCTTTTTGCCAAGTACTGTTCTAGCTCGTGAAGTAATACTAAGGGACATCATAGTCACCACCAGCAAGACCAACTTGTTGGCATACTTTACCATAGATGGTTGTTTTACCAAAGATATGCAAGAGGCTATTTTTAATGGTGTTCCTGTAACTTTTACCTTTATTGTAAAGCTTAACAAAAAAAGAAGGTTTTTTCCTGATAAACGGATTAACAGCTTTAAAGTTTATCATACTATTAAATATGACCAGCTTAAAGATGTATTTGAAATTAAACGTACAGAAAGGGCTGAAGGAATATTGACCTCAAAAGACTTTGTGCAGGCTAAACACCTTATGGCAGAAGTAGAAACCAAAGTTGCCCCTGTTTTTAAATTAAAAAAAGGAGAAAAGTACCAACTCTCTCTTAAAGCAGAATTAAACAAAGTAACCCTCCCTTTATACCTTCACTACATCTTCTTCTTTGTCTCCCTTTGGAATTTTGAAACAAATTGGCATAAGGTAGTGTTTACATATTAATTTATGATTGATCAACAAGAAAGAAAAAAGCGGCGGCGGGAAAGGATAATAATCCTCATTCTTATCCTGTTAATCTTTGGCCTTGCTTTTATTGAATCTAAACTATTTAGCCCTAATGCCCATTCTCCCCTAGCAAATAGTCTACTGCTTTTCATACTCGTTAATTTAAATGTTGTTTTACTTCTTTCTTTGGTCTTTTTGGTATTAAGGAATGTAGTAAAGCTGGTTGCTGAGTACAAAAAGGGCATTTTAGGAAGCAAAATCAGGGCTAAGTTAGTAGTGCTTTTTGTGAGCCTTACTTCGCTCCCTACCTTGATCTTGTTTGGCATATCCATAAAATTTGTATTCTCAAGCTTTAATTATTGGCTCAACTTTAGAGTAGAAAACGCCTTAAATCAAGCAATGACTGTAGGACATCTTTATTATAAAGAGACCTCCAAGGATGTTTTACGCTGCGCCCAAATTCTCAGTAGAGAAATGAAAAGAGGAAACTTATTCATATCTAAACATTGGTTAAGAAGAAAAACCCAAGAATATAATCTTAGTATTCTTGAGATATACGATAAAGATAAAAAACTCCTCAAGGCCTTCTATCAAAGACCCCTTAAGACAATTTCTTTAAATAATAACCTTGACCAAGTTTTTACCAGAAAACAGGCCATTTCCATGATTACTAGGTCGTCTATCGGGGATTTAGCCCTTGCCATAGTACCCATTTTTTCTAATTCTAATGAGTTAAAAGAAATTTTAATTGCTGGAAGGCACATTCCTATAGAAATGACTGAGGGATTACAAGGTGTTAGAATAAGTGGTGAGGATTATAAGCAGTTTATGCTAGTGCAGCACCCCCTGAAGCTCACTCTTCTTATTACTTTTTCTATTATAACTTTACTTATTCTGTTTGCTGCTACCTGGGTAGGAATGCGCCTGGCAAAAAATATTACTGCACCTATTCAAACCTTGGCAGGGGCTACTCAAAGAATAGCTAGTGGAGATTTGGATTTTTCTTTACATACAGAGGCAAAGGATGAATTGGGCATGTTGGTCAAATCCTTTAATCAGATGACAAAGGATCTAAGAACCAGTAAAGGGTGTTTAGAGGGTGCCTATGAGGTTTTACGACAGCGCAATGTGGAAATCGAGCAGCGCCGGTGGTATATGGAGACAATCTTAAAAAATATTGCTACTGGGGTAATTTCTATTGATGCAAATGGTTGTATTACTACTGTAAATCCTGCTGCTAAAAGGATCCTGAGTCTTAAAGAGGAAGATTTAATAGGAAAAAGATTGGAGGATTTGTTTAAGTCTTATGATCTAAAGGAAATTGCTGAGATTTTATATCTTTTAGAAAAGGGTAATGAACTTATAGAGAAACAATTACGATTTTCTTTTAATGGGCACAGTTTAAGCATATTAGTCAGTGCTACAGCCCTAAAGGATGAATCAGGACATCCATTTGGGACAGTATTTGTACTTGAAGATTTGACCCAGTTAGAAAAAATGCAGCGCATAGCGGCTTGGCGGGAAGTAGCTAGGAGAATTGCCCATGAGATTAAAAATCCACTTACACCCATTCAACTCTCAGCTCAAAGGTTAAGACGTCGGTATTTAGACAAGTTTTCAGAAGATGGGCAGGTATTTAATGAATGTACACAAATGATTATTCATGAAGTAGAGGAATTAAAGCAGTTAGTAAATGAATTTTCCAATTTTGCACGGTTGCCAGAGGCCCATCCAATAGCCAACAATTTGGCAGAAATTGTTTCTGAGACCTTGGCTGTCTACCGCACTGCGAATCAAAACATTCAATTTGAATTTAAACAGATAAGGCCAGTACCTATATTTAATTTAGATGGTAAGCAGATAAAAAGGGTCCTGATTAATCTATTAAATAATGCTATTGCATCTATAGAAGATAAAGGGAAAATAGAGATTGTCCTTGATTATGAGCCCCATTTGAAGATTGCTAAGCTAGAGGTGAGGGACACAGGGAGGGGTATTCCTGATAAAGATAAAATAAGGTTATTTGAACCGTATTTTTCCACTAAAAAATCAGGTACTGGTTTAGGTCTAACTATTGTTCACACTATTGTCTCAGACCATCAAGGGTTTATACGGGTGAAGGACAACCATCCCAAGGGCACAGTATTTACCATCGAACTTCCGGTACACACTTAATCTCGAAATATTATTACCACAGATATTTTAGAAATACAGTGGCAATCACCATATAGACCAGAATACCTACAATGTCATTGGCAGTGGTTACAAATGGCCCTGAGGCTACAGCAGGGTCAACGCCCAACCGCCGTAGGATAGCTGGCATAAGCGTGCCCATTAATACTGCTATATTCATGGCACAAAACATAGAAAGTCCCACTACTACCCCAAGAAATGGGTGCTCGCCATGCCATAAGTAGGCCACTAGGCCTACAGTAAGGCCACAAGCAGCAGCCATCAGCAAAGCCACTTTTATTTCTTTAAACAGGTGGTATCTAAAACTGTATAAGCTAATCTTCCCCGTAGCCCACCCCCTTACTGAGATGGTAGAAGATTGAAGGCCAATATTTCCCCCCATCCCTGTAATCACAGGAATAAAGGTTACTAACACTAAAACATGGGATAAAGTCACTTTAAACAGCCACATAAGGTAACCTGTAAATAGCCCACCAAATAGGTTCGTCAACAACCATGGAAGGCGAATCCCAGCAATCCTCATCACATTACCACCATATACCACTTCCTCTACGTCTGTTCCTGCTAAACGGTAGAAGTCTTCTGAGGTCTCTTCTTCAACTACATCCATTATATCATCAATGGTAATACGACCTAATAAAATACCGCTGTGATCTATTACTGGGGCAGAAACCAAGTCATATTTTTGGAATTTTTTAGCCACCTCTTCCCGATCTTCATCCACGTGGATTAGGACAGGTGACTTTTCCATAATTTGGGAAAGTGTTTGCGTGGGATGGGCAGAAATTAATCTATGTAAAGGGATTAATCCCAGGGGTCGTTGTTTTTTATTCACTACAAAGACCGTGTGATACTCCCCTTCCGATGCCAAAGCTATCTGTCGAATCTGTTTTATGGCCTCTTCTACGGTGATAGTAGCCAGTAAGACTAAGAGTTCTGTTTGCATTAACCCGCCAGCCGTTTCTTCTGGGTATTTCAAAAGCCTTTTTACTTTTACAGATTCCTGTAAAGGGATATACTCTAAAACCTTACTGGCCTTTTCCTTTGGCAGATCACCGAGGATATCGGCTGCCTCGTCAGAAGGAAGGTCTTCTACAATATCTGCTAAGCGGTCATGTGTTAGGTCTTTAAGGATTACCCTACGTACATTTTCGGAAAGCTCAACAATCACCTCTGAGGCAATCTCAACATCTAACAGAAAAAAAACCTTCTTCTTTTGATCATCACTAGATAAGTGGTCGATTAAGTCGGCAATATCTGCTGGATGAAGCCCTGAAAGTAATTCTATAAGGCTTTTTTCTTGCCGACTTTCTAACAAAGATTCAATTTGTTTAATAGATATTTTATTAGTCCGGTTCATGATATTAAAAAAATTAGTATAAAATTTTTACAAATGCCTTTTTTCTTAATCCCTCCAACCACCTCTTATAATACCTTTCAACCTCTTGCCTGTATAGCTCACTATAAATTTGATTCCTTACTTCCTCAAAACTCTTTTCAGGCACCTGCCTTTTTTCTACTATCTGGATTAGTTGGTAACCTGCCTTGGTATTTATAAAGGTGCTAACTTGACCTACCTGGAGGGATTGGGCAACGTTTCTTATTTCAGGAGATAATTCCTTTTTCTTTATCCAGCCCAGATCCCCGCCTTCCTCTGCAGTTGGGGCTTGTGAATAACGGCGTGCTATATCTGAAAAAGGCAGACCTTGCTTTAAAAGTTCTTTAATTTCTATTTGCTTTTGCCTAATTTCTTCCATTTCTTGCTGTGTTTTGGGTAGTAATAGTAAAATATGTCGCAGATGGAATTCGGTATAACCTTGATATTGCTTTTGGTGTAATGTATAATATTTCTTTAAAGTCTCTTCTAAAATAGTTATCTTAGACTCAACTTCTAGCCCTACTAATTTGCTTTTTTCTATTTGTTCTTTTAGAGACTGGCGATATTCTGGGTAAGACATTCCCTGGGCCTTTAACTTCGCTTTAAAAACCCCCAAACTTATATTATTTCTCTTTAAAATTCTATTTATAGCTCCATCTATCTCCTCTTCACTTACTTTAATGCCCAATTGCTTTATCTCTTGAGCTGCTAATTTTTCATTAATCAGTTGTTCTAAAACCTGTTTTTTTATCAAGGCCTTTGGAGATGGGTTAGGGAAAAGCTGTAAAGTTTCTTTCAGCTCTGATAAAGTAATAGCTTCATCATTAACAATGGCCACTATTCTATCGATAATCTTGGCCTCTGCTACCGTTGTAAAAATTATTATAAAGGCCAATATTACCCTTTTCATTTTAAAATAGCCCGAATGTCAAACGATTCGTCAAATAGCAAAACCATTTATCGTTGAGCGCTTCCTCTTGAATTTAACGATTTCTCGATTTATATGCCACTGTAAGCTATTAAATAAACACTGTCAACTTGACACAATCTCCAAGACATAATATAGTCAAGGCATGGTTAAAAAGGCAGTGATACCTGTTGCAGGATTGGGAACAAGATTTTTACCTGCCTCAAAGACAGTGCCTAAAGAGATGTTGCCTGTAGTGGATAAGCCATTGATTCAATACATTGTAGAAGAGATCCTTGCCAGTGGGATTGAAGGGATTATTTTTGTCACCCGACAGGGTAAGTTTTCTATTGAAGATCACTTTGATATCGCCTTTGAATTAGAGTCCGTATTGGAAAAAAGGGACAAAAAGGAATTGCTTTCCATTACCAGGGACCTGTCTAAAATGATTGATATTGTCTCTATTAGGCAAAAACAACCCTTAGGTCTAGGACATGCCATCCTGTGTGCTCAATCTTTGATCTTTGAGGATGCATTTGCAGTACTTCTGCCTGATGACCTAATAGACAGTAAAATCCCTTGCACTTCACAGCTCATTTCCATTTATGAAAAGACAAAGAGCACAGTAGTGGCTATAGAGCGCATACCACAAGAATTGATATCAAAATATGGAATAATTACTCCAGAACCTGTAGCAGAGCATCTTTATAGAGCAAAAAAATTAGTCGAAAAACCATTGCCTGAAGAGGCCCCTTCTAACTTAGGGGTAATTGGCCGTTACATCTTAACTAAAGACATTTTCTCTGTTTTGGAGCATACCCCCCCTGGTAAAGGTGGTGAAGTACAGCTCACCGATGCCCTAAATGAGTTGAGCCAAAAAAGTGCTATTTATGGATATGAATTTGAAGGAGAACGTTATGATTGTGGAGATAAACTAGGTTACCTTAAGGCCAATATAATTTATGGTTTAAAACATCCTAAACTGGGGAAAGGATTTAGGGCATTTCTTAAGGACTTAGAATACTAAAATCAAATGGAAAATTCAAAATGGAAAACAAGACTGATTGCTAACTGCAAACCCCTTATCCCTATACTAAGTTATGATTCTTACTATCTTTACTAACTATCTAACGGGGTGAATTTGACATTTGCCTGCCCCGTGAAGTGGCGCAGCCTACTTCTATGGGGGGCTTTGTCATTTGTCATTCTTATACTCAAAAATAACTGATTAACTGACCAACTGACTCACTATAGACTAACAATACTAATCCCTGATTTGTTTGCTTCTTCTATCATATTCTCCTTATCAAACATCAAGGTTTTGCCTGTTTCTATGGCCAATACAGAAGCCTTTACTTCTATCATATTTTTGATAGTATTAAGGCCTACAGCAGGTACATCAAACCTCAAGTCCTGTTGTGGTTTGCTTACTTTAACAACTACTGCCCCTTTAGCCAGTGCACCTCCTCTTTTTATGGTCTCATCTGTCCCATCTATAGCCTCCACTGCTAGTACAGTTTGTTGCTTCACTACCACGCATTGCCCAATATCTAAGGCCCCAATTGCCTTTGCCATCTGCCAACCAAATTCGATATCACATTGCTGTTCTTTATTTGGCTTATATCCTGTTAAACACCCTTTTGGTGCTAATAGCGACGGCACAAATGATGTAGAAGGCTGAACGATTAAACCCTCCTTTTTCAGCTCTTTTGCCACTGCTTTTAAAATAACATCATCCCCGCCTGCTAAAGCGCTACCTACCTGCCACTGCGAGGCACGAGCGGGCAGGTAGCGGGCAGGTTTTTTGATCTTAAGGCGTAAGGCCAAGCTTAAGGCCCTCAAGTCAGGCACAATGTCTGTAAACATCTTCTTTTTAGTGATGCCACCTACTAGTGCCACATCCTTTACTCCATTCTTTTTAAAAAAATCAATCAATTTCCCTAATTTCCCTATCCTGATCCACTGAATGTTATCTACCCAGTTTTTCAATTCCTCTAAGGTCTCACCTTTGTGGGCAATGGCTATAACTTTATAGCCTTCCCTCTTTGCTGCTTGGGCAAATATAATAGGGAATCTACCATTTCCAGCAATCAATCCGATCTTTTCCACCTTCTTGGTATACCCCTTTTAGAATTTTCTATAAATTCAACAAAATGTGCTACTTCTGGTAAACGAAAAATTGGTTCATTTTTTATTTCTTCTAAGGCTACTCTTAATGTTTTTTTTGAACGTATTAATATACCATAAGCCTTTTTTAAAGCAGAAATTACATCTTGTGAAAAATTGTGCCTTCGCAACCCAACTAAATTGAGTCCATAGAGCTTGGCCCTATTGCCTGAGGCTATGACATAGGGAGGAATATCTTTTACAGTGGCAGACATACCCCCTAAAATGGCATATGCCCCTATCTTTAGAAACTGATGAATAGCTGTTATCCCACCAATAATAGCGTAGTCTTCTATTTCCACATGGCCTGCCAATGTGGCTACATTAGCCACAATTACATGATTTCCTATTTTACAATCATGGGCTATATGGGCATAGGCCATAAGGAAGCTTCCTTTTCCAATCTCTGTTATCCCTGCACCTGAAGCAGTACCACGATGAATGGTGACAAACTCTCTAATTATACATTCATTACCAATCTTTACCCAGGACTCCTCTCCTTTGAATTTTAAGTCTTGAGGGATAGCACCAATAGAGGCAAAGGGAAAGATGCGGCATTTTTCACCAAGGATGGTATGAGAATGGATAACTACATGGGATTCTATGACAGAGTCACAACCTATTTTTATATTTGGGCCAATTTGACTATATGGCCCTATCTTCACACCCTCTGCAATCTCTGCACTAGGATGAATAATAGCTGTGGGATGAATATCTGGCATGTCATTCTGAAAGTACAGCAGTTAATTCTGCCTCTGCCACAAGTTCCTTATTTACAAATGCCTTGCCCTTCAGCTTACAGGCGCGGCTTCCTTGATGCAATGTTTCTAACTCAAAGACAATCTGATCTCCAGGGAAAACAGGTCTCCGGAATCTAACTTTATCTATGCCAGCTAGGTAAAAAAACTTACCCTCGGCCTTGGCTTCCGCAGATTTATAGGCCAATACTGCCCCTGTCTGGGCCATGGCCTCAATGATTAAAACACCTGGCATGACAGGTCTTTTAGGGAAGTGCCCTTTAAAAAAGGGCTCGTTAATAGTAACATTTTTTATTCCTACAATCTTTTTGCCTAACTCTATTTCCAAAATTCTATCTACTAATAAAAATGGATAACGATGAGGCAAACACCTTTTTATTCCTTCAATGCCTAATACACCCTTCATTTTTTTTCCTCTTTTAAGCGTTCTATCTCTCTTTCCAATCGCTTCAGACGTGAAAGGAGGGTTGGAAGTTTGGGTAAGACAGCCATAGCCCTTAAATAGGTTTGGTAAGGCATAGCTGGCACGCCTGATGCCATTTTTGCCTCCTTAGGCACAGATTTGGCAACACCTGTCTTTGCCCCAATAGTTGCACCATTGCCAATCTGAACATGCCCCACTACTCCTGCTTGGCCAGCCAGTCTCACTCTATTCCCCAGCTTAGTGCTACCTGCAATGCCTACCTGGGCTACTATAATAGAATCCTCTCCGATTACTACATTGTGTGCAATTTGGACTAGATTGTCTATCTTGGTTCCTCTTTTCACCAATGTTTCTCCCAAGGCCGCTCTGTCAATAGTAGTGTTTGCTCCTATTTCTACTTCATCTTCAATTTCTACAATGCCCATTTGGGGAATTTTTACATAATGACCTTGCTCATCTTTAGAATAGCCAAAGCCATCGCTACCAATTACTACTCCACTGTGAATAACCACGCCTCTTCCAATTTTACAATCGGCCAATATAGTAACATTAGGATAAACAAGGGTTTTTGCCCCAACCTTTACCCGAGGCCCGATGTATACACCTGGAAAAATAATTACCTCATCCCCGATTTGGGCATTATCATCAATATAGGCAGAAGGGTAGATAGTTATCTTTTTACCTAAAGAAACACCCTTACCAATGTAGGCATCTTCACTAATTCCCTCAAATGTATAAGGCCACTTATAAAATAGCCTGGCTACTTTTGCATATGCTAGATAAGGCTTGGGAGTGCAAATAATAGCTACCTTTGCCTGTTTAATTCCTAAAGGCACAATAACTGCACTGGCCCTTGTCTTTTTTAAAAGTGCCTTATACCGGGGATTGGCTAAAAAGGCAATTTGCCCATGTTCTGCAGTCTCAATGGAGGCAATTCCTCTAATGGGTATCTCACCATTCCCTATCAACTCCCCACCAAATAATTGAGCAATCTCTTTTAATTTAATCATTTGCCTGAACTGCCTTTTTGCCATTCTTGATCATATAGTTTAATCACTTCATCTGTAACATCTATATCCGCTTGACAGCAAATTACACCAGCGCTCTTTTCCAAAATAATGGTATAATGATTCTTTTTTCTAATCTTCTCTGTAATATTTCGTAACTCATTTAAGATAGGTTGGACAGCCTCAAATTCTTGCCTTGCCATTTCATCTTTATAATCCTGATATAAATATTTAAAATCCCTGAACTTCCTTTCGTATTCCTTCTCTTTATCCCGGCTTGCTTCTAAACTCAACATTAAGCTTTGTTTCTCTAGCTCTTTCCTTAGTTTTTCCAGCTCTGCTTGCCTGTCCTGAAGTTCTTTTTTCATCTTTTCAGACCTTTTTGAAAGCCCTGTCATAGCTGCCTTCCCTGCTTTACACAAATTAAGGGCCTTTTGTAAATCTACTACCCCAATCTTGATATCCCCTGCATTTACCAAAGTGGTAAAAATGAAGAATAAGAAACAAAAAACTATAAAAATCTTTACCCCTTTCATACCCTCCTCCTTTATTTATTAATTTTGAATTTTTAATTTTTAATTTAAAAGAATGTCCCCATGCCAAATTCCCAGTTACCAGAAGGTTCACCAGGACGACGCTCAAGGATATAGCCCCACTCTATCCTAACAGGTCCCATGGGAGAAAACCACCTGATGCCAAGACCTATACTTTTCCTTAAACCGCTAAGACTAAATCCCTCGTCATCATCAAATGCATTTCCAGCATCAAGGAATACCATCCCGGTAAGTCTTATCTTTTCCACTATAGGAAACCTAAATTCAAGGTTAAATAAAAGCATCTTATTCCCACCAATTAATTCACCGGTTTCGGGGTCTCTTGGACCCACTGCTGCAAAGTCAAAGCCGCGTAATGTAGCTGGCCCACCCAAATAATACCTCTCAAATAGAGGCAATAGCCCTTTTCCTCTTCTATTGATATAGCCAATAGTGCTTTTAACAAAACCTACAGTACCCCAAAATAGCGGGATAAATATAGAGGCAGATGCCTCATAGCGAGTAAAGGCACTATCGCCTTGAAAAGGCCCACCTGCAAATTCTATATTACTTGATAAGATGGTTCCCTTAGTGGGATAAAAATACCTATTTCTTGTATCACGCCTAAAACCAAGACGCAAGCTACTAGTAGAGATTCCATCTGCTAGCTCTGTAATAAAGCGTGAAGCAGTCTCTAAAAAATCTGCAGTCTTTGCCCATTCAAAGCGATATGTAGAAGATATGCGAGAGTAATGACCTACTGGATGACTTAGTCTTATTTCTCCACCACTGCTTATTTTAGTAAAATCCATGTATTCAATATCCCATTTATAGCCCTGAAAACCAGTAGAAAGGCGGGTATCAAATAGATAAGGCTCTGTAAAGTCAAAGGTATAACGTTGGGTGATTCCACCAATATAACCCCTTAATGTCAGTTGCTGACCACGACCTAAAAAATTCCTTTGTGAGATATCTGCCATCACAATAAAATTCTCTATTGAACTATAGCCTCCCCCGATAGAAAATGCACCTGTAGGTTGTTCTTTTACTTTAACCTTTAGATTTATTTCATCAGCAGATGGTCCTTGCTCGGTTTCTACCTTTACATCTTCAAAGTATCCCAAGCGTCTCAAGTTGCCCAAGCTTTCTTCTAAGAGGCCTTTATCAAAGGTCTCCCCTTCTGATACCCAAAATTCCCTTCGAATTACCTTATCACGTGTTTTTATATTCCCTTCAATCTCAATACGCCCAATATGAACCTTAATCCCCCTCTTAATATTATAAACAATGTCCGCCAGATGCATAACATCGTCTGTTTTTACCTGAGGTGTTACCTCTGCATAGGCAAATCCTTTATTAGCACAAATCTCAGTAAGTTTCATTATATCTTCTTGTAGCCCCTGTCGGCTATAGACTTCTTTCTTTTTGAGCTTGAGATGCTTTAACAACTTGGGTGCAGGTTCAATTAAATCTCCCTTAACCTCTACCTTATTTACGTGATATTGTTCTCCTTCTTCAATAGGAATAGTGATGTAAATCTCCCTACCTTTACGCTCTATTTTGGGCTCACCAACCTTGGCCCTAATGTATCCATGATTATAATAAAACGCCACAATGCGGTTGAGATCATTTTTTAAATCCTCTCTTTTTAATTTACCTGAGCCAGTAATAAAGGAAAAAAGCCATCTTTCTTTATTTTTCATCGATTTTTTCAGTTTTTTGTCCTTAAATGATTTGTTCCCTTGAAAAGCAATCTTTTTAATAAATGCTTTAGCACCTTCTTTAATGTCAAATACCACTTCCACTTTTTTGGGGGTCAGGGTATATATTTCATATTCTACTTGAGCGTCAAAATAACCCTCCTTTTGATAAAGGGATTTTATTTGATCTATAGATTTTTTTATCAAATCCACATTTAGAATAGTGTTGGCCTTTAAGGCCATGGCCTCTTTTATATTTTCTTCTTTAATGGCCTTATTGCCCACTATGCGAATAATCCTCACTACAGGCTTTTCATCAACAATAAATTTTACAATAACCCCCAAAGGGACCTCTTTCACATCTACTTTAATATCTTTAAAATAATCCATCTTAAAGATAGTTTTTATATCCTCCCTAATAATCTTAGGGTCAAGTATTTCCCCTTCTTTGCTCTTCATCACAGCTAAAATGGCCTCTGTGTCTACACGCTTATTGCCTGTAATCTCCAGCTTTACAATCTTTTGTTTTCTTAAAATCTTAAGGGCTATTTCCTTAGCCACTTTATCTAAAAGCTCAGATAATTTTTCCAAAGACGGTGCCTTTGCGTATATAGAAAAAGGTGGCCTTATGCCCTCTGTTTCCAAAATGGTGATGTCTAAACTAAACGGTTTCCCAACCTTTGTCAGGCTTCCTGTAATCACATACTCTGCCCCTATATTTCTACCACATTTTATAGCCTTCTCATCAGAAATAGGCAGTTTCTCTAGAGGATAAAAAATCAATTCTAACCGCTCTTTTGGTATCTTTTTTATAAGCATTGTAGGAATTCCTGTTTGCAATTGTTCTAGCCTTTCTTCGCTATAAATAGTAAATGGGACAATGGCTATCTTTGATCTTTCCTGTCCCCAGGCCAATGTTTGCCATACCATTAGACTTAAGAAAGCAAGACTAAGTGCCTTTCTCATCCGATCCACGATGCACGATTCATGATATACAAGGTTATTCAGTTAACCTACTGACTAACTGACCACCTGTTAGTTCATAGCATAAAGGAAATAGGGAAGCTAACCTCAAGTTGTGAGTAGCTACAATCATAGTCAATCCCTTTTGATTTAAGCTAAATAGTAAATCCTGGGTCTTCCTTGCCGTTTCCTCATCCAAATTTCCTGTAGGTTCGTCAGCCAAAATGAGTTTTGGCTTTAAGATTAAGGCACGAGCAATGGCCACCCTCTGTCTTTCCCCCCCAGAAAGTTCACCTATACGTTGTTTCAATTTATCGGCCAAACCCAACTCAGACAGGATAAAAACAGCCTCTTTATTGGCCTTAGAGGCATCCCAACCAGCAATTAAAGCAGCCAGCATCACATTTTCTAATGCATTAAACTCTGGTAATAGATAATGGAATTGAAATATAAAGCCTATACTCTGATTACGAAACCGTGCTAGCTCTTTAAGTGTGAGTTCAAACACATTTTTCCCCTCATAGAGGACTGTGCCCATGCTGGGACATTCTAATGTACCAAGGATATGGAGAAGGGTAGATTTTCCCACACCAGAGGCCCCAATAATAGCAATGCCCTCCCCGGGGTATACCTCAAAATCGATACCTTTTAACACATTAATACAATGACTATCTGTCCTAAAGTGCTTATGTAGATTTTTTACCTCTAAAAGTGGCTTATTCATAACGGATTGCCTCTATGGGGTCAAGCCTACTTGCTTTCCAAGAGGGATAAAGTGTGGCCAGAAAGCAAATTATCAAGCTAGCTATTAAAATGAAGAATATATCCCACCCTTTTATCTCCACAGGTAAAGTGGAAATATAATAAATGTCTTTTGGTAGATGAATAAATTGATAATGCCTGAGTAAAAGGCAAATAGTAGTCCCTCCTATAAGGCCCAAAATAGCGCCGATACCTCCTATGATTAACCCCTCATAAACAAATACTTTCATAATATTAGTAGAGGTAGCCCCCATGGATTTTAATATGCCAATGTCTTTGTTTTTTTCCATTACCATCATAATGAGGGTCCCAGCGATACCCGCGGCAGCTACTAACACAATGAGGCTTAGCATAATAAACATAGCGAGTTTTTCTAATTTTAGGGCGGAAAATAGGCTTTTATTCATATCCATCCAATTACGGGTCCAAAATGGATATCCTAAATTTTGCTGAATCTCCTTGGCAATCTCTTTGGCCTTAAAAATCCGATTTACCATTACCTCCAAACCTGTCACAGACTTCCCTAAATTTAAAAGCATTTGGGCCTGCTTTAGGGAAATATATATCAAGGAAGTATCATACTCATACATCCCTGATTCAAATATCCCTTTAACCAAAAATTGTTTTGTCTTTGGGGCCGGGCCTTGTGGCGTGATACGCCCAAAGGGAGACATCACCGAAACTGTATCCCCTACCCAAATGCCTAAATTCTTTGCCAGTTCTTTCCCTATAATTATGGAAGGAAAACGCCTTCCGTTTATTTCTTTAACACTCTCTAATTCTTCAAGTTTTCCATAACGCAATATGTTTGCTAGATTAGTACAGGTATTTACATCAACACCACGCAATACAGCGCCAGATACTCGTGCCCCTGTATTTAATATCACTTGGGTATAAATAAATGGGCTAGCTTCTGTAATGCCTTTTACCTTCTTAAGCTGTTCTATCGTTTTATGATAATTGTTTATATTCCCATTAAAGTTAAATACAAAGATATGGGCATTAACCCCCAAAATGCGATTTCTTATTTCTTTCTCAAATCCAGACATTACTGATAAGACCACAATAAGGGCCATTACTCCCAGGGATACCCCAATTATAGAGATAAAAGTAGTAAGGGAGATAATAAAGGCTTGCTTTCTCTTGGCCCGAAGGTATTTTAGACTGATAAATAATTCAAATGGTAATCTCATTCCTTTTCTGGCCTGAGATGAGGGAATAGGATCACATCCCGGATACAAGGAGCGTCTGTCAAAACCATCACCAGTCTATCGATGCCTATGCCCTCGCCGGCTGCAGGAGGCATTCCATATTCCAATGCAGTAATAAAATCCTCATCTAAGGGGTGCGTTTGCTCATCACCTGCTTTTTGTCTAACAGATTGGGCCATAAAACGCTGCCTCTGGTCATCAGGGTCATTTAATTCAGAAAAACCATTAGCTATCTCCTTTCCAGCTATAAAAAGTTCAAAACGATCTGTAATCTCAGGGTTTTTCTCATTACGTCTTGCCAAAGGAGAGACATCTAGGGGGTAACCAACTACAAATGTGGGTTGAATCAATTTAGGCTCTACAGTCTTTTCAAACAATTTAGTTAATGCCTTGCCTATGCCTTCGCCAGGGCGAAGCTTGGCGCCTAAGGCCTGGGCACATGAAAGTGTTTTCCCTTTGTCTTTTAATGTTTCTTCAGGAATGCCACCTATATTTGATAAAGACCCAAAAAAATCTATACGTCTATAAGGGGGCATCAAATTAATTTCTTTTCCTTGATAACGAATTTTGCATTTTCCCAAAAGTCTTTGTGTAAGCCAAGATATAAACTCCTCTGTCAATTTAATCAAATCTTCGTATGTAGCATATGCTTGATAAAATTCCAACATGGTAAATTCAGGGTTGTGGTCTATATCTATGCCCTCATTTCTAAAATTACGATTTAGCTCAAATACACGCTCAAAACCACCTACTAGCAATCTTTTTAAATAGAGCTCTGGAGCCACACGTAAATAAAGAGGTGTGTCTAATGTATGATGATAGGTCTTAAATGGCCTGGCCAATGCACCTCCAGGGATAATTTGCATCATTGGTGTTTCTACTTCTGTAAAATCACGTTCTATAAAGAATTCTCTAATGCAATGTATGACCTTGGTGCGTTTTAAAAACCCTTCCCTTACTTTGGGATTTACCATCAAGTCTAAATAGCGCTTCCTGTAGCGGAGCTCTATGTCTTTTAAACCATGGTATTTCTCTGGTAACGGTCTCAAGGACTTGGTAAGGAGCTTGAAGGCATTTACAAAAATTGTTAATTCTCCTGTTTTGGTGCGGAATAACCTACCTTCTATACCAATAATGTCTCCAATGTCTAGCAGTTTAAAAACCTCATATTGCTCTTTGCCTAATACATCTTGCTTAAAATAGGCCTGAAGCCTTCCTGTAGCATCTTGAAGATGGATGAAGGTCACCTTGCCAAACGGCCTCAAGGCCATAATCCTGCCAGCTAGATGAAATATCTCTTCTAATTTCTCTAAATCGCCTCCTTCTTTATCACCGTAAGCAAGCAAAATATCCTTAATGTGATGGGTGATTTTAAAATCATTGGGATATACAGGAATACCCTTGGTTTTGAGTGTTTTTATCTTTTCTTTTCTCTGCTCAATGAGTGCTGTTTCCACGATATTTACTCAACTATCTCCAGGGGTAAATTTTTAATCACCTGTATTTCTTCTTGTATTTGGTGCATTTTTTGAATATTTGCTTTAAGCAAAAGATGATTTAGATAAAGTAAATATGTTGCCTTAATATCTTCTGCACAGTATCTAGCTATTCTCTCAAATTCTTTGTTATTGTAATAAGAGAGTATCTCACTGCCTTCCCCCTCTGTTTTAACCAAGATATGACATAGACTACACATGGTATATAGGCTATATTTATGACTTCCCAAGATTTCTATAAGGTCTATATTGTATCTTGAGTATCGGTGGGTATAATTGGCCTTATCCCTTTCCCACTTATCTTCATCATCAAAAAATACTGTCAAGCCCCTGGCTACAGCCCTATCCTCTAATTTCTGCCTTACTATAAAATCCTTATGTTTTAAAGTCCTGGCTACCAGGACAGGCATATCAAAATTTTTACCATTATAGGTAATTAAATAAGGATATTCTGATACTGGTCGGTTTTTACTGTATACTTTGGCCCTTTCTATCATAACTCCCATAATTTTCCAAAATCTTTTAAGGATTTCTTCCTCAGAAAGATTTGGAGTTATAGCCATCCATATTCTTTCAATTGCACCATCTGATTTTAAAAATCTCAGCAAGATAGATAAGGATATAATTTGATGAAAAGGCGGGACCAAGAAGACGTCTTCAATCTTTTCTTTTCCATACTTTTTCCTCTGTCTTTCAAGGACCTCATTAAATGTATCACCCTCTTTTCCCAGAACACTAATAGCCAAACGCTTATCTGGTATAGTCTCTATGTCAAATACTATAATAAATGGTGGAATCATGAGTGCATTATAATTTAGTATTTTTTGTTTGCAAGCAATTACTTAACGGGGTAAACTTGATATTGAATTTTGCAGACAGGCGCTTTTTTGTTACAAAGGAGCCGGTTAAAAAATTACACGACTACTGTATCAAGGTAATAAATGAACAAATCACAAAAAGACAAACTTAAAAGGTTTTTTAACAATTACTTCAAGGAAATCCACAAGATTTACATAAATGGTGGTTTCAGGGAGGAGAGTTTTTATCCTTGTTTTAAAAGGCTTATTGAGGAATGCTCAAGGCTGCTATTAACTGAAAAGGAAGCTAGTGTTCTTGTTCAGCCCAAAAGGACAGAGGTAGGTATTCCTGATTTCCTTATTAGGACAGATGGGAAGATTATAGGCTATATTGAGACAAAAACCCCAGATGAAAATCTAAAAGATATTGAAGATTCCGAGCAACTAAAAAGGTATAGAAACTCACTTCCAAACCTTATCCTAACAAATTTCTTAGAATTTAGGCTGTATAGGCATAGCAATTTAACCTATGAAGTAGAGGCTGGCCGTAAATTTATTTTGCAAAGTTTAAGGCAATCCCCTATCCCTGAAAAGTTAGATTTATTCTTTGAACTCCTTGAAAAATTCTTTTCATTTTCAATACCTGAAATAAGGGACTCTTCCAAGCTTTCTATTGAGCTTGCAAAAAGGACAAGATTTCTTGAGTTTATCTTAAAAGAAGAGCTATCAGAAGAAAATAAAGAAGTAGTAGGATTTTATGAGGCATTTAGGCAAGAGCTTATAGAAGGCCTAACAAAGGAAAGGTTTGCTGATTTATATGCCCAGACTATTACCTATGGGCTTTTTGCAGCAAGAATGAAGGTCAAAAATGGCTTTAAAAAGGAACTGGCCTGGCAATTTATCCCTGAAACCTTACTTTTACTTAAGGAAATTTTTTGGTCCTTTACTGGGCCAAATCTACCAGAATCTTTATCCTGGGTCATAGATGAGATAGCACAGATTTTAGAAAAAGCGGATATTTCATCAATTCTTTCTGAATTTAAGACCACTAAATGGGATGAAGACCCGGTGATTCATTTCTATGAAACATTCCTCGCTACTTATAACCCAAGAGAAAGGCAAAGATTAGGAGTTTATTATACACCTTTGCCTGTAGTTTCATATATTGTGCGATCAATTCATAACCTTTTAAAAGATAGGTTTAAAAAACCTGAAGGACTTGCCACAAGGGATGTGACCCTCCTTGACCCAGCAGCAGGTACACTTACCTTTGTTGTCCAAGCTATTAAACAAGTTAAAGAAGAATTAGAAGAAAGAAATAAGGCAGGAGTTATTAAGTCTTATATAGAGGAGCATATCTTGCCCAATTTTTATGCCTTTGAAATACTTATGGCCCCATATACAGTTGGCCATTTTAAGGCCTCTATGGTGTTAGAGGAGATGGGCTATAAGTTTAAAGATGGCAAACGATTTCAATTCTACCTTACAAACACTTTAGAAATGAAAGAACCTGGAGGGCAACAAAGAATCCTTATTGACCTTACCAAAGAAGGCCAAGAGGCAAAGAAGATAAAAGAAAAAGTACCAATTTTGGTAATCCTTGGCAATCCTCCCTATTCAGTGAGCTCAGAAAATAAATCAGATTTCATTGAAGATTTGATGGAAGATTATAAAGAAGATGTGAGGCATGAAAGGAATATTCAGCCTCTTTCTGATGACTATATAAAGTTTATTCGGTTTGACCACTTTAAGATAGAGCAGGCAGGGATGGGCATTATTGGAATAATAAGCAATAATTCTTACCTTTCTGGTATTATCCACCGTGGTATAAGAAGGAAGCTCCTTGAGACATTTGATGAAATTTATATTTTAAACCTGCATGGCTCTTCAAGGATTGGTGAAAAAACACCCAAAGGTGGCAAGGATGAAAATGTTTTTGATATCCAGCAAGGAGTCGCCATAGCATTATTTGTGAAATATGGGGATGAAAAGAGAAGTTAAGAACTGGTTGGATTCTGCAAAGTACGATTTAGAAACTGCTGAGCATATGTTTAACACAGGCAGGTATATCTATACTATCTTACTATCTTTATGTGCCATTTAGCGCTAGAAAAGGTTTTAAAGGCAAAGGTTGAAGAAATTACTGGTAAAATGCCATCTAAAACCCACGACTTAGAATATCTTGTAGAAATTGCAAGTTTATCTCTAGATAAAGATATGGGGAAGTTCCTGGTGGAAATTAGCAATTTAAGCGTGGTTACAAGATACCCAAGGGACTTTCAGAGGATGCTTAAGGATTTTTCGCGGGAAAGGGCAAAATTTATTTTGGTAAAAACTAAGGAGGTCTTTCAATGGATAGAGAAATCTATCATATTATAAATGAATATAAACAGAAACTTGAATCATTGGGAGTTAGAGTTAAAAGGATTATTCTTTATGGCTCTCATGCGTTAGGAAAAGCCAGGGAAGACAGTGACATAGATTTGGTTGTTGTGTCTGACGATTTTGAAGATTTGGATCTCTGGGAGCGATTATGTCTTTTAGGGCGCTCCCGTATAGGGATAAAAAGACCCATGGAGATATTAGGAATTACGGAAAAGGAATTTAAATCGGAACACAGCGGCACATTTATTGGAGATGAGGTCAAGTCAAAAGGGATTCAGGTAATATGAGAGAAAAGAAACTGGCTAAGGTTTATTATGCAGATATTTGGGGACTTAGAGAAGAAAAATACAACTACCTATTTAAAAATGATGTAGCTTCCACAAAGTGGCAAGAACTCAAACCTACCTCACCTTATTATTTCTTTGTCCCCAAGGATTTTGCCTTGCAGGCAGAGTATGAGCAATTCTGGAAGGTAACGGAGATATTTAGGAAGTGGTCAAGTGGGGTAACAACGCACAGAGATCATTTCGTGGTGGGTTTTACAAAAGAAGAAATAGTCCAGAGACTTAGAATTTTCATGGGCAACCTAGCTGATGACTTGGTTGGTCAAAGCCTGAACCTCAAGGATACAGGAACTTGGAAGTTAGCTGAGGCAAGGCAAAAGATTAGAAGTCAGGAAGCTGAAGATAAAATTTATCCTTATGCCTATCGACCCTTTGATATAAGGTTTATTTGCTACGAACCAACTTTGATAGATAGACCTAGATTGCCTTTTATGAAGAATTTGCTAACAGAAAATTTAGGCTTAGCATTGGTACGAATACTATCTAAATTGCCATTTTCCCATGTTTTCATTTCAGAATGTTTAACCAATAGAGAGCTTGTCTCTATTAGAACCAAAGAAAGAACTTACGTTTTCCCACTCTACTTCTACCCCGACGAACCCGAAAAGCGACTGTTTGGTGAAAAAGAAAATAAAGAGGAACACATCCCAAATTTTACTAATGAGTTTTTGCAAACCATAAAAGAATCCCTTAAAATAGAGCCTACTCCAGAGGAAATCT
>CAZNJP010000007.1:0-29097 GCA_964573345.1 uncultured Syntrophobacter sp. | reverse complement strand
TGTTTAAATGTTTCTCTTATTTTCTCTGAGCCATGACCTATAACTACCCATGTCTTTTTAGGGCCTAACTCTTTGACTACATCAATAACATAGCTTAAAATGGGCCTTCCTAAAAATTTATGCAGTGCCTTTGGTTGTGAAGAGACCATCCTCACGCCCTTTCCTGCAGCCAAAATAATAGGTAAGATTTCACCCATTTTATACTCCTTTAGTTATTTTTATTTACTAATTCTTATCTTAATTTTTCCATTTTGTAAACGCCAGTAAGACGTGATCTTCGAGTGATTAAAAAAATAGTAATCGTTCACCGCAGAGGGCACAGAGAAAAATAATAATTAAAAAAGCTTTGCTTTCCTGCCCGCTATTGCCTGAGCAAAGCGATGGCAGGCGGGCCCACCGTCGTGCAGGAGAACGAGACAAACAGGCATTGGCGGGCAGGTTTTCGCCAATAACCGCAGAAAATATTTTTGTATTCCTGAACCTGTCAGGAACAGGCCTAAAATCTTGACAATCTGTATTTATCTGTGTAGACTTGAGGTTTAAATTTTAAATTAAGTTTTTGTTCGTTGGATTGCAATAAATACAAAACTAAAGGAGGAAAGAATGACACAGGCAAAAATGGGTGATACCGTTAAGGTTCACTACACGGGCAAATTGGAGGACGGCACGGTATTTGATACCTCCACTAACCGAGACCCTTTACAATTTACAATAGGCGAGGGTCGGGTGATCCCAAGCTTTGAACAAGCTGTAGTCGGGATGAATCCGGGCGAATCGAAAAACACTAAAATCCCGGCGGACAAAGCGTATGGCCCACACCGTGAGGAACTGGTACTAGTGATAGATCGAAACCAATTTCCAGTGGACTTGAACCCAGAGGTCGGTCAGCGGCTACAAAGCCGTCAAGCGGATGGTCGAACAATTGTAGTCACGGTGACCGATGTCTCTGAATCGAGCGTGACGTTAGATGCCAACCATCCTTTGGCTGGGGAAGACCTGACTTTTGATATCCGGCTATTGGAAATCCTTTAACGACAAGGATTAATATTCCAAGTGGCGTAACCCTAGTGACGTTATCACTTTGGTTCTACAGAATCACCTCTAGAAAAATAAAAAAAAAGGCAGGCCATTTAGACCTGCCTTTTTAATCAATCCCAGCTAAAAGACTAAGCTATCCTGCCTTTTCTGCTGTTTTAATCCTTGTGATTGCACGCCTTAAAGCCGCTTCTGCCCTGGCTACATCTACATTTTCTCTCTTCCTTAACCTTTCTAGTGCCCGCTCCCTTGCTCTTCTTGCCCTCTCAACATCTATTTCCCTCCCAAGTTCTGCTGCCTCAGCAAGGATGGTCATCCTATCCTTAGATACCTCAGCAATACCCCCTGCAATAGTCATATATTCAGTACGTCCATCTGTTATATAATGTCCCTCTCCTATCTCCAAAAGGGGTAGATATGCTGCATGACCTGGTAGTACTGTAAATTCACCTTCTGCCCCGATAGCTGTTACTGAATCTACCTCCTCACGTACCACCACACGGTCTGGTGTAATTACTTCTAAAAGGATTTTTGCCATCTCATTTTCCTCTTAAGCTGCTGCTAATTTCTTTGCCTTCTCTACAGCCTCTTCAATAGGTCCTACCATGTAAAATGCCTGCTCTGGTAAATCATCATGCTTTCCTTCCAATATTTCCCTAAATCCCTTTATGGTATCTTCTAACTTTACATAGGCACCTGGCCTTCCTGTAAATTCTTCGGCTACATGGAATGGCTGAGATAAGAAACGCTGTATCCTCCTTGCCCTGGCCACTGTAAGCTTGTCCTCTTCAGAAAGCTCTTCCATTCCCAAAATAGCAATAATATCTTGCAAATCCTTATATTTCTGCAGAATCTGTTGAACCTCTCTAGCTGTAGTATAATGATCCATAGTTAAGAAATGGGGATCAAGGATCTTTGAAGAGGAATCCAGGGGATCAACGGCTGGGTAAAGACCCAGCTCTGCAATTTGTCTGGATAGAACAATAGTTCCATCTAAGTGGGCGAATGTAGTAGCTGGACCTGGGTCAGTCAGGTCATCTGCTGGCACATAGACACACTGGACAGAGGTAATAGAACCCTTTTGAGTAGATGTAATTCTTTCTTGTAATTCACCCAAATCAACTGCCAATGTAGGCTGATAACCTACGGCTGAGGGCATTCTGCCTAAAAGGGCAGATACCTCAGAACATGCCTGGATAAAACGGTAGATATTATCAATAAATAAAAGTACATCCGTTCCTTCTTCATCTCTGAAATACTCTGCGGCGGTCAATGCAGAAAGGGCTACCCTTGCCCTTGCGCCTGGTGGTTCTGTCATCTGCCCATAGATTAAGGCACATTTCGGAAGAACACCGGAATTTTTCACCTCTAAATATAGGTCATTTCCTTCCCTGGTCCTCTCCCCTACGCCAGCCAGCACAGAGATGCCTCCATGCTCCATGGCAATGTTGTGGATCATCTCTAACATAACCACTGTCTTTCCTACACCTGCTCCACCAAATTGAGCCATCTTCCCACCCTTTGGAAATGGAATAATCAAATCTACCACCTTAAGCCCTGTTTCCAATAGTTCTACTTTTGTACTTTGGTCTACCAAGTCAGGGGCAGGTCTATGGATAGGATAGTATTTTTTGGCCTTAACCGGCCCCATTCCATCTACTGCCCTTCCTACCACATTTAAAATACGTCCTAAAGCTTCATGCCCTACAGGCATTTGGATAGGCGCCCCTGTATCTTTTGCTGGCATTCCCCTTATCAGACCATCTGTCATATCCATGGCAACAGTCCTTGCAACATTATCCCCTAACTGTTGGGCTACCTCTAAAACTAAATTGTCTTCTGTATCATCAATAGCAGGATTTGTTACAGTAAGGGCATTAAATATAGCAGGAACTTTCCCTTCTTCAAACCTTACATCTACTACATTCCCAATTATTTGGGCAATTTTCCCTATATTCATTTCTCCCATTTTATCCTCCTTTATTTATTCATGTATCATGCCCTTAGGGCTTCAGCCCCTCCTACTATATCCATAAGCTCCTTTGTAATGGCAGCTTGTCTAGTTTTATTAAAGATTAATGTTAAGGTAGTAATTAGCTCTTTACAGTTATTTGTAGCATTCTCCATGGCCCTCATCCTGGCGGCATGCTCACCTACCTCAGATTCCAAAATGCTGCTGTATAAATGAACATTTAGGCTCTTTGGTAAAATTTGCTCCAAGATTAGCACTGGACTGGGTTCATAGATATATTCCAACAAAGGTACAGCTTCCTCTGGCACCTCTGGTTTAATAGGAAGAAATCTTTCAACAGTGGGTTCCTGTCTAACCATGCTAAGAAACCTGTTGTAAAACACATAGACTTCATCTGCTTCTTTATTAATAAAGGAAGAGACTATTTCTGCTGCTATCTTACGGGCCATGGCATAATCAATCTTACCAACAATGCCTACATATTGATTCTTGATGTTGACTGCACGTCTTCTGAAGTAATCCCTGGCTTTTCTTCCAACAATGGTCAAAAATGTCTCTTGACCTTTATTATTGGCATCGGTGATAAACTTTTCTACTTCTCTAATGAGGTTGGAATTATAGGCGCCGCATAGGCCTCTATCAGAGCTGAGCACTACCAAATGAACCTTTTTTATCTCTTCTCTTACTTCAAGTAAAGGAAATTCTTCTCCAATAGGGGCCACCTGGGTTAAACGAGTTATAACCTCTTTATACTTTTCAGAATATGATTTAAAACCTTCCATCTTTACTTGAGTGGTTCTAAGCTTTGCCGCAGCTACCATATTCATGGCCCTGGTAATTGACTGTGTTTTTGTTACTGCACCAATCTTTCTCTTAATATCCCTTAAAGTAGCCATTTTTACCCCTATGCCAGCCCTTTGGTCTTTTTAAAATCCTCATTAAATTCCTTTATAGCCTTGGCCATTAACTTATCTGTCTCATCGTCAATTACATTCTTTTCCTTAATAGAAGAAAATATCTGAGGATACTTACTTTCTACAAACTTATAAAGTGCTGGTTCATATTCACCTAATACCTCTACAGGAAAATCATCCAATAAACCCTTTGTTCCAGCATATAAAATGGTTACTTGCTTTTCTAAAGGCAAAGGCTCATATTGAGGCTGCTTTAAGACCTCTGTTAGCCTTATCCCCCTTTCTAGTTGCATTCTGGTAGCCTTATCCAGTTCGCTACCAAACATGGCAAATGCTGCTACTTCACGGTATTGGGCCATATCTAACCGAAGAGAGCCAGCTACTTGTTTCATGGCCTTTACCTGGGCAGCGCCTCCTACCCTGGATACCGAAAGGCCAACATTGATAGCAGGGCGGATACCAGAAAAGAAGAGCCCTGGCTCTACATAAATCTGCCCATCGGTGATAGAAATAACATTTGTAGGAATATAGGCAGAAACATCGCCTGCCTGGGTTTCAATAACAGGAATGGCAGTGAGTGAACCACCACCTTTTTCATCACTGTATTTTGCTGCTCTTTCTAATAATCGAGAGTGATTAAAAAAGATATCACCAGGATATGCCTCTCTTCCAGGGGGCCTTCGTAGCAGGAGGGAGATCTGACGATAGGCCCATGCCTGTTTTGTTAAGTCATCATAGGCAATAAATGCGTGCTTTCCATTGTCTCTAAACCACTCGCCAATAGCGCAACCTGAATAGGCTGAAATATACTGTAATGGTGCTGGGTCACTTGCGGCTGCACAGACTACAGTAGTATAATCCATGGCCCCATATTTCGTCAATGTATCTATGACCATGGCCACAGAAGAGCGTTTTTGTCCAGCGGCTACATAAATACAATAAATATCAGTATCCTTCTGGTTTATAATGGCATCTACTAAAAGGGCGGTCTTTCCAATCTGACGGTCCCCGATAAGCAGTTCACGCTGCCCTCTGCCTACAGGCATCATGGCATCAACGGCCTTAACCCCTGTATACATAGGCTCTTTCACTGGTTGTCTATCAACCACCCCTGGCGCTGCAAGCTCAATTCTTCTAAACTCTTTGGTCTCAATAGGCCCTTTTCCATCTAAAGGACGACCTACCGGGTCAATTACCCTGCCAATTACTGCCTCCCCTGCAGGCACCTGGGCAATGCGCCCTGTCCTCCTTACAGGGTCTCCTTCCCTGATGTGCACATCCTCTCCTAAGATGGCTGCACCTACATTATCCTCTTCCAGATTCATTGCCAAACCATAGACTTCTGCCTTTGGAAACTCTAAGAGCTCCATGGACATAGTCTTTTCACAACCATAGATACGGGCAATACCATCACCTACTGAAAGCACAATCCCTGTTTCACTAACATCTATTTCCTTCTCATACCCCTTAATTTGTTGACTAATAATTTGGCTAATTTCTTCTGCTCTTATTTGCATTATACTTCACCCCTCCTTAATCTTTCTTTTAAAACATTTAATTGTGTCCTTATACTCCCATCATAGACCACATCGCCAATCTTTGCCACAATACCCCCTATCAAACTAGGGTCTTCTTTTATATTCAAAATTACCTCTTGCTTCCTAGTGACTTCCTTAAGGCGGTTCTTGATCTTTTCTATGGCTTCTTTCGATAAAGATATGGCAGAAAATAAGTCGGCCCTTGCAATACCTTTATGATCGTCTAAAAGAAGGCGATAAAATTCTAACATATCCTTTAAATAAGCTAACCGCCCCTTTTCTGAAACAAGTACTAGAAACCTCTTTGTGATATCAGAAATAGCCATTCTATTTAAAATGTTGCTCAGTATCTGCCCTCGTAATTTTTTTTCAAATAGAGGATTTGTAATGCAAGTTTTGAGCTCTTTACTTGACTCTAAAACATTGACAAATGCCTCTATCTCGTCAATATATTTCTCAGCCAAACCATCCTCTATCCCTACTTTAAACAATGCTGTTGCATAACGGCGGGCTACGACCTTCCCTATCAATTTTATCCCTCCATTTTTGCTAGATATTCCTCTATTAGTTTACCTTGATCTGCTTTAGTAAACCTCTTTTTTATCATCTCACCTGCCAGCTTTGTTGCCAATTCAGCCACCTCTCCTCTAATTTGTGCTCTCGCTGCCCTCGTCTCTTGCTCTATTGTCACCTTGGCCCCAGCCTTGATACCTTCAGCGGCCTTCTTTGCCTCTTCTATGATACGCTGCCTTTCCTTCTCCCCCTCCCCAATAAACATATCAATAATCTTTTCCCTCTCTTTATCCAACTGGGCCAACTTTGCCTCATATTCTAAATATTTCTTACGGGCTTCTTGTTTCTGTTGTTCCACCTCTTCTAAGGTTTGTTTTACACCCTCTCGCCTTTCACGAAGCATTTTACCTATAGGTTTTCTTGCAAGATAAACCAGAATCCCAATGAAGAGGCCAAAATTTACAGCACGCTTAATCAGATCGAAGAACTGACTCTTAGTATAGTGTACCTTATGAACCACGTGTTCCCCACCGTGTTCCTCAACCGCCCAAACAAGGCCAAGACTTGAAGAAAAAACAAATAGCAGGATTAAAACAAAGGCTGTTTTGCTTCTTAATGATCTCATTTAACAGGCCTCCCTAAAATCTTTTCAGCAATTTCAAGTGAGAAGGTCTCTGCCTCAGTTTTTAACGTTGCTCGCACTGCTTCAATGTCCTTTGTCATCTCTGCACGCGTCTTTTTAAGATGATCTTCTACCTCTTCACGCACCTTTGAGATAAGCGTCTTTTCCTCGCCTCTACCCTCTTTCCGAAACTGCTCTAGCCTTTCTAAACCTGCCTTTCTGGCTTCTTCTAACCCCTTGTTCCATTCATTTAACCTGTTTTCTGCCTCTTGGTCTAGCCGTTCAGCCTCTCCCCTATCCTCACCAATTTTTTCTTCCCTTCTCTTCAGTGCCTGACGGATAGGACGATAGAGAAGGGCATTTAGGATAAACATAACTAAGACAAAGTTAACAAACTGAATAATAAACGCCTTGTTTAAAGCAATCTCTATCACTGTTCACCCCTCTTTTAAAATTCATAACCCTTTTACAATATTTTGAGATAATTGTCAAAGGTTTTTTTACATTAAGACTTCTATTCCTTTAAGTAGGTCTTCTCTCAATTTTTCTATGCCTATTCTTTTTATTAAAGGTCTAAGCCTTCCTTCCCCGGGTTGTGCATTTTTCTTAAAATAATCAATTATTTTTCCTACCATTGGGACTATGTCTTCATCCTTCACCATCTCTGCTAAGGTATCTCCCTTAAATGCAGGCCAGGTTCCTTTACCTCCTAAAATAACGGTAAATCCCTTTATTTCTGGAGATATTGCTTCTTTTGGACAATTCTGAATACATCTTCCACACATCCTACATTTATCCCTATTAATAACTGGTTTTTTGTTTTCATCTAATTTAATAGCCTTCATTAAACATAATTCTACACAAAATCCAGATCCATCACATTTCTCTTCATCTACTACAGGTTTTGCCCTTCCTATAAGGCCTATATCCTCAAATTGTGGGCGATTACAAGGATAACCACAACCAGATATACCTATCTTTATTGCCCCTGGAAGTTCCATTTCCCCATATCTTTCATCTAGCTCTCTAGCTATTCCTACTGTATCATGAACGCAATTCTTATATCTACTTCCTGCACAAGCAACAATGTTTCTTACCCTACCGCCAGCAGAACCGCCTCTAAGACCTACGCTCTCCAGCCTCTTTAATGCATGTTCAAGATACTCTTCTTTTATTTTAGGGATTAGTACCTCCTGCCTTACAGTGAGGTGAAGCTCTCCGATACCATAATTTTCAGTAATCTCTTTTAATGCCTCAAGCTGATTACTATTTAACATCCCTGCACATAAACGCACTTTAATTCCATATTTTCCATTTCTCTTGATTAAAAATGGACTCCCTTCTACCTCACCAATATCCCTTTGACCAGGTCTTAAAGGCATAATTTCCCCCCTTTTTTATTCAATGGGATTGTCAAAATTTCTTTTTCATACTATTTTTGACAATACCTTTGTTATGTATTTCATATAACAAAAACTATGGTTTTGTCAAGAAAAAATAAGTGCTGTTGCCATGCACACCACACCTACTATAATGGCCAAAATAACCTCAACTAAGGTATGCCTTCTGCGATAAAGCCGTGCCCAGGCCAAGATGGGGATAAGTATAAATGAAAATATAATTTTATTGCCATACAGGTACCACAAGCCCACTAAGGCACCAGATAAAACAGCTAGATGCCCGCTTAATTTTAAGTGGGGGGCAGTAAATGCCAAAACCAAGAGGCCTAGGATACAACCAACTAGCATATGAATAATAATTATAGGTACGTGATAAAAATAAAGAAGGACAATACAAATCAAAATAGGTAAAATGGCCAATTGGTAGAACAATCGCCGCTGCCTCAAATCGCTTATGTGCAAGTCAGAGATCTTGCCTGCCTTTCTTAAAACTAGTGCCATTATAAGAGGAATAATGCTAAGAAAGAGGGTAGGTATAATAAACCAGGCTGGCCTTCGATCTTCGAAATGCCAAATTGCTATAAATATAAAAAAGATAGGAATAAAATAAGGGCTAAGGAGGATAGAAAGAGACAAGGCAAGGGCATGGAGAAATTTAGACATCAGATCGATTATCGGTGATTTGGTCATAACAGAAAAGTCCACAATTTAAACAGCGTTTTGCCTCATATTCTGCCATCTCTTCTGTGAAGCCAAGCTCAATCTCTTTAAAGTCTTTAATCCTTTCTTTTATTTTTCTTTGAGGCATTGTAGTTCGAGGCATATTTTTAATATATTTTTTATCTACTCTTGGTTTAGGAAGGAACTCCTTAAGTAATTTTTTTGGTGGTTTTACCTCACCCCTTTTTAGATATGAATGAATATTATATGCTGCCAACCTTGCAGTAGAGATGGCATCCACTACACGCCTCGGTCCTAATATGGCGTCCCCTGCAGCAAAGATAAATGGAATATTTGTCTGACAGGTATCTGGATTTGCTTTAATTGTATGACGATTAGTAAATTCTAAATCCTTCCCAATAGGGTCCCTTTTCAAAAAAGATATACTAGGGCGTTGACCAATAGCAAAAATAAAGGTATCTATTTTTATCTTTGTTTCTGTTCCAGAGATAGGTTCAGGAGAGGGCCTACCACTGGCATCAGGCTTACCCAATCGCATTTTAATATACTCTACTGCCTTTAATTTGTTATCTTCGCCAATAAGCCTTATGGGATTCGCCAAAAATAAAAACTTCACCCCCTCTTCTTCTGCTGCCTTAACCTCTTCTTTTAACGCAGGCATCTCAGCACAGCTTCTACGATAGATGACATAGGCCTCTTTTACTCCTAAGCGGATAGCAGACCTAGCCACATCCATGGCTACATTTCCCCCTCCTATAACCATTGCCTTTGAACCTAAATCTGTTTTCTCTCCCATTGCTGTCTTTCTTAAGACCGTTAGGCCAGGCCATACTCCTGATAAATCCTTCCCTTCCATATTTACTACCCTATCCTGCCAAGCGCCAATGCCCAAAAAAATTGCTTCATAACCTTGGTCTCTCAAATCTTTTAACGAAAAGTCCCTTCCTAGTGCCATGTTGAGCCTTATCTCAATTCCAAGGTTAATAATTCCAGAAATTTCAAGGTCCAATATTTCTTGGGGTAATCTATAGTCAGGAATGCCATAACGCAACATCCCACCCAATTTAGGCATGGCCTCAAATATAGTGACAGTATTCCCCAATCTTTTTAAAAAATAGCCACAAGATAGGCCTGCTGCTCCCCCTCCAATGATAGCCACTTTGCGTCCTGTAGAAGGGGCAATGAATAAAGGAAAGTGCCCTTTATTTAACTGATAATCTGCGACAAAACGCTTTAAAAAATTGATGGCAACAGGCTCATCTATTTCATTTCTGATGCAGTAATCTTCACAAGGCCTGGGACATACCCTTCCTGTGACAAGCGGCATAGGCATACGTTCTTTAATAGTAAGCAAAGCCTTTTCATATTGTTTTTCCTTAATAAATTTAATAAACTTAGGAATTTCTATCCCTGCAGGGCAGGCCTGCTGGCAAGGAGAAAGGCAGTCATCTATTCGATTAAATCTAAGTAAAGGGGAAATAAGGGAGGCCAATTCTAATGCATGTTGTGGACAAATGAGTACACATTTTCCACATCCATTACACCTTTCCTCATCTATAATAGGAAGCCTTATCTCTTCAGAAATCTCAATGGCATCAAAACGGCATGCCTTAGCACAACTACCTAATCCAATACAGCCAATCCCGCATTCCAGATTTACGCCATAAGTCTTTATTGCCTCACGACAATCTCTAAGTCCTGGAGGATATTCAAACTTGCGTGGTGCGCGTTTTCCTCCCCTACATTTTAAAACAACCTTTCTAGGAAGCTTTTTTCGCTTCTGATTAATATTCAAACTATACCTCCATCATCCTTAAATACATAGAATCTAATATACGAAATCTAACCCAATGTCAAACTCAAACAAAGCACTAATCAACACTTTCAAAACAGTATGCACTTTTTTTTCTTGACAAATATCCACAATAAGGGTAAATAGAGTTCTAACTTGTATTAGAGAAAATTCCTTAAGATAGGAGTTATAAGAAATGAGTCAGGAAGAGAAAAAAGGGGGATGGGGAGCTTTTATTTTAGGTTTTGTCTTATCCTGTTTGTTTGGTTGGTTCTTTTTTAGCAACTGGTTTGCTGTGCCTCCACTTTATGGAAAGTCAGACCAACCAGTAGTCTTTAATCACCTAAAGCATACCGAAGAGGCAGGCATGGCTTGTGAGGATTGTCACTATTTCAGAGAAGATGGGACATGGTCTGGCATCCCTAAATTGGAAGCATGCGCAGAGTGTCATGAGGAGCCTCAAGGAGAGAGCCCTGAAGAAGAGAGGTTTATCAAGGAATACATAGAACCTGGAAAAGAAGTCCCCTGGTTGGTATATTCAAAGCAACCTAAAAATGTATTTTTCTCTCATATTGCCCATACTAAATTGGCAAATATGGAATGTAAAGAATGCCATAAAAAGATGGGCTATACAAGCAAACCACCAGACTATGTATATTCAAGAGTCTCACGCTATCCTCAGCATTATGTAATAATAATGGAAGACTGTATGAAGTGTCATAGAGATCATAATGCAAAAAATTATTGTTTTACTTGTCATAAATAGGAGATAAGAAATGCTCACAAGACGTGGTTTTTTACAATTTATTGTGGGTGGTGCAGTGGGTACGCTTTTTTCACCACTTCCTTGGCGAATGGCAGATGAATTGGTTCTGTGCACCCAGTGGTGGACTCCCCAAGGGCCGACCGGAAAAGAGAACTGGGACTATACCTGGTGTCAATTGGGCTCTGAAACAGTTGGCTTAAAGGTAAGGAAGATAGATGAAAGAATAGTGAAACTCGAAGGCAATCCTCTAGACCCTGTTGGAAGGGGGGGTGTTTCTCCACTTAATGCTGCCAGTTTGCAACTATTTTATGGTCCTACCAGGATAGAAAAACCAAAGAAGCGTGTGGGTGATAAAGGGAAAGGTGAATTTGAAGATATAGAATGGTCTGAAGCCTTGAAAATTTTGGCTAATAAATTGAAAGAATTGCGAGATTCTGGCAAAGCCCACACCCTAGCCTGTATAGATGGCCGTGGAAGGGGTATTATGTCTGGTTTAATAAAGAGATTCTGCAAGGCCTATGGCACTCCTAACTATATTCAGATGCCTTCATCTGATGAGGGTACTTCTCTGGCTATAAGAGTAATGCAAGGTCATGAGGGAAGGATTGGCTTTGATTTAGAAAGAGCAGATTATATCTTGAGTTTTGGAAGTCAATTATTTGAAGGCTGGGGTACACCAACAAGGATGATGGCCGCATATAGATATTTAAAAGAAAACCCAAGGGCTTTAGCAAAGATTGTTCAATTTGAACCAAGGCTCTCTCATACAGCAGCTAAGGCAGATGAATGGTTACCAATAAAGCCCGGGACAGAAGCAGCCTTGGCCCTGGGCTTGGCTTACATTATTATTAAGGAAGGTCTTTATAATAAGTCATTTGTTGAAGAGGAAAGCTTTGGCTTTGAAGCATTTAAAGGCCTGGTCTTAAAAAAATACAAACCTGAGAATGTGGCAGATATTACAGGTATAACAAAAGAGCATATTGTAAGGATTGCCCATGATTTTTCAAGTGCCAAAAGGCCACTGGCCGTATGGGGAAGAGGCAAAGGAGATATACCAAGTGGCGTCTATGAATCAATGGCCATCCACTGCTTAAATGCCTTAGCAGGTAATATCAACAAAAAAGGTGGCGTGGTCTTTTTTAATGATATCTCAGATACATTCTGGGCCGAAGTACCCTTAGATGAAGTTGCCAAAAATGGTCAAGAAATAGAGAGAATCGATGATGCAGGTACAGAAAGATATCCATTGGCCACCAATTTGGTTCATCGTTTTTCAGAAAATGTTAGTAAAGGCCTCGGTTATCCTATTAATGTACTTATGATTTCTGAGGCCAATCCGGCTTACAATCTGCCTCACCCAGATGCAATGGCCAAGGCCTTGGAAAAGATACCTCTAGTAGTGAGTTTTAGTTCATTTATTGATGAAACTAGCCTGTTTTCAGACCTCATCTTACCCAACCATTTTTACTTAGAGGCCTGGGAAGATGTAGCTACTCCTAGTTATCTCCAATACCCCATATTTGGTGTCTCAAGGCCTGTAAGTAAACCTCTGTGCAACACAAAGCATACAGGCGATATTTTTCTTAAAATGGCTGAAGGTATAGGAGGGACAGTAGCTGATGCCCTTCCTTGGGGGGACTTTGAGGGTTTGCTAAAAGATGTGGCAGAAAAAGTTTATGAAACAGGCAAGGGCATGATTTCAGAAAATGTAATTTCCACACCTTGGGAAATGAAAGTAAGCCCTAATTACGAAACCTTTGATGAAATGTGGGAAAAGTTAGGGAAAAGTGTATGGTTTAATCCAGATGTGAAACTTGAGGGATTTAAGACCGCTACAGGTAAATTTGAATTTTCTTCTACCAGGTTGAATGAACTAAATTTGGCGGCCCTTCCCCAATTTATTCCTTGGGAGGTAAAGGGAGTTGATAAAGAGTTCCCATTGATATTGATTCCTTATGAGAAATTAATGCTAAGCAATGGCTATATTGGGAATCCTCCTTATATGATGAAGGCCTTAGAGGACACCACCTTAAAACATAATGATATGTTTGTAGAGGTGCATCCCTATACAGCCACCCATTTAATGATTAGTGAGGGAGATTTGGTATTGCTAAAAACGCCATTTGGAAGTGCAAAGGTGCGTGCCCACCTTTACGAAGGAATTATGCCAGGAGTAGTAGCTATTCCCCTAGGTTTAGGCCATACAGCCTATGACGAATACCTAAAAGGAAAAGGGATAAATGCCTATAATATATTAGGTATAAATGAAGAAAAGGCCACAGGGATGGCTACCTGGGTAGTCACCCGTGCCAATTTAATCAAGATTGTTTAAAAGGAAAGTAAGTCATGAAACACGAGCACAAACATAAAGTTGGGCCAGAGAAATATGTAATGGTCATTGATATTGATAAGTGCACAGGTTGTGGGGCATGTGTGATAGCCTGTTCAGTGGAAAACAACATTCCTGTGAGGACAGATGAGACCAGGAAGCTTTTGAGTTTAAACTGGTTGGTTATCTACAAAATTACAAATGGTAAACCATTTCCAAAAACACGTCTAGCCTATATCCCCAGGGGTTGTATGCACTGTGACAATCCTATATGTGTGCATGTGTGTCCTGGTAGTGCTACAGATAAGGACGATAAAGGAATCGTGAGTCAGATTTATCCACGTTGCTTTGGGTGCAGGTACTGTATGGCGGCGTGTCCTTATCATGCAAGGGTATTTAATTGGTGGGACCCTAAGTATCCCAAAGGAACTGAAAAGGGTTTTAATCCTGATGTCTCTACCAGAATGAGGGGTGTAGTAGAAAAATGCTCTTTTTGCAATCATCGTTATCAAAGGGCAAAGGAAAAGGCCATGCTTGAAGGTAGAACTGTATTGCATGATGGTGAATACATTCCTGCCTGTGCAGAGGCCTGCCCTACAGGGGCTATTTCTTTTGGTAATATAAGAGACCCAAATAGCAAGGTATCAAAATTGGTAAAAAGTCCTTTTGCCTTTAGGCTTTTAGAAAAATACGGAACTGAACCTAGTGTATATTACATTACTAGGCAGGATTGGGTAAGGCAGGAGGCTGAGAGATATCTTATAAAAGAAGTAGCAAAAGAAGCTAAATAAGGAGTAAGGAAAAATGATTGATGATGCTGCATTATTTCCAGAAGGTGTAAGCAGGTGTAGCCTTAAAAAATTTTCAGTATGGATTTTGTTTTTATTAGCTATAATAGGTTGGGGTGTTTTGTCAATGTTCCTTTGCTGGTACAAGGCCCTAAATCAAACCAATATGAATGATTACTTTGGATTTGCTCTCTGGATTACCGTGGATCTGGGTATGATTGCCTTAGGGGGTGGGGCATTCTTTACTGCATTCTTACGATATATTTTGGGGATAGATAAACTAAAGAACATTATCGGTCTAGCCACAATTCTAGGTTGGTTTTGTTATGCTGCTGCATTGCTGGTATTGGGTTTAGATGTTGGACAACCATTACGTGGCTGGCATATATTTTGGTATGCCAATGTCCATTCTATGCTTACAGAAGTGGCCTTTTGTATCACCACCTATTTTATTGTGCTATGCATTGAAGTCCTACCTTCAATATTAGAAAATGTCCAGTTGCAAAAAAATAGATTCATCCATCTCTTTAGTCATAATATGCATGAATACATGTATATCTTTGCGGCAGTAGGTGTATTCCTTTCGTTTTTCCATCAAGGCTCTTTAGGTGGGATGTATGGTGTACTTTATTCCCGTCCTTTTGCCTTGCGTACAGGCTTTTTTATATGGCCCTGGACATTCTTTATATTTATCCTCTCTGCTATTGCATCAGGCCCAGCCTTAACGATCTTGGTTACCTGGACACTGCAAAAGGTAACAAGAAGAAGGCTTGTAAGTAAAGATGTGTTCTCCTTATTAGGGAAAATAACTGGTTTTCTTTTGTGCTTTTATCTGATTGTAAAATTTGTAGATACTTGGTATTGGGCAACCCATGTGCTCCCTGAAAAGGGTATGACATTTTGGGCCTGTTATCAGGGTTGGTTTGGCCCTTATGGGTTGTGGTTGCTTATAGCAGAATTAGGTATATTTGGGGTATTGCCGGCCATTATCTTGGTTACCCCAAGATTTAGAGAAAATGAGGGGTTGCTTGCCTTGGGTTGCCTTTTTGACTGCATTGGTATTGTCATAAACCGTTTCGTCTTTACTGTTCAAAACTTGGCTATCCCTACTTTTGGCTTTGATAGGTGGGTTACCTATGCACCTAGCTGGCAAGAGTGGGGATCCACTATTGGAGTGCTTTTCGTAGGTGTTTTAATTATTTCTTTGGCCTATCGTTATCTCCCCTTATTCCCACAAGAAAAAGAGCTTAATCCATAGATTTTAAAAGGCCCCAGACCTGGGGCCTTTTAATTTAATTAATTAGGCGTATCCTATAGAATTGTCAATTCGTTGATTCGTTAAATGGAAATTTGTTATAGTTATGAAAAGGAGAAATTTTCTAAAGGCCATCTTTTCTCTTATTTTGCTACTTCTCCTTATGATTATCTTTTATCCTCTTATTTCCTATCTTCTTTACAAAAAACAAAAAACACTAAAAATTACCTTCCATCCTGATGAGCAATTACTCAAGGTCAATTTTAAAAAGGGGGTCTATCTGATAAAAGATGGCCATGACCTGCCCGCTCGTGCCTCGCAGTGGCAGGCGGGCTTTTATGCCCTTTCAGCACATTGCACCCATCTAGGTTGTATTGTAAATTTTGACCCAAAAACTCAAAAGTTTCATTGCCCCTGTCATGGCAGTGCCTTTGATATTTCTGGAAAAAGGATAGCTGGGCCAGCAAAGGGGCCTTTATTAAGGCTTCCTTTAAAATTTATGGAAAATAATGATATTATAGTAGTGTTAAAAAAATAATAGAACAGGCCTTTGGACTTTATCCTCCTTAATATAATCGTCAAAGCCAAAAGTCAACGTGCCTAAATTTTTTTACATCAAATAGCCCCTTATCTGTAATTTTTAGGTAGGGTATCACAGGCAATGCAAGAAAAGACAGTTGCATGAAAGGCTCCTTAATTTTGCAACCTATGGAAAGCGCTACCCTGTTTAACCCCTTTGCCTTTTTGGCGGTCTCTTCAATGGATTCATAGGTCATAAGCCCACAGATGGGAAGTGGAAGCACCTCTAAAACCTTCTCATTACTTACCACAACCTGACCGCCTCCAATCTTTTCTAGTTCTTTAACTGCCATTACCATGTCTAAGTCATTTGTCCCTACTGCTATTATATTATGTGAATCGTGTGCTACGGTAGAGGCCATAGCACCATTTTTTAGACCAAATCCTCTAACAAACCCTACACCAACATTTCCTGTCCTATGATGCCTTTCTATTACTGCTATCTTGCAGATATCATTTTTTATATCTGAAACAACAAAGCCATCCTTTATATTAGGAGAAAAATCAAGGGATTCTGTAATAAGTTGCCCTTCTATTATCCCTATTACCCTTATTTTCCTTTCATCTCTTTTAGGTATCTTTAGCCTCTCTTCCCACCCTTTTGCTATATATACAGTTTTTAAAAGTTTATTTGGTATCTTTTTGGGTTTTATATCTTTTAAAATTTTACCCTCTCTGGCTGCAATCCTTCCATTCTTCATGGTCCATATGACCTTAAATTCCTTTAAATCAGATAACAAAACCAAATCTGCCTTAAACCCTATTGCTATCGCCCCTCTTCTGTTTAGGTTATATGCCTCACATACACTCAAGCTTACCATCCTTATGGCAACAATAGGGTCTATTCCATAACCTACAGCCTTTTTTAGCAACACATCTAGATGGCCATTTATTAAATCATCAGGGTTTCTATCATCGTTTACAAGACAAAAACGGTTGCAATTATAAGGTGTGACCAAACCAATAAGCTCCTTCATATTTTTTGCACTACTGCCTTCCCTTATAAATATCCTCATCCCCTTTGAAAGCTTTTCTCTTGCCTCCTCAGCCCTTGTGCACTCATGGTCTGTACTTATGCCTGCCATCAAATAGGCATTTAATTCCTTTCCTAAAACAAGGGGTGCATGCCCATCCTTTGGATAATCAGAAGAAACCTTAATCTTTTCCAAAACATCAGGGTCTCTATATATGACACCTGGATAGTTCATCATTTCAGCAAGCCCTAGAATCATTTCTTCTTTCAAAAGTTTCTTTATGTCCTCTGCATCAATGTTTGCACCAGAGGTCTCAAAGGAAGTAGCTGGCACACAGGAAGGTACCATAAAGAATATATCCATAGGAAGACCCTTGCTTTCTCTTATCATCCATTTGATTCCAGTGATTCCTGCAACATTTGCTATCTCATGTGGGTCTGATATAACGGCAGTAGTTCCATAAGGAATAACTGCCTTTGCAAAAGAGGATGGAGAAAGCATGGTACTTTCAATGTGTATGTGTCCATCTATAAAGGAGGGTGACAGAAACCTTCCTTTCCCATTTAATACCTCTTTACTTTTATATTCCCCAAACCCTACTATTATACCATCAGAGATTGCTACAGATTCCTTGAATACCCTTCCAGAAAGAACATCTACTATCTGAACATCTTTAATAAGGGTATCTACAATCTTTTCTCCATGGGCAATCTTAATTAGGTTTTCTAACGCCTTTAAATTATACACGATTCACGATATATAATACATGATAGGAACCATCCATTAAAGCCCAGATGTCAAATAAAATCTCAACGCCTGCTAGATTCAAGCAGGGGCTGTAGCTTGTGTCTTGGAGCTTTTTTTCTAACCTCTGAACCATTGAACCCGTGAACGGTTACAACTTTTTGGCCCTTTGATAAAAGAGATTCTTGGTTACCTCTATAAATGTTCAGTTGTGGATTACTGTAACTTTTACTAAAAAGTGTCTTAATTTGGGTTTTAAAAATGCTCAGCGTTTTCGGTCCCGATGCAAAAGAAGTTTTGCGAAGCAGAATTTGGGTAAGTGCCGTATGATACGGACCTTTTATGCTGTGTTAGGCGATGCGGTGGCTCCACCTTTATTGTATTCATGGTGCTATTCCTATTATGAGTAATGGTACTGGTGGGTTATTTCTACCATGTCTTAACACGTTATAAACCTCTCCTTCATAATATGCGATTCCCGTTGACATTTCGGATTGCATGGACTTCGTGGGTAAAATCTCTATCCCAACATTTATTACACTACCACTATAGAAAAGCAGATATTTTACAAACAGATCATAAGCTACGAATGCGTATTTACCAAACTGAACTTCTATTGCAATATTTTCTTTGACAAAATCTGTCTGTTTATACGAATAAATTGGTGATTCCACTCCTTTCTCGATTAGAAACTCCTTCTGCTTCTCTAAAGGCAAGGTAATTAATTCCTGCATAATTAAGTAATTTGTTGTAACATAGTAAGAGTAGCGTACGTCCTTCCAACCTTTTTGCTTAAAAAGACGTTTAAATTCACGATTCAATTCATCCGGATTATACAGCAACCTGCCTTTCATTGTTTTTTCTTTGCTGACTTTTGTTCTGAACTTATCTGCATCAACAGTATTGATTATGCCTATTATCTCTTTGTATATGTTGTTATGATGAACTATAAGATATTCTTCGCCATTTAAGTGAGAATATTTTTCAATTATTTCCATATTTAATCCTCATTCTTTGTGATGAAAGGATTTTTGGCTAATGATAGGTTGCCAGAGGGTTCGTAAATAGGTTTATCAGGACGTATTTTCAACCTGCCTTGATAAGCAAGTTTGACTCGTTCACAAGCAATATCGTAATATTTCTTGACTATTTCTGAACCTGCAACTTTCCTCTTGTTTATTATTCCAGCTACAGCTGTTGAACCTACCCCTAAAAAGGGATCAAAGACAATGTCTTGCTCATTTGAAAGGGCAAGAACTAATCTTTGAACGAGCGCAATTGGAAATTGACAGGGATGGCATGTTTTTTCTATATGATTGCTCTTTACATTCGGAATATTCCAGACATCTGAGGGATTTTTTCCTCTAGGGTTGCTAGAATATTTTCCGACGTTTGGTCCTTTGAAATGTTTTTTACCAGGATATTTTTGAGGGAGACGCACAGCATCCAAGTTAAAAGTGTATTTATCACTTTTTGTAAACCAAAGAATAGCTTCATATCTTCCAGAAAAACGCTTTGAACAATGGAGTCCATGACCAAAATGCCAAACAATACGGTTTCTAAGTTGTAAACCATTGCTTTTAAAACAATCGTAAAGTAATATATCGAGAGGGATAATTTCACCGTTGTCTACATAGTTCCCAACTTCCCAACAGATACTCCCTTCATCCTTAAGTACTCTTATACATTCATGTATTACTTGGCTTTGTTGAGAAACGTATTCTTTAATATCCAGTTTTTTTTCATATTCCTTGCCGATGTTGTATGGGGGGGAAGTAACAATTAGTTGAATTGATTTATCAGGGACTTGCCTTAAAAAATCTAGGCAATCCCCAAGATACAGAGTAGCATTGTTCTCTTTGAAAAAAGTTGCTTTAATTTCTAATTCCTCTTGAGGAGCGAAAAGTTTCCTATTTAGATCATATTTAATCGACATAAAATCGTCTCCTTATATTTTCTAATGGAGTCAGCGTCTTGCCTATCGGTTATATCCGAATAAGTTCGGATATCCTTCCAATTTAGGGATATATCTGAACTTGTTTGGATATACATCATTGTAGATTAACCCTTGACAATTATACTACCACAGTCCCTCAAAAATCTCCACTGCACATTTAACCCAAAAATTGCCATAATATCAAGCACTAAAAATGCCAGGTTCTACTAAGAAATATGGCATCCATAGGTTCATCACGCTCTATCCTATTTCATTAATCTTTCAGAAATATTTCTTCAAAAGATTCTTCAACTTTCTTAAATCCCCTTTTTCCGTATTTAATCCACATTGTTTTTACATGGAAACCTTAGTTTAAAGACACTTTCTCCTTAATGCCTTTCTGTCTTAACAGTAATTTCATTTCAAAAGATAAGCAGTTTTGTCAGGAATTTTCTCTATTTGCTGAGATATTTTCTCGATGAGTTTGGCTATTTCCATGGTTCGTTCATCCATCTTTGCAAATCCTTCCTTTATCGCCCTACCATTTTGAATAAGGAATTTAGTAAGAATAACAGAAAGAAAAGCACAGATTACTGTCCAAATTACTTGAAAGAAAATATTCATTGTTTTCTTCCATAATATTTTTAAAACATCAACCTATGCCTTACTTTTAATTTTCCATTTTGCATTTTTAAATTTCACCTAGAAAATCCCCTTTAGTGTCCTCTGCCATGTCTCTTTTAATTCATAGATATCTGTAAGGATAACAGCATCTCCATTGAGGCCAATTATCTTAAATATCTTATCTTTCTTTACCTCACCAATTTGAGAAAAAGTGCACCCTTTCATAATCTTTTCAAATACATCCTTATCTTTGGGATGAATAGTAACCAAAAATCTGCTCTGAGATTCAGAAAACAAAAGAAAATCATCACGATTTATTTCATTTTTTGGCACATACCCTAAGTCTACCTCTATCCCAAATCCACCAGAAAATGCCTTTTCTGCCAGGCATACACCCAATCCCCCATCTGAGAGGTCATGGCAAGAGGCAATAATTCTATTTTCTATAGCAATATTTAGTGCCTCATAAAGCCTTTTAGCTAAATTTGCCCTTACCTTTGGTACATTATTTCCAATAAAACCATATTGTGAAAAGTATTCTGAAGCACCCAACTCATTATAGGTCATCCCCAAGATATAGACCAAATCACCTGGCCTTTTTACATCCATAGTAACTGCCTTCCTTACATCTTCTATCTTCCCTATTGCTGAAAATAAGATAGTAGGTGGGACAGAAATCTTTATGTCTCCAATATGATAGTCGTTTTTCATACTATCTTTTCCAGAGATACAAGGCACCCCATAGGCAGTAGTGTAATCATAAAGTGCCTGATTTGCCCTTATAAGCTTCCCCAATTTATATGGGCCATCTGGTGTCTTTTCTGAAAGTATTGGGTCACACCAGCAAAAGTTATCCAGTACTGCCAAGTGCTTTAATGTACCTCCTACAGATAGGACATTCCTTATAGCCTCATCTAGGGCACAGGCAGCCATATAATACGTATCTATATCACCATAGCGTGGGCATATCCCATTTGCTATCACTATTCCTTCATATGATGAAAAAAGTGGCCTTAAGACCGCTGCATCACTAGGGCCATCATTTAATATACCTACAAGGGGCTTAATCACACTTCCACCCTGTACCTCATGGTCATATTGCCTAACTACCTCTTCTTTACTGCAGATATTTAAACGCCCTAGCATGCTCTTTAATATTTCTGTTAAATCATCTGGGCAGGAAAAATCTGGTTCTTTATAATAAGGGGGATCCCATTTTGCTATCATCTCCCTTTTTGGGACACCACTATGAAAAAAATCCATATCTAAACAAAGTACTGTTTCTCCTTTATAAATTACATGAAATCTCCCTGAATTTGTAAATCTTCCCAATATTGTGGCCTCAACGCCCATCTTCTTAGAACATTCCAAAAATTCATCAATATGTTCTTTTGGAACAGATAGCGTCATGCGCTCCTGGGATTCAGAAACCAATATCTCCCAGGGGCCCAGGCCTGCATATTTAAGTGGCGCCTCATCCAAATAGAGCTCTGCCCCATCTGATTCCCTAGCCATTTCACCTACAGAAGAAGAAAGCCCACCTGCCCCATTGTCTGTAATGGAATTATACCAACCCCTATCTCTGGCTATGAGCAAGAAGTCAAACATCTTCTTTTGGGTAATGGGATCTCCAATCTGAACTGCAGCAACAGGAGAACCTTCATGCAATTCTTCTGATGAAAATGTAGCACCATGAATGCCATCCTTTCCTATTCTTCCACCAGTCATGACAATATAATCCCCTGGCCTTGCCCTTTTTATATGACTTGGCTCTCCCTTAACCTTAGATGGCATAATCCCGCCTGTCCCACAATAGACCAGTGGTTTCCCTAAATATCTATCATCAAAGACAATGCAGCCATTTACTGTAGGAATACCACTCTTATTTCCACCATGTTCTACCCCTTCCCTTACGCCGTAAAACACCCTTCTAGGATGAAGCAGCCTTGGTGGAAGTGGCTTATTATAAAATGGAGATGCAAAACAAAATATATTTGTATTGAATATAAGTTTCGCCCCTTTGCCTGTTCCAAACGGATCACGATTTACCCCTACAATCCCGGTTAGTGCCCCACCATATGGGTCTAATGCAGATGGGGAGTTGTGGGTCTCCACCTTAAATACCAGGTTCCAATCATCATTAAACTTTATTACACCAGCATTATCAGAAAATACAGAAAGGCAAAAATCGTCTTTGCCTTTTTTTCTTCTAATCTCTTCTGTTGCCCTGCGAATATATGTATCAAACAGGCTATTGATAGTATATTCCCTACCTTTTTCGTCTGTATAATGAATAATGCCATTAAATATTTTATGCTTACAGTGCTCTGACCAGGTCTGTGCAATTGCCTCTAACTCTACATCTGTAATTCTCTCATCAAGCCCTACCCTTTTTCTTTCTTCTATAACATTTTTATCATTAAAGTATCTTTGGATAACCTTCATTTCCTTTAAATTTAGTGCCAATAGCCTATCTTTAGACAATTCTAAAAGCTCATGATCAGACATATTAAGATTTATCTTTAATACTTGGGGTTCTCTTACACTCTTTACCTTGGGAAGATAGATAAATACCTTACCATCCCAATTTTTCTTATTTATAACGTGATAGTAATTTATCAAGGTATTTGCCAGAAGGTCCTCAGCAATCTTCTTTGCATCTTTTTCGTTTAAATTACCCTTTATGAGATAAAGGATAGATGTATATACCTTTTCCTCTTCCTTTAACCTTTTTTCTAAAAGGCATTCTATGGCCTCTTTTGCTGTCTTTGCCACATTGTCTGTTACACCTGGCCTAAAGCCTACCTCAATGGAAAAATCAAAATTCTTTTTTAAAGGCTTGTTAATAGAGAACATTTGGATAATTGGATCAGAAAATGGGCCAGAGGAAATGGCCTCCACCTCTTTATTTGTCAAATCTGCATCTATAGTATAAACAAAAACGGTCTTTACCTCCTTTATATCAATGCCTAAAAAATTCCTAATCTTTTTAGCAATTTTTTCACCCTGAGCATCCCTTATTCCTTCCTTAAATCCTACTTCTATTCGAAAAGGCATATCTTATTTTCCCTAGGCTTTGTCATTTTGTCATTTTTAATATTTTTACCCCTTACATCAATAAGTTTCAACCTACTTCAATCTTCTTTACCCAATCTAAAGGAAATAGTAATCATCCTCTTCATCCTTATAAGCCCTTTTTTTCTTTAAAAGTCTTATAAACCCATATATTGTTATCAGAGCAGCAAGAAAAAAAAGCATCCCGTAGATATTATTGCTCAAATAGGTAAACCAGGTAATCCTTTTACTGAGGTGGTTATGCCATCTCCTTTCAAGTTCATCAAAAGAAATTGAAAGACTTTTCAGGATTGCCACATCAACTTCATCACCATCTTTCAAATACTCCAGGATCTTAAGGATTCCATTTCTACCAAATTTACTAATGATATACTCCACTAAACTTTTGCTCTCCTCATAAGCTAGCAAGAGAGGCTTTTCATCTTTAGGAAATCTTTCTGTTAAGTCTTTGATACTTATATATTTCCCTGATAGGGTGGCCTCATTGAGAACTGATCGCTTTTTATACATTAGTATCTCTGCTATACCATCGCTTACAAACTGACAAACACCTTCATCAAGCCATTTTGGTAAGTTGCCTCTTTTGATGTAATTATGAAGCAGAAGATGGCACAATTCATGTTTCAGGGTTATTCCAAGGGCAAAGGGGTAGGCGTTTATCTTTGAGCAGTCAATCACTACCAGCTTTCTCTGAGGCATGGCAAAGGCAACAACGAGGTTACTACCGGCCATCCTTTGAAAGACATCCCTATTTTTAATTAGCAGAACTGTTGGTCTAAAATTCAATTTCCACCTGAGCGTTTTCTCAAGTTCCGCCTTTAGCCCTGAATAGATATCCGCGACTTCCTTTGCAGCAATTCTTAGTGGTTTATTGAATAGAACAATAACTTCCTTTTTCTGGATGATGCCAGTCTGTTCTCCATAAAGGGGTTTAAAAAAGATAACAAAAAGAATAAATAAGGGAAAAAGGGCTTTTCTCTTCACTGGACTTTTTTAGTTATTACGGGGCAAGAAATGCCCTTTACCTCAAAAGCACCTCAAGTCTTTGCCTGAGGCGGGCATATCGTCTTTCCACCTTGTTATTCCTGATGGCAATAGCAAGTGCCTTCTTTGTACCAATCAATACAGCCAGCTTCTTTGCCCTTGTTATGGCAGTATAAATAAGATTTCTCTGAAGAAGTATATAGTGCTGGGTCATAACTGGGATAATTACTACAGGGTACTCACTTCCCTGCGATTTGTGGACAGAAACGGCATAGGCCAATGTAATCTCATCAAGTTCAGAGCGTTCATAGACCACCTTCCTTCCATCATGGTCTATCTCTATTTGATACCCCTCTTTATCAATCTTTGAGACCCAGCCTATGTCTCCATTAAATACATCCTTTTCATAATTATTAGAGATCTGCATTACCTTATCACCCAGCTTAAAGACACGGCTTCCGTATGTCATAAAAAGCTCATTTGGATTCAGGTGGCTTTGAAGTTCATAATTTAGGTTAGATGTCCCAATTACCCCTCTATTCATTGGGGTCAACACCTGGATGTCCTTAGTATCATAACCAAACCTAGATGGTATCCTATCTTTGCAAAGTTTGATAATCTTATTTAAGGCCTTTTCTGGTTCTTCTTCATGTATAAAATAGAAGTCTATAAGTTCTTTTCTATCAGCAGGAGTTTTTATCAAAGGAAATTTCCCATTATTTACCTTGTGGGCATTTACTACAATCATGCTTTTCTTTGCCTGTCGAAATATCTCATTTAATGTCACTACAGGAAAATTATTTGATGAGATAATATCTTTTAGCACATTGCCTGGTCCCACAGATGGAAGCTGATTTATGTCCCCTACTAGTATAAGGTGTGCATAGGAAGGAATTGCCTTAACTAAGTGATACATTAAAAGGGTATCTATCATTGAGGCTTCATCTATAATTACTAAATTGGCATTAAGTGGGTTATCCTGATTTCTCTTGAAGCCACCATCTTTTGGGCTGTATTCAAGCAGCCTGTGGATGGTCTTTGCAGGAAAAGCAGTGGCCTCAGACATCCTCTTTGCTGCCCTTCCTGTTGGTGCAGCCAGTATGATATTTATCTTTAGTTGTTGAAATATTTTTAATATCGCCTTTATTATTGTTGTCTTACCAGTGCCTGGTCCTCCTGTTATTACCAAAACTTTTGAGTTTGTAGCAAGCAGGACTGCCTCCTTTTGCCTTTGTGCCAGCTTAATACCCAATTTATCCTCTACCCAACTCAGTGCCTTTTGTGAATCTATTTTTCTTATAGATGATAGAGAATCCATTAGCCTTTTAAGATAGGTAGCAATTCCTCTTTCTGCTATATAGAAGGGAGCAAGATAGACTGCCTTATGATCCTCTGTTTCCTCTAAAAATATCTTCTTTTCCTGAGACAATGAGGATATTCCTCTAATGAGGATTTCTTTATCTATTTTTAGTTTTTCAGATGTCCTTTCTATCAGACCATCGTATGGAAAATAGACATGTCCATCATCACTTAGCTCACTTAGCATATATAAAATACCAGCCTTTGCCCTTATTATTGAGTTTTGGTAAATCCCGATATTTTCTGCAATCTTATCGGCTGTTAAAAAACCAATCCCTTGAATATCGGTAGCCAGTTGATATGGGTTATCCCTCACAGTTTCGATGGACTTTCTGCCATATTGCTTATATATCTTTGCTGAATATGTTGCACTAACACCATGACCCTGAAGAAATACCATTATATCCTTAATTTCCTTTTGCCCTTCCCAGGCCCTAGAAATCATGGCAATTCTCTTTTCACCAATACCATCTACCTCTTTTAGCCTTGAAGGCTCCTTATCAATTACCTCAAGTGTATCTAAGCCAAACACCTTTACGATCCTATTTGCCATGATAGGGCCTATTCCCTTTATCAGTCCAGAACCAAGGTATTTCCTTATCCCATTTACTGTAGCAGGTACTGTTACCTCAAAGGCCTCAACCCTAAATTGTTCTCCAAACTTCTTATCATGCACCCACCTTCCATCAAGCTTTAAAGATTCACCAGGATTTATGCCTGAAATATTTCCAACAATAGTGGTAAGCCCTTTTTTGCCTTTTTCCTGAAGCCTTGCCACTATGAAGTCATTTTCCTCGTTATAGTAGACTATTCTTTCCAGAAAGCCATAAATGGTGGGCATGGGCCAAAAATCCTCAAATATCTTCTATAAAAAACAGATGCCTACAATCAAAATTGAAGTTCAGCAATTTATCTTTGGTCATAAACACCTTTTCTAAATTACTTTAAACTAGGAAAGACTCATGGGCAACCTTTTATTACCTAAAGTGATCGGTTCCAGGTTCAGGGTTCAAGGTTCAAAGGTTATAGTCTACTTTACAAGGATTCAGGGTTCGCGGGTTCACGGTTCAGGGTTGACAACTTTTGAACCTATGAACCTTGAACGGTGAACTTTCTTTATTGACGCGTCATCCTTTTGTTAATAGCCAGTTAGGGCTCTTCAACCGGGAACCGTGCCTCCGGCCCAGAGGGCCTACGGCCCAGAGGGAACGTTGAACCGCTTAACCCAGGTATTATACAAATCTAGTTAAGGTAAGATAAGACCGTGTGTTGTTTGGCAATATACCTTTTTTAAACCTGCCTCTTTTAATATTTGATGAACTTTTTTCATCTCTGAGTAAGAAGGTCTAGTAATATTCCTTTTTCTAAATGTAGGCCTGTAATCTAATACGCATACCTGTACTTCTGGCTGTAAATTGGCCAATTTCTCTCCAATCCCATAAATCTCATCTGAAGTTATAAAAATTTTGTTATAAGGGATGCCAATTCCTACGAAAATTTTATCAAAACAGCTTTTAAGCAAATACTCCACTGCCTTCCAATTGTTGCTCCAAAGCCTTTTAGCAAGATTTATACCTTTAACATTGGTAATCTTAATAAATGTTTCAAATTCAAGTCCCTTTATATCAGGACCTATATCGGTCATCCCTGCCTCAATCAACTCATCAATATAATCTTTCGTAAGACAGACTGCATTTGTGTCAATATGAATGCGTGCATCCTTATCAGGGTTCAAGGTTTTTAACATCTTAACAAATTCTACTAGCCACCTTCTGTTTAAAGTAGACTCCCCACCACTTATAGCCATCCTATCAACTCCATATTTTCTTCGTACATTAGTTAATATTTGGGCCGCCTGCATTGGAGTTAAAGGATCTCCCTTAGAAGAATAAGTAATTTGCCAATTTTGGCAGGTAGGACACCTTAGGATACAGCCATGTGCAAAACAGGCTACTTCAATATAATGAGAGTAAGGAAAATATTTCTTTAGTTCATAAGGGGTACCTACACCTCCTACAGGATGTGGCTGAAAGCCATCTACTAGACGAACAGGAGGAAATTTTTCTATTTCTTCTTTGGATGTACTTATTATCATACCCTCTTTAACAGGTGTAATACAGCTCCTTACTAATTTTCCATTGGCAATCACAACACAATTAAAGCAGCCACCTGTCTGGCAAGGAGCAGATATTTCTCCTTCATTTGGCAATCTACCAACCTTTATACCTGCTAAATTTAAGGTCTTAAGAATACTAATGCGCTCTGGTACAAACACTTGGTTATTATTTATAAAAATCTTTACATGATGCTTTGGCACATACCTTTCTAATACTCTAGCCTCAAAAGGGCAGGCCTCTACACAGGCTCCACAGCCTATACAACGACTTTCGTCAGGGCAGTCTATAAATTCCTCACAAAATTTACAGTCTTTACAGCGCTCTTTAAGGCGCTTAGAAATGAAAAATTCCATTTTATGTTTTCTTAAATTTGGAAATCCTCCTTTAAAATCTAAAATAAAATTTTCACAAAGGTAAGCCTTACAATAGTCTAAAATTAATAAAAGTAAGCCCTGAAAAGAATAACACTAACTCCACAGCCTCATATTGGCAAAATTAGAAGGGGTTGAGGTCTGAGATGAAATAATAAAAAGTCATCTAACACTTTATTCTTGCTTAGATGACCAATTAGAACCGATTAAGAGATTGCTTAGTTGTATATTAAGAATCAATGAATGGTTATTAACAAAAAGATAATTGTTAATAATGTTGATAACTAATTTTACAGTTAGTTCAATTTGACGGAATTAATTTTTGGATTAGAGGGTGTTTCATAAAGGATATGAGGGTACAAACTTCTTAGTGAGAAGTGTAAAACACTGTCTCGGATTTTACATTGTTACCTCGTCCTTTATGGGAGACTCCGATTATGGCAATTTTTAGGTTAAATCTGGAATGGAAGATTTTAAATAATTTAAATAAGCCTCGACAAAGCAACGATTCTAGCGTATAAATTTTATAAGATATTATAATAAAGTCAGATATGAACCGCCTCACTAAGTTATAAGGGGCTTAAATATGAACAGGGGGGAGGGATAGGTAAGTATAACTTCCCCCTATATTTTTTCTATTTCAGCCCTGATTTCGTTTAAGTCTATAAATTTGTTGGAAATATTGACTAATTCCTCCGCTGTCGATTGTTTTCTACTAACTACTATAAC
>CAZNJP010000006.1:0-29401 GCA_964573345.1 uncultured Syntrophobacter sp. | reverse complement strand
GTGGGGAGATTTTATAGGCTTAATTGAAAGTCCAAAATTGAGTTTCCAAATTTCTATAACTCCTTCTGGCACTTTATTCCCTAATTTTAAATATAAAGCATCAACTTCTTTATCATAGTATACCTTCATTTTTTCTCCCTTTCTTAAGAGGATAATTTGTTATCACTGTTATTATATCATTTTCAGTTATGCGTTTCTTCTTTTACTTTTGCCTTTAAGGGAAAGCGCTCTGGATGTTCTATTGATTCGATACCCAAATCAACATCCAACTCAGGCCAATAAAAATGGCCTGGACTTACTTGTTCCACTTTCAAGATTTTTCTTATGGGGACATCCTTAAACCACGGGAGGTCCTCATAGGGCAAAAATAGCTCCTTTTCTCCCGTAAGCAACCAAATGCCATGACTGGAGATATTAGTAACCTCAACTTCCAAACCACTTTTGCCAAGCGGTTTTAATTTCATCGTAGTGTTCCTCAATTATTTTTCTATCTCCCTTAGTTGAAGTTTAGAAAGTCTGTAATTTTTAGCAAGTTCTATCTCTGGCTCTAACCAAAATTTTGCCTCTCCATCTCCACAGTAGACATGAACATGCATTCTTGGTTCTTCACGAGAAAAGAAAAAGAAACGGTAGCCTTTCTCCCGAAATACAGTAGGATTCATTTATTATTTTCTCTTTTTCTCGCACAACTATATAATAATTCTACTGCCTAAAAGGTATATTACTATTCCTGATAAATTCCGTCAATGAAAACTTTTAATCAATCTATCTTTTTTCTTATGCAAAATTAGTCAGGTTAGGTGGTCAGATCAGGACTTCGTCAAAGTCTGGCCGTAAGTAGCTCATAGCTTTTCTTGTTTTTGCTATGAGCTACATAATCTGTGTCATTCTGTGTATCCTGAACTTGTTTCAGGATGTGGCTTAAATTAAAGGTTTTACATTCTTAAACCTTTAACGACCTTAGCCGATTGATGGCCCCTGCCAATTCCTCTATCCTGGGGCGGACAAGGTTTCCCACCCTATAAGGCAATACTATATCAAGCCCGTATTTTTCAATGTCAGCCATGGTTTTGTCTAAGCCCTCTTTTAGGCTATGGCTGTTTTTGAGGTGATTTGTGGCATAATAATTGATAGCATGACCAATGGCCCTTGTTTGGCCTATATCTAGCAATTGCTCTAAGGCACTCAAGTCTATGGCCTGATACCCAAAGATTATGGTCTTTAAGCCCTTTGCCTCTATCTTTATTTTTCCTCCACGCCTGGGATTAAAACTTTCAGGTAAAGGCCTTCTAGGGATAATATTACCAAATTTCTCTCCTCCTTCATTTATACGCCCTGTGTTATATTTTCTGGCAACCACCCTTGCATCCTCTGTAACCACATAGGGACGGTATACGTCCATCATAATCACAGTATCTGCCACATCAAAATAGTCCCCACAACCGCCCATAACAAGGATTGTAGAAACACCAAAATCTGCATAAAGTTGCCTTACTTTATCAATAAATGGGAAAATTGGTTCTTTTTGCTTTTTTACCAGTGACTGCATCCTCTTGTCCCGAATCATAAAGTTTGTGGCAGAGGTGTCCTCATCTATTAGTAATGTCTTTGCCCCAATCTCTATAAACTCTATAATATTGGCTGCCTGAGAAGTGCTGCCACTAGCATTTTCTGTAAAAAAGGCATAGGTATTTTTCTCTAGGGGTAGGTTATTAATAAAAGGGGAAATATCAACCCTTACCACACTCCTTCCATCCTCTGCCCTAATCTTTATGGCCCTGGGGTCGGTGACCACATACTCCCTCCCATCACCAGGTATGTGGCTATAAACCCCCCTTTCTATGGCTTGCAGTAAAGTGGATTTTCCATGAAAGCCACCCCCAACAATCAAGGTTACACCAACTGGGATGCCCATCCCAGAAATCTTCCCTTTATAAGGAAGCTCTGTTTCTATTTTAAGCTCTTTTGGGCAAATAAAAGGGATAGCGTTTTTCAGTGGTGTGTCTTCTATTCCACTTTTCCTGGGCAGAATGGCCCCTTCTCTTACAAAGGCAACAAGGTTTAATTCTGATAGTCTTTGCCTTAAGATCTCCTGGTCTTCATAACTATAGATATGTTCTTCCAATTGTTTTTCATTGAGATTTTTATAAATTAGGCTTTTTTCAGTAATTTTTGGGATATGATGAAAGATAATCTCTTCTGCTGCATGGGCCAGGATAGATCGCCCATGGGCTGGCAGACCCATAAAAAAACGCACTTCAAGGATATTTTTATGCAATACAACACTATTTCTTTCAAGTATTTCCTGTTTGCCTGCCTCAATATAAATCTGACAGCTATGGCCTGTACCACATCTGTGTGAAAATTTCTCTGTATTTTCTTTAAATATACGGGCCAAAAAATCACATAAGGCAATAATCCTCCACTTATTGGCAAAAAATACTTTAGGTAAACCTGTTTTCTCTATAGGTATAATTAAGGTAAAACGTGAAGGGGAGGCAAAAGGGTCCCCTTGAACATGGTCTATGCTTAAACGATACCAAGGGAATCCATATTCTCCTTCTAATGCCTTATAGGCCTTATAGCCCCTACCATTTAGACCCTTTATAGCTCTTTTTAAATAGTCGCTTTCTTTTGACATATAAATTATCTTAACATTCTTGCTCCACTTTCCCACTTAGATGCATGATTCACAATAAATATTGTCAATTGGTTACGGTAACGATGCCTGTATCGTTTTACGTCTAACGGGCTTCGATACGGGCTTCGTAACCCTGGCCTTTTACTTTTGTCACTATTATCCTGTATCCTGCATGTTAAGCCGCTAGACGTCTAGTCCTCTTTTTTAGTCTGCTAATCCGTTTCCTTAAAATTTCCAGCATCTTTTTATCACCCTTTTCTCTTACCTCTTCTCTTTTCAATCTAAGTGTTTTAATTTTTTGCTTTAGCTCCCTGATCGATGTTACATCCTTTTTCTTTTCCTCTTTAATGCCTTTAAACTCCTTAACTACGGCAATCAATTCCTCTTTATTCATACCGTGCACACCCTGGACATCAGGGATAGTTAAGGCAATCTCGCGCAACTCCTTAATGGTCATCTTCTCAATAGACTTTTCTTTCTTTTTCTCTGCCATGTTTGCCTCCTCATTCGTTAATTCGTGGAATCGTCGATTTGTCAAATAGTAAAACCATTTATCGTTGAGTATTTCCTCTTAAATTTAATGATTTAACCAATTTTCGATTTAAGAATCAACTAATCTCGTGCTTAATCAGTTTTAATGCTATTTCTTCTTAAAGACCTCTATAAATGGTGTTATTAAATCAATAGGGATCGGGAAAATGGTAACTGAGTTGTTTTCAGAAGAAATCTCGCTCAATGTTTGAAGATACCTTAGTTGTAATGCCGCAGGATATTTACTAATGATACCAGCCGCCTCTGTCAGTTTGCTAGCAGCTTGATATTCGCCTTCTGCGTGAATAACCTTGGCACGCCTTTCCCTCTCAGCCTCTGCCTGTCTGGCTATAGCCCTTTGCATCTCTTGAGGTAAATCAATGTGTTTGATCTCTACATTAGTAACCTTTATCCCCCAGGGATCGGTTTGCTTATCCAATATCTCTTGCAATTTTGTATTTATCTTTTCCCGCTCTGCTAAAAGCTCATCTAGTTCTGCTTCTCCACAGATACTGCGCAAGGTGGTTTGCGCCAATTGAGATGTGGCATAGAGATAATTTTCTACCTCGATTGTGGCGTTTGTTGGGTCCATTACCCGAAAATAAAGTACTGCATTTACCTTCACAGAGACATTGTCTCTGGTAATCACATCCTGAGGAGGAACATCCAATGCCACCAAACGCAAGCTTACCTTTACCATCCTATCAACCACAGGGATTAAGATAATTAAACCAGGCCCTTTTGATCCAATTACCCTTCCTAAACGAAAGATTACACCCCTTTCATACTCATTCAGTATCCTAATGGCACTGGCCAAAAATAAAATAATGATGATTAAAATAGTGGCTAAAGCATACATACCTTACCTCCCTAATTTATTAAATTTTTTTACTTTTAATTTTAGCCTTTCTATACTTATCACTATTACCTTCTGCCCTTGAGAAATAGATTCATCACTCTCTGCATTCCAGTATTCTCCATGAATAAAAACCTTTCCCACACCTCCTTCAGGAATGGGCTCTATCACCTCCCCTATCTCATCTATTAGTGCCTCTTTCCCCATTATAATCCTAGCACGTTGTGCCTTCACTACCAGTGCCAAAATACCCATAAAAGAAAGAGAAATAAACACCAAAGTAGGGATTAGCACCTTGAATGAGACTTGTAAATATTTAGGGGCGCCATGAAAGAGCATAACAGAACCTAAGGCATAACAAAAAATGGCAGCAACGGTTAAAAGACCATAACTGGCAATCTTAAGTTCTAAGATAAAAAATATGATTCCCAATATGATTAACAGAATACCTGCATAATCTACTGGGAGTGTCTGAAAGGCAAAAAATGCCAGAACTAAACAAATTGCCCCAACTACTCCTGGCAAAATGGCCCCTGGGTGTGACAGTTCAAAATAGAGCCCTGCTAAGCCAATCATCATAAGTACATAAGCAATATTTGGATTGCCTAAAACACGCAAAATATTATAACGCAATCCACCTTTAATATATTCTATTTGAGCCTCTTTGGTATTTAAGGTGATTTCACCAAGGGTAGTTTTTACCCTTTTTTTATCCAATTTTTGCAAAAGTTCAGTGAAAGAACCTGCCATAAAATCTATTACCTTCTTTTTTACTGCCTCTTCTGCTGTTAGAGAAGTGCTTTTTCGCACCATCTCCTCTGCCAAAACTGCGTTACGGTTCCTCTTTTTGGCAATACTTTTTACATAAGCCACCATATCATTTACTATCTTTTCGGCCATTTCCTCTGAGGCCTTACCACCGCCCAGATTCACCGGGTGGGCAGCACCAATATTTGTACCAGGGGCCATAGTAGCTATATGGGCTGAGAGTGTGATTATTGCCCCGGCCGAGGCTGCCCTTGCCCCACTTGGGGCTACATAGACTATTACAGGTACAGTGCTATTCAAAATGGCCTTAGCAATCTGGCGCATGGATGTGTCCAATCCCCCAGGGGTATCTAGTTGGATAATCAGGCAATTTCCTCCTTCTGTTTCAGCTTGATAAATAGCATCCGTCAGAAACTCCGCAACTGGTGGGGAAATTACCTCACCATCAACCTCTATATGATAAACGATAGTGGCTAGGACAGAACTAGACAAAAGTAGAAAAAATGCAAAGAGATAAATAATAATTTTTCCCAAATCAAAAAGGCTCCTTGTATAATTTTTCTATCAATTTTAGGTCTTCCCATGCCCCTCTTTTTTGATATGGATTGCGCAAAAGGTAAGCAGGGTGAAAGGTTGGGATCAATTTAATACCAGAGAAATCATAAATATGCCCACGGAGCTTGGTGATAGGGGTTTTTGTTTCAAGGATGGTTTGAGTAGCAACACTACCTAATGTGCAAATAATTTTTGGTTTAATTATACCAATTTGTTTCAAAAGAAATGGTTTACATATTTCAATTTCATCCCTTTCTGGATTACGATTGGAAGGAGGACGGCATTTTACAATATTGGTGATATAAATATCCTTTCGATTTAGCTTTATAGCATTTAACATATTATCTAAAATATGGCCAGCTGCACCTACAAATGGCCTCCCTTGTAAGTCCTCATCATGACCAGGGGCTTCACCTATTAACATCAATCTAGCATTTGCACTACCTTCCCCAAAGACAATGTGGTTTCTTTCTTTATATAGCTTACACCGATTGCAGTCTTTTAATTCTTCTTTAATCTTTTCTAGAAACCTCTCCTTTTCATTTAATGCACTTAACATCCTTCTCATATCTTCTGAAAGATAAATCTCTTTTAAGCCCATTGCCTTTTGCCACTTTAAATAAATTAAAAGCTGTTCCAGTGTTTCCTTAAGTATTTGCATTCCTGTGCCTTAACAATTCTCCTATTCTATCGCATAATCTCATAGCTACCTTCTCTTTACTCATTAGTGCCCATTCTTCGCGTACACCATTTTTATTAATCAGAGTAACCTTGTTTGTAGGAACAGAAAACCCAACACCAGGTAAGGTAACGTCATTAGCCACAATCAAATCTAAGCATTTTTCTTTAAGCTTACGGGTGGCCTCTAAAAAGACATTCCCTGTTTCAGCAGAAAACCCTACTAAAATCTGTCTTTTTTTCATCTTCCCCAGTTCTCTTAAAATATCAGGGGCCTCTTCTAAATGGAGTGTTAGCCCTTTTTGCTTTTTGATCTTCTTTTCACTGTATACAGGCATAAAATCTGCTACAGCGGCTGCCATAATCACTGCATCTACTTTCTCAAATTGATCCATAACTGTTTCTTTCATTTCTTTTGCTGTCTCTACGGAAATAAAATCGACACCATAAGGGGGCCTCAGGTTTGTTGGGCCTGAAATCAAAGTCACCTCTGCACCGCAAAATTGTGCAATCTTTGCCAAAGCAAAGCCCATTCTTCCAGATGAATAGTTGCTTAAAAATCTTATTGGGTCTATCGGCTCCTTTGTTGGCCCTGCAGTAACAAGTATCTTGTAGCCACTTAAGCCCTTTGGCATAAAAAATGATCTTATCATTTCTATTATATCATCTACCTCAGGTAGACGTCCAGTGCCTACCATGTAAGAGGCAAGCCTTCCTGTTGTAGGTGCCATCACATAAAAACCTTGTTGTTTAAGCCTTTTTATATTTTCCTGCACTATTTTTTTTTCATACATGCTTTCACTCATAGATGGGCAGAGGAGGATTGGCTTATCAAATACCAAAACTATATTGGTCAATAAATCATCTGCAATACCCTGAGAAAGTTTTGCCAAAACATGGGCTGTGGCAGGAGAGATAACAAGTATATCTGCCCATTTTGCCAAATCTATATGGATAATGGGATAATCAGGTGAAAATCTAAAAATATCAGTATAGACATGATGTTTTGTAAATACCTCAAAAGGTAGAGGAGTAACAAAGGTCTGTGCCCCTTTTGTCAAGATTACCCTAGTTTCAGCCCCCTCAGTTTTTAGCCTTCGCACCAAATCAAACATCTTATAAGCAGAAATGCTTCCTGTGACACCTAATAAAATGCGCTTATTTAGTAAGATCTGCACTAAACCTCTCCAATTTTATATTAGCATACACTTAGGGTAGTAGCAATCTATGTAATTGTTCAATAAATTGTGGGTAATTATTCAGGCTTAATCTTTGTCAGACATATAGGGCAAAGCTTTGGCTTTGCTTATAAAACTGAGAGATAATAGCTTTAAAAACCTAATGATATCTGATCATGAATTCTTTCAGCCATCCGTTGTATAATACGCCTTAAGGCTTCATTCCTATATTTTTCTGTCTGAGTCAAATCGTTACTTACCATATACTCTTCCTGGTCAGTCAATTCATTTTTCCAGACAACATCAGCCCCTTTCCTTTTCAATTTTGCCCGAATCTTTAATACAATCCGCCCGGCAGCGGTGTAATCTCCTCTCCCATAGGCCACTGTGTATACCTCATAAGAGATGATTTCTCCTGCTAAAATGGCCTGTGCCTCTTTTTCCCCTGTGACAGAGGTTTCTTTATCTACATTATATTCATAAACAAGGGCATTAGTAAGTGTATTTTCTAATCCACGCACCTCGGTATTATTTTCAAAAAGCTTTATATAGATATTGCTAATATCTGATGATTTGAGGTAACCTCCCCCTTTGAAATGATAACCACAGCCTAAAATGATTATTAAAATTAACAGACTAATGAGATTCTTTTTCATTATCCTTGATCCAATTCACATAGTCCTTTACTGCTTCTTCAAATGACCATTCTGGTTTATAGCCAATGAGCTTTTTGGCCAAGGTCAAATCCGCCTCTGTGTATTCTTGATAAAATTTTGTGTATGGGTTGTCAAAATAATCTGGGATATAATCTGTACCCAATACTTGATTCAGGATCTTAATAATATAATTAAAACTAACAGCACGTCCTGTGCCAATATTGACAATACCACTTTCTTTGGCCTCTAGTGCCAATAGGTTTGCCCTCACTACGTCTTTTATATAGACTTGATCCCTTTTTTGTCCTCCCCACTTAAAAATTCTGGGCCTTTTGTTGCTTAACATTTGCTGTGCTAATTGCCATACCATAGAGGCCATCTTACCCTTATGCCCCTCACGTGGCCCAAATACATTAAAATACCTTAATCCTATTATCAAGGATTTACATTTACTCATATACCTTTTTGCCAAACAATCGCCTATCCATTTAGAAAATCCATAGATATTAATAGGTTTGCCTGCTTCTTCCTCTTTTTGGGGTGCAGGGGATAGGCCATAAGTGCCTGCAGAGGAGGCATAAATAAAAGGAATCTGCCTTTTTACTGCAAATGTTAAAAGACGTCGAAATCCCTCTACATTGACTTCCATCATCCTTTTTTGATCCATCAATGTGGTATCTGTAATGGCTGCTTGATAAAAGATGACATCAAAGTCATCAAAATAAGAAAGATCTACATTCAATATGCTTTTAGCAATTAGACCTCCATGAAATCCTAATAGATTTTTAAAGTGACCGCAGGAAAAATCATCTAAAACCACCACTTCCCATCCCATATTCTCTAGGGCTAATACCAAATTTGACCCTATGAATCCAACTCCTCCAGTTACTAATGCCTTCATGTAAAAGCCCAAAGTCAATTCGTTAAATAGTTAACTCGTTGTATACACCACAACGAGTTAATCGGTCAACGATTATACGATTTGACCATTCAACGAGTCAATGATTTTCATACTTTATATAGGTTGTTCATAAATACGATACGTTTTGCTCACCTTAGCACCAGTAAGTTCTATTACCCTTGTAGCTGACAAATTATCTTCCAGGATCCAAGAAAATTCTAAACGACGATAAGGGGTTTTTTCTAAAGCCCTTCCTTCATAATAGGAGAAAAGTGGAAAAATACCTGAATTACGATACTCTTTTTTAATCCCCATGGTTATAGCCCTTACTCGGTTTATGTATCGGCGGAGCCACAAAATTTTAAGCCACCCCCAAGGGCGAAAGCTTCCTTTAAAATGGTGCAATATTTGGTGATAATCAGGAAAAAACATGGCAAAGCCCACAGGCTCATTTCCTACTTCTGCCAAAAGAATTAGTTCAGGTACGAGCAAAGGTCTTAATCTTTTTGCCATAGTATTTATTTCTGCTTTAGTCATGGGTACAAAGCCCCAATTCTCTGCCCAGGCACTATTATAAACTTCTTGTATTTTTCCTAATTCTTCCTTCCAATGTTTTACATTTATAGGCCGTACTTTGATATGAGGGTACCTTTTCCCTAGCTTTTTGGCCAAAGCGGTGAGTTTGGGCATAAGCGATAAAGGCAGTCCGATTTCATAGGCATATAAGTCTTTTTTCTTTTTAAGGCCATACTTTTCCACAAAGCTGGGATAATATGGGGGATTATAAGTCATCATAAAATATGGGGAGTCATTAAAACCAGAAACCAAAAAGGCGCATGTTTCATTCATAGATGGATTAACAGGACCACGCATTACATTCATGCCTGAAGACCTTAGCCACTCCTTTACCGCATCCAATAATGCTTGGGCTATTTCAAACCTTGGTAAACATTCAAAAAAACCAAAAAAACCTACTTTTTCATGATGATATTGATTATTGTTTTCATCTATAATGCCTACAATCCGACCTACTACCTCTTTTTGATTGTCATACGCCAAGAATAATTTACGCTGGGCATGTTGATAAAAAGGATTTTTCTTTTCGTCTAAGCAAAAACTTACCTCAGAGAGTAAAGGCGGTATCCAATAAGGATATTTTTGATAAACTTGCCAAGGGAATATCAAAAAATGGCGCCATTCTTTCCTATTAGAAACCTCTTTGACTGTAAGCATTGACGAAAATATTAAAATACTTAGGTATTTTTTTCAATATTTACTTGACTATAGACAAATAGTGATTATCTATTTTATAGAAATAGTGCTTAAAAGGAGGTGATAATTATGTTTGAAGTTATACCATGGAGAGCAAGAAAAGAATTAGAGGGATTACGTCGCGAAATGGATAAATTATGGGAGGGCTTCTTTGGTGAAAGGGCATTAGAGCCTTTTGAAGAAAGGTGGTCACCAGCCTTAGACCTTACAGAGACCAAGAACAACTTGGTTGTCAAGGCTGAATTGCCAGGAATTGACCATAAGGACATTTCGATTGACCTCAGTGGAGACATACTTACAGTTAAGGGAGAAAGAAAACAAGAAAAAGAGGAAAAAGAGGAAAATTATCACTTAGTGGAACGTAGGTATGGAGCTTTTGCAAGGAGTGTTAGACTGCCTGTGAAGATACAAGAGGATAAAATCAAGGCCTCTTATAAAGATGGTGTGCTAAAGATAGTCCTGCCCAAGTCCGAAGAAGCCAAAAAGAAGGAAATCAAGATCAAGGTAGAATAAACATATTTAAATAAACATATTTAAAAGGCCCCTTAAAGGGGCTTTTTATTTCTTTTTTGGAATTCATCCAAAAATCACGTTATTGACATAACCATTGGTTATGCTATCTTTGATATTACTTGGGTCCTAAAAGGACCGAGAAGAAAGGCTTTCTGGTCTCCGATCCAGGATTTTCTGTTTATGGAGATTGTTCAAAGAATAAAGGAAATGCAAGCATTATCTAATAGTTTTAAAAAAGAAGGTAAAAAAATTGCGTTTGTACCTACCATGGGATATTTTCATAAAGGGCACCTGAGCCTTATGCAAAGAGGGAAAAACCTGGCCGATGTTTTAATTATTAGTATCTTTGTAAATCCTATCCAATTTGGACCACAGGAAGATTTTAAAAATTATCCAAGAGATTTAAAAAGGGACCTGCCTCTTGCCCAAAGTGCAGGGGTAGATGTAGTCTTTATCCCAGAAGCAGAAGAGGTATATCCACCAAATTACCAAAGCTATTTGGAGGTAACACAAGTAACCCAGCACCTATGTGGCATCTCTCGCTCTGGACACTTTAGGGGCGTAACTACTATAGTTGCTAAGCTCTTTAATATCATAAAACCTGATATTGCATTATTTGGGCTTAAGGATTATCAACAGTATGTTGTGATTAAATGCATGGTTAATGACTTAAACTATGATATTGATATTATTGGTTGCCCCACTATAAGAGAGCCTGATGGATTGGCTATGAGTTCACGCAATACATACCTTACAATAGAACAAAGAAAATCTGCACTTTGTCTATATAAGAGCCTAAAGTTGGCTGAAAAATTGGTAAAGAATGGGCAAAGAGATGCTAAGGCAATTATCGAAAAAATTGTCAGTTACATCAAAAGTAGGCCCTATACCCAAATTGATTATGTAAAGATTTGTAACCCTGAGACACTAAAAGATTTGGATTATTTAAAAGATAAGGCGCTGCTGGCCTTAGCAGTAAATGTCGGGAGGGCCCGCCTTATTGACAATACTATTTTAGAGGTTTGCTGATGTTACACTTTATGTTGAAGTCAAAGATACATCGAGCCCATATTACAAGAAATGACTTGGACTATGAGGGAAGTATTACCATAGATAGGGAACTTATGAAAACTGCCAAGATTGTGCCATATGAAATGGTTCATGTCTATAATATCTCCAATGGAGAGAGGTTTTCCACTTATACTCTGTCAGGAAAACCAGGTGAAATTTGTCTCAATGGGGCTGCGGCAAGAAAAGGGCAGGTAGGGGACTCCATTATTATTGCCGCCTACACATTAATGGAAGAAGAGGCTATTGAAAATTATAAGCCTATCATTATCTTAGTAGATAAAGACAATGTTATTGAAAGAGTAAGCTTTGGGAAAGGTTAAGAATACCCTAAAACGCAATTTCTTAGCAGGACTCCTTGTTTTACTTCCTATTTCTTTAACTATTTATGTTGTATTTTTCTTATTTAAATTGGTTGATCGCTTCATAGATTACCTACCTACCAAGTACAATCCTCAGACCTATCTCCCTTTCCATGTACCTGGTCTGGGCTTTATTTTATTGGTTTTTATGGTCTTTTTTATAGGTCTTGTTGCTAGAAACTATATTGGTCATAAACTGGTAGATATATGGGAACAATTGATAGGAAGGATTCCATTTATACGGAGCATCTATATAGCTACTAAGCAGTTAGCAGAGACTATTTTTTTAAAAACAGACACAAACCTTAAGCGCGTGGTTTTAGTAGAATATCCTAGAAAGGGGTTATATGTCTTAGGTTTTACCACAGGGATTACAAAAGGAGAAATCCAGAACAAAACCCATAAGAAGGTAATAAATGTATTTATCCCTACAACCCCTAATCCTACCTCTGGTTTTTATTTATTAGTGCCAGAAGAAGACCTAATCTATTTAGAAATGGCTGTTGAAGATGCTTTTAAATTGCTTATCTCTGGCGGCATTATCACCCCTGAAAAAGACTAATGTCGCCTTTCATACATTAATTTTATGAAACACCTATTTAAAAAATTCTTTAAAGCTACTAAGTGCATTGGAAAAAAATTTAATGATGACAGTTGTTTTAGATGGGCCGGTTTCCTTTCATATGTCACTCTCCTTGCCCTTGTTCCTTTGATAATATTGAGCTTTTCGTTTCTCTTTTCCTTTACAAAAATTCTGGTTATGAAAGAAAAAATTATGGACTATCTTTTAAAATTTCTTGTACCATCATCGGCAAATGTTGTAATAGATTACATAAATAGCTTTTCCTCTCAATCTAAGGCCCTTGGTATAGGGGGGATTTTGGGTCTTATTTTTATTTCTTATGCCCTCTTTGAAGCATCTGAAGGTGCACTTAATGAGATTTGGCATTCTTTTAAGGAAAGGACAAGGCTAAATAAAATTTTTGTATTTACAAATCTGCTTTTCTGGGGGCCTTTTCTCCTTGGCACCTCTTTTTATCTTAGTACCAAGATTGTTTCTATGCCTTATATTGGAATTTTCTCAAAAATTTTTTTATCTTTATTCCCCTTTTTTATTTCACTCCTTGCCTTTTCCCTCTTTTATTTTATTATCCCCATGGGAAAGATTGATTTAAAATCAGCCTTTTCGGGCGGTGCTATATCGTCTTTTCTTTGTGGAATAGTAAAACATGGTTTTGAGTTTTATATCAAAAATGCCATTTCATTTAAGGCCTTCACTGTTTTATATGGCCCGCTTGTTATTCTTCCTATATTTCTATTCTGGATTTATCTTTTGTGGGTTATAACCCTTTTTGGGGCCGAGGTAGCATATTATGTTCAATTTGGAGAAAATGGGGTTTTAGAAAAAGGGTATCTACCCAATTTCGCTATTTCCCTTTCAGTCCTTACTATTATTTCAAAAAAATTTATAGAGGGAAAAAAGTCTACCTCTGACAAGACCTTAACCAGGGAAATAAGAATAAAAAGGGGGTTGATTAGAAAGATACTTTTTTTCCTTGAAAAAGAAAATATTATAATATCTACAAATAATGGCTATTTACCCACCTTGCCTCCTGAAAGGATAGAACTCTCTGCTTTTTTTCAACTTTTTATCCCGGATATTGTCCAAGATAGCTCTATTAAAGAAATTATAGAAAATGTGAAACATACCTTGAAAGATATTACCTTGAAAGACATTCTTTATCATAAAGAAGCCAATTCTGGAAATAGCATTCATAATACTGAAAGAATATGAAAGTTAAAAATCTATATGAAAAATTAGCTATCTTCTATTTAAAAAGAACTGGAGGGCTGAGCTTAATGCCAAATAGTTGAAATTGTAGCCGCATTATGATATGATAGATTATGATAGTATGTTGCGCATTTGGCATAGGCGATATAAAAACCAAGAGATATATCTGAAAGGAGGTGGAATCCATGACTCTATTAAACTTTATGATTGCTGTTGTTGCCTTGGTTATTGCTGTTTTGGCATACCTGAGGGCTGGGGGCATACCTGATTTAAGGAAGCAGGTTGAGTCAATAGGCACTGTGCGAGAGAGAACAGCCGATCTGTTGGCTAAATTGGAAAAGAGGGTCCGTAAAGAAGAGGCTGAAGAAAAACCTGAGGAAAAAAGTGCGGAATCCACTGGTTAAACGGTTTATTGGGTTTAAACTCAAGAAACTCAACTAGCCATCCAACTCTACCCCTTGACATCCTTATTAGTATTAAGTTTATATTAGTAAATTTTTTTTAAAGGGGTAAAAAATGTCTAGAGAATTTCTTTTTACTTCTGAATCTGTAACCGAGGGGCATCCAGACAAAATGGCTGACCAGATCTCAGATGCCATCCTGGATGACATCTTGAGACAGGACAAATATGCCAGGGTGGCGTGCGAGACCATGTGCACCACAGGGTTGGTCGTGGTAGCAGGAGAAATTACTACCACCGCCTACTGCGACATACCTAGCATTGTGAGAGAAACCATAAAGGAAATTGGTTATGACAGTTCTGATATGGGTTTTGACTGGAGAACTTGTGGAATCCTGACCAGCATTGATAAACAATCACCTGATATAGCCATAGGGATTAACGATAAGGAAATTACCGAGCAGGGGGCTGGAGACCAGGGGCTTATGTTTGGATATGCCTGCGACGAGACAGAAGACTTTATGCCCATGCCCATATGGTATGCCCATAAGCTGGCAAAGAGATTGGCAGATGTAAGAAAGCAGGGCATTCTGGATTTCCTTAGACCAGACGGAAAGACCCAGGTTACTGTAGAGTATGATGGTAATAAACCTAAGAGAATCCAGGCCATAGTGATTGCTGCCCAGCACACGCCCGATGTCAAATACCATACTCTTAAGGAGGGCATCATTGAAGAGGTTATAAAGAAGGTGATATCCCCTGAACTCATAGATAAAGAAACCAAATATTTTGTGAATACCACTGGCAGGTTTGTAGTTGGTGGCCCCCTTGCAGACTGTGGAATGACCGGAAGAAAGATCATCGTGGATACCTATGGAGGTCGAGGACATCACGGTGGAGGGGCATTTTCCGGGAAGGACCCAAGCAAGGTGGATAGGGGTTCTTCTTACCTGGCTCGTTATGCTGCCAAAAATATAGTGGCAGCCGGATTGGCCAAGAAATGTGAGGTCCATGTAGCCTATACTATCGGGGTGGCTGAACCCCTTTCTGTTGCCGTGCATACTCACGGTAGAGAGATTATTCCCATAGAAAGATTAAATCGAATTATAAGGGAAAACTTTGATTTTCGACCTGGACCAATCATCGAATACCTGAATATGAGAAGGCCTATATATAAGAAGACCGCTGCATATGGCCATTTTGGCAGACCGGAGCCTGAATTTACCTGGGAAAAACTGGATAAGGTAGATTTGCTGAGGGAGGCAGCAGGGATTGATGAATCCAAACTACTTAAAAGAGGGATAGTATGAAATATAGTATAAAGGACATAGGTCTGGCCGATAAAGGGAAGTTGCGTATAGAATGGGCCAGCCAATCCATGCCTGTTCTTACTATCATCCAGGAAAGATTTACAAAAGAACACCCTTTGGAAGGGGTAAGGGTAGGGGCCTGCCTTCATGTAACTACAGAGACGGCCTGCCTTTTAAACACACTTAAGGCTGGAGGGGCTGAAATTGCGGTATGTGCCTCAAATCCCTTGAGTACCCAGGACGATGTAGCTGCCTCTCTGGTGTATCATAGTGAAATTCCGGTATTTGCTATTAAAGGTGAGGATAGAGAAACCTACTACAACCACATTCATAGCACCTTAGATATAAAACCCATGATTACCATGGACGATGGAGCAGATTTGGTCTCCACCATCCATTCTGAACGGAAGGAATTAATCGGGGATGTCTATGCTGGCACAGAAGAAACCACTACTGGTGTTATAAGACTTAGAAGCATGGCAAAAGACGGTGTTTTAGGCTATCCCATCATTGCCGTTAACGATGCCCATACCAAATATCTATTTGATAACCGATATGGCACTGGCCAGAGCACTATAGATGGCATCATAAGGGCTACCAATAGACTAATTGCTGGCTCCGTGTTTGTGGTGTGTGGCTACGGATGGTGCGGAAAGGGTGTGGCCATGAGGGCCAGGGGGATGGGTGCCTGTGTTATCATTACAGAGGTTAATCCCTTAAGGGCCTTAGAGGCGGTAATGGATGGGTATCAAGTGCTCCCACTCAAGGAAGCAGCGACTATCGGTGATATTTTTTGCACCTTGACTGGAGATATAAATGTTATAAGGAAAGAACACTTTCTCCAGATGAAGGATGGGGCAATCGTGGCCAATTCAGGGCACTTTAATGTAGAGTTAGGTCTCAATGGCCTGAAGGAGATTACCAAGGAAACCAGACATATACGTGACTATGTAGAAGAATACACCTTAACCAATGGCAGACGTATTAATATCCTCGCTGAGGGACGCTTGGTAAATCTGGCGGCAGCCGAAGGGCATCCATCCAGCGTTATGGACATGAGTTTTGCCAACCAAGCATTGTGTGCCGAATATATTGCTAAAAATCATGCCTCATTAGAAAAGAGGGTCTATTCGGTCCCGGAGTTCATAGATAAAGAGATTGCCCGCATGAAGCTTAATGCCCTGGGGGTAAAGATTGACTCTTTGACCCCTGAACAGGAGAAATACCTTACATCCTGGGAAATGGGAACCTAAAATTCAGTTAGCCAGTTATTTTATGTGGCCACTGACTCAGTGACCCACTGATTAACTGACACACTAACAAATGGATAAGTGGTTAGAAATAGTTATAAAGATACCGCCTTCGCTATTAGAAGTCACTTACCATTTTTTATGGCAACAGGTAAGGGGAATAGCAGTAGATAAGGAGGGTGACGATTTTATTTTAAATGCCTATATTAATCATTCAGATAAGTTTTTAAAAAGACTAGAAAAGCCCCCTTTTATACTAAAGAGAAAGTATTTAATTAAACAAATACGTACTTTACCTAACTGTAAAGAATACAAATCTTCTCATTTTACCATTATGCCATCTCATTTTGATCTACCTGGCATTCCTATTGTCCTAGAGCCTGCTACTGCCTTTGGCACAGGATCTCATCCAACTACTATCTATTGTCTAAAATTGCTATATGAACTTTATAAAGATTTTACACAACTTCCAGAATATGTCTTAGATGCTGGTACAGGAACAGGCATCTTGGCCATTGCTACAGCCCGGCTTGGGGCAGAAAAGGTCCTGGCTATAGATGTTAGCCATGATGCTGTAAGCATTGCAGAGCGCAATGTAACTTTAAATCATTTAGCAAATATAGAGGTACTCTCTTGTTGTATAACTGAACTAAAGGGTAAATTTGACCTCATTTTGGCAAATCTATATGGCCCATTGCTCAAGAGAATATCTGATAAACTAAGTGAATTGCTAAATAGCGGAGGCTGGTTGATTATTTCTGGCATATCTACCCCAAATAATGAAATAATAATCTCTTCATTCCTTAAAAATAGATTAAAACTTATAAAGAGTTATAAAGATAATAAATGGTGTGCAGCTATGCTTCATGGCTCATAGTAAAAAGTTTTCTTGCCATGACCTATCAGCTATGAGTTAACAGCGTTATTTATTCAAAAGCTGACCCACTGAATATGATTTTTATAGAAGATGATTTTATTTTATTAAATTTATTAAATGTTTATATCAAGCATTCAGATAGGTTTTTAAAAAGATTAGAAAAATATTTATTTAGACTAAAAAGGCAACATTTAATAAAACAAAACCATGAAGATAAACTTCCTTTTATCATTATGCCATCTCATTTTGATCTACCTGGCATCCCCATTATCCTAAAATCTGGCCCTGCCTTTGGTGCAGGAAATCATCCAACCACTATCTATTGTCTAAAATTGCTATATGAACTTTATAAAGATTTTACACAACTTCCAGAATATGTCTTAGATGCTGGTACAGGGACAGGCATCTTGGCTATTGCTGCAGCCCGCCTTGGGACAGGAAAGGTACTAGCTATAGATATTAGCCATGATGCTGTAAGCACTGCAAAACACAATGTAACTTTAAATCATTTAGCAAATATAGAGGTGCAATCTTTGTGTATAACTGAAGTAGAAGGTAAATTTGATCTCATCTTGGCAAATTTGGATGAAACATTACTCAAAAAAATATACAATAAATTAGGTGAATTGTTAAATAACAAAGGTTGGCTGATTATTTCTGGTATGACTGTCCCTAATGATAAAGTAATAATTCCATTATTCCTTAAAAATGGACTAAGACTTATAAAAAATTATAATAAAATTGAATGGTGCACAGCTATGTTTAGAAAACAGTTAGCCAGTTAATCAGTTATATGTATCAAAAAACATTGTATCAAAAAGATGGTCTTGCAACATTTGTAGATACAATCCATGACCCTGCTCCATTGGTTCACTATCCATATGATTACTACAAGAACCTTAGTATTGAGTAACCTGATCTGGTTTTGCTATTCCTGCCTCATTTTGGCGAAAATCTATTTTTTGACGGATGTTCCACCGTTCATTTTGCCAAAGGGCTTGAAAAATAAGGGAAATATCAATTTTGCCAGCCATATACGTAGTCATGTAAATAACATTTTTTTATTGACTTTCCATAAAACTATGATTATCATAACTGAACAATTTACAAGGAAAAATTAAGTAGTCAGTACTGTTTCTTAAAATCTCCTTTAAAATCAATACTTTTGATTGTATTATGGATGGAACATTGGTTATAAAGTAAAGTGCAAAACTCCTTACCTGACCAAGGTAAATCTTTTCTGTCTTTGGGCTAAACTCGCTGCATCGCCTAACACGGTGTATGCGGTTCGCTACGCTCACCCAAATTGTGCCTTCGGCACAACTTCGCATACAGCGAAACCGTTATGCAACAAGCCTTGGAAGGTAGCCGCAGATGTTGATAGGTCCTGACGAAGTCCATCACCGTTAAAGTTGGTTTTGTCCATGCCATGTTTTCCTCAATCGAAAGCTCCCTCCGGCTATTCCTGCGGGCGCTTGATCCCGCTGCGTGCCGTGGGGCATGGCAGAATTTAAGTCAATATACGATTGCCTCAAAACTTGCTGGTTTATTACTTAATACTTAAATATAGAGTCAGGAGTGAACCTTAATCCTACAATTGGAACTCTGACTAAAATTGCTGATGCTTTGAATGTTAAAGTTAACAGTTTAATAAAATTTTAATTTTGAACACGAAGACAAAAAGACAATTAAAAAAAGGAGGGATCGAGAAATGGCGAGAGGAATAACTGCAATCAATGAAAAGGTAAAACAGGAAAGTGCGTTTGTAAGTAGCTTGGTTTCAGAAATAAGAAAAGTAATTGTCGGACAGAGGTATTTAGTTGACCGGCTCTTGATTGGTTTGCTTGCCAATGGCCATATACTTGTAGAGGGAGTTCCGGGCTTAGCTAAGACCTTATCAATAAAAACACTCTCGCAGGCAATAAATACCAAATTTCAAAGGATTCAATTCACGCCAGATTTGCTCCCAGCAGACCTTATTGGTACTCTGGTTTACAACCCCAAAGAAGGGACATTCACCACTAAAAAAGGCCCCATATTTACCAATATCATTCTTGCTGATGAGATAAACCGTGCGCCGGCAAAAGTGCAGAGTGCACTTTTGGAAGCAATGCAGGAACGTCAGGTTACTATTGGCGAAAACACGTTTAAATTGGATGAGCCATTTCTGGTTATGGCAACCCAGAACCCTATTGAACAGGAGGGAACGTATCCTTTGCCTGAGGCGCAAATTGACCGGTTTATGCTAAAAATTAATATAACCTATCCCAATAAAGAAGAAGAGCACAAAATCTTAAAAGAGATGAGTTTTACAGATAAAGAGATAAAAATCAATTCTGTTATTAAGCCTGATGATATTCTGCGGGCACGCAAGGTTGTAAATGAAGTATATATGGACGAGAAGATTGAGCAATACATTATTGATATTGTTTTTGCCACCAGGGAGCCGTCTAAATATAAATTAGAAGATTTAGGTAATCTTATCCAGTATGGTGCCTCTCCCCGTGCCAGTATCTATCTGACTCTTGCCTCTAAAGCCTATGCTTTCATTCAAGGCAGAGGTTATGTTACTCCGCAAGATGTTAAGTCTATCGGACCTGATGTATTAAGGCATAGGGTTATTGTCAGTTACGAAGCTGAGGCAGAAGAGAAGACTTCCGAAGACATCGTAAAGAAAATATTTGATGAGATAGAAGTTCCCTAAAGACGTAAGGTAAGAGGTTAAGGATATATATGATTCCAAAAGAAATCCTTAAACAGATTAGACGCATTCAGATAATTACCTCCCGTCTGGTCACTGACGTCTTTGCTGGCCAATACCAGAGCGTGTTTAAAGGCCGGGGTATGGAGTTTGAAGAAGTACGCCAATATTTTCCGGGAGATGATGTGCGCTCAATTGACTGGAATGTTACTGCCCGTACCGGCGAGCCGTATATAAAGAAGTTTGTAGAAGAAAGGGAGCTTACGGTAATGTTTCTTTTGGATTTATCCGCTTCAGGTTACTTTGGAACGGTGAATAAGTTGAAACGCAATCTCGCAGCCGAGATTTGTTCACTTCTTACCTTTGCCGCGATGCAGAACAATGACAAGGTGGGGCTGATTGCCTTCACCGACAGAATAGAGAAGTTTGTTCCTCCTCGCAAGGGTCTGCGTCATGGATTGCGTATTGTACGGGAGGCATTATATTTTAAACCCGAAGGTAGGAAGACCAATATTTCCACAGCATTGGAATATTTAAGCAGGGTATCTCGACGTAAGACAGTAAGTTTTATTATTTCTGATTTCTATGATGATGGTTTTGAGAAATTATTGAGTATTACCAGTAAACGGCATGACATCACCGCAATAACTATCACAGACCCTAAGGAAATAGATTTGCCTGATGTGGGAATTATTACATTATGCGACCCGGAAACAGGAAATGAAACTTTAGTGGATAGTTCAAATCAGGCAATACGCAAGAGATTCAATGAAAATGCAATAAGAACATTCGAGGAACGCTCAAGATGTTTTAAGCGCATAAACGTTGACAGCGTTGATATACGTACCAATATACCTTATAGCAAAGTTTTATTTTCATTCTTTCGAATGCGTGAGAGGAGGGCAAGAAGATGAAAATTAATGTTGTGCTTTCAGTAATAATCATATTTATCCTGGGAACATTAACAGTTTTAGTGATACAACTACCCGAACGGATAGCCAAACCTACTCAAGCTACAGGAGTATGGAGCCCTACGGATGAGCTTGACTATGCCAACACGCTTCTTGCAAAAGGATTACAACTCCAAGCAGCTTCGGTTTTCGAAAAATATATTGAGACCTCAAACGCAAGTAACCAGAAGATTGCGAAGATATGCTATCGCCTTGGCAATATTTATATGGATTCACACCAGTATGAGAAAGCACTTGCTTTATTTTACCGCTCAGAGATGCTGGATAAGGAAGCTGATTTTACTCAAGAGATGAACCAGAAAATTGTCGAAGCTTTAGAAAACTTAGGGTTGAGTTCTCAGGCTCAATATGAGTTGTCAAAAAGGGTTTCTTTAGGTAGTTCATCGACAAAGAGCGGAGAAGTTGTGGCGCGTATAGGCAAGCGTGATATTACCCAGGCGGAGATAGATAAGGCATTAGCGGCTGTTCCTGAATGGATGCGTAAACAGATGGAACAAAGGTCACAGAGACTTGAATTCATCCGTAATTACGTGGCTACTGAAGTGTTATATGAAAAAGCGAAAAGGCTGGGTATAGATAAGAGAGCCGAGATACGCGAGGCCTTAGAAAATACAAAGAAACAGCTAGTAGTTCAGAATTACGTGGACAAAGAGATAGAGAAAAAACTTAAAGTAGACCCGCAGGATATCGAAAACTATTATAAGGCAAACAGGGATAAGTATACTGAACCTGCAAAGATAAAACTGCGCTATGTGGAGTTTAACGAGGATTTAGAGAAAGAGGAAGCGTTAAAAGAGCTTAAAGAAGCCAAGGGAACAGAGGTCAAAGGATGGATTAACTACAGCCAAAGTTATATTAGTGGTATTGGAGAAGCAAAAGAAGCTATCGAAGGATTATTTCTTAAGGAAAAAGGAGAATATTCTGATCCTTTAAAAATCAAAGATAAATTTTATATATTTTTTATAGAAGATAAACAACCAAAAAGGGTAAAGACCTTTGATGAAGTGAAAAGTCAGGTAGAGCATGAATATAGGGTGCAAAAAAAACGCAGCATTACAGATTCATTGTTAAAAGGTGCTTTAGAGGAACAGGAAGTAGAAATTTTTTATAAACCAGGCGATGATGAAAGCCAGAAAAAATAGATACTTATTTCTTTGTTTTACCCCGTTAAAAGAAGACTTGTTTTGAAAAGGGGGAGTGAAAAACTACAAAGGAGTTTGGAAGAAGTTGAAGTTCTTTTTGAACTTTCTAACGGGGCTTACGATATTGACTTTGATATCGGTTAGTAGCTTTGCTTCAGAGCAAGATACTTCTGATAAGCTGCCTCTGGAGGTTTCTGCCTCAGTGGATAAGGATAAAGTAACCATTGGCGATAAAATAACCTACACCCTTACCGTTAAAGCAGACAAGGATATTGAGATAAAGTTCCCTGAATTTGCTGAAAATCTAGGAGGCTTTGCAATTAAAGATTTTGGCTCTTCAGAAAAGAGTTGGTTTAAGACCAAAACCTATCGTCAGTGGTATGTGCTAGATACCTATGTAAGTGGCAAATATTCAATTCCTGAGGCCACAATTAAATACAGGAAGAAAGGGCAAGAAGAATATCAGGAAGTTTCCACTGACGAGATTACTATAGAAGTGGAGAGTATCCTGGAGAGTGCAGAAGATAAACGGGATATACGAGAAATTGCCGGGCCGATTGGTTTTCCCATTAAAATTCCCTGGTATGTGTGGGTGGTTCTTGCGCTAATAGTCTTAGCAGCAGGTATTGCCTTCTTTTTATTCAAACAGAAAAAAACTCAAAGTATTTTTATTCCTCCACGACCTGCCCATGAAATTGCCTATGAGGCACTGGAAGTGCTTAAGCAAAAGGAATATCTAAAACGCAGAGAGTTTAAGCTTTATTATATCGAATTGTCTGACATTGTGAGGCGGTATTTAGAAAATCGTTTTAATTTACGTGCTCCGGAAATGACAACAGAAGAATTTTTGAATAGCGTGAAAGACAATAAAGCGCTTTCCTATGAACATAAAAGCCTTTTACGTGATTTTCTATCACATTGCGACTTGGTTAAGTTTGCAAAGTATGAGCCTGCTGAGAAAGAGGCGAATTTAAGCTTTGAATCAGCAAAACGACTAATTGACCAGACCAAAGATCAAAGCGTAGAGGGCATAGGGCAGAGGGCATAGCGCTTTGCGCTTAGCGCCATGCACTATGCAATTACAATGAGTTTCCGAAATCCTTTATTTTTGTTATTGATTCCCCTGGTTCTGGCAGGAGCGTACTACTTACGGAAGAGAAAAATTAAGGCAAGCCTCACTTTTCCTACAGATAGACTTCTTAAGCAAGTGAGACCATCCCTAAAAGTACTTTTAAGCAAAAACATATATTTGCTGCGGATTATAGCTCTTTGCCTGATAGCAGTTGCTTTAGCCAGACCTCAGTCTCCGCTTGAGGAATCCAAAATTCAAACCGAGGGAATTGATATTGTTTTAACTTTAGATGTTTCTACAAGTATGCTAGCCGAAGATTTCACATTGAGAGGTAAGAGAGTCAACCGTCTGGATGCAGTAAAGGATGTTGTACAAAGCTTCATTCAGGGCAGGAAAAATGACCGAATAGGGCTGGTAGGATTTGCAGCACAAGCCTATATCGTAAGCCCTCTTACTCTTGATTACAGTTGGTTACTGCAAAACCTTGAACGTGTCCGGATAGGAATGATTGAAGATGGTACGGCCATAGGCCTGGGTCTGGCTTCCAGTTTAAATCGTCTTAAAGACACAAAAGCCAAAAGTAAAGTAGTTATTTTACTAACCGATGGAAGAAATAACGCCGGTGATATTTCACCTTCTTTAGCGGCGGAGATTGCGAGGTCTTTAGGAATAAAAGTATATACTATTGGCGCTGGTACTAAAGGTTTAGCTCCTTATCCAGTAAGAGATTTCTTTGGTAATAAGATTTACCGATCAATAAAGATAGATATTGATGAGGATACTTTAATGGATATTGCCGCTAAAACCGGGGCAAAGTATTTTCGCGCTACTGATACAAAATCTTTACGGGAAATTTACAGTGAGATTGATAAAATGGAGAAAACACCTATGGAAGAGAAAGGATATTTGGAGTATAAAGAACAATTTAGCAGATTTTTAGGTATTGCGCTTGCGCTGATATTGCTGGAAGTTGGTTTAAGTAATACTATTTTAAGAAGGATACCGTAAGTGCAAAGAGCAAATTTTGTTATGGTTCTATGCATTACAGTTTTTACGCTATGCCCTATGCGCTATGCCCTATGTATTCATTATGGAGTAACATTATGCGGTTTGCTAATTTAGGCGCTTTATATCTGTTATGGCTTGTAGTGCTGTTGGCTATATTTTATTTTTGGTCATTAAAAAAAAGAAAAGCCACAATGGAGCGATTTGTGCAAAAGAACCTTATTACAAATTTGTCCTCTTCGTTAGATAAGAAAAAGCAGAGAGTTAAAATCATTTTGATAATTTTAGCGGTTTTTTTGATCGTTCTTTCGTTTTTGCGGCCGCAGTGGGGATTTCACTGGCAGGAGGTAAAGCGTGAGGGTTTGGATATTATTATTGCAGTAGATACATCCAAGAGCATGCTTGCTGAAGATGTTAAGCCTAATAGATTAGAGCGTGCGAAACTGGCGATAAAAGATTTTACCCGACACTTAAAAGGTGATCGTGTAGGGCTCATTGCTTTTGCGGGGGAGGCGTTTTTACAATGTCCTTTAACTGTGGATTACAGTGGATTCCTTCTTTCAGTGGATAGTTTAAGCGTCAATTTAATTCCACGTGGCGGTACCTCGCTAACAGCAGCTATACAGGAAGCATTAAACAGTTACGAAGGCGGATTGAAGAAGTATAAAGTTTTAATTCTTATCACGGATGGCGAAAATACTGCCGGGGGTGATCCTTTCAAAGCTGCCAGGAAGGCTAAAGAAGAAGGAGTAAAAGTATTTTGTATTGGCATCGGCACGCCAGAAGGCGAATTAATTACTCTTACAGATAGTAAGGGCAACAAAACATTTTTAAAAGACAATCAAGGCAATGTGGTTAAAACTAGATTAGATGAAACTACCTTACAAAAGATAGCACTTACCACAGGCGGTAGTTATGTCCGTTCTGGAGCTACTCAGTTCGGACTGGATTTGATTTATGAAGAGAAGCTTTCTAAAATGGAAAAACGGGAACTTGGGAGTAAATTAGCCAGGCAATTTGAAGAACGCTTTCAGATTCCCTTGTTGCTAGCATTTCTTTTACTTTTAGGAGAGCTTTTTATAAGTGAGCGCCGTAAGGCATAGGGCAAAGGGCAAAGTACAGAGAGATAAATATAATATAAGGTAAGATTTATGTATGAATATAGAGATAGAGAAAATAGAAAAATATGTTTTAACGCTATGCGCTTAGCGCTTTGCGCTATACTATTTTACGCCATGCTCTTTATGTTTTACCCTATACGTTGTTATGCTGTTTCAGCGAATAAGAGCGTAAAGCAAGGTAACCGGTTGTATCACGAAGGTAAGTTTGACGAGGCTTTAAAATATTACAATGAGGCCAAAGTTGATATGCCTGATTCCGATGTTGTCAACTTTGACATAGGGACGGCGTTATATCAGAAGCAAGATTATAAAAAAGCCATTGATGCTTTCAACAAAGCATTACTTAGCGATAATCCTGAAATTGAAGAAAAAGCCGCCTATAATATAGGAAATAGTAAATATCGTTTAGGCAAACTTAAGAAAAATACGGATTTAGCTTCAGCTATCAATCTATATCGTGAAGCGCTTGATTATTATAAACGGGCGATAGAATTAAATCAGGATAACACCAATGCCAAATACAACCATGAATTTGTAGAAAAAGAACTCAAAGTTCTTTTAGATAACTTAAAACAACAACAGGAGAAGGGCCGACAGGGTAATCAGCAAAAACAACAACAGGAAGAGGCGTGGACTGGTGTTTCCGAAAAGGAACAGCAGGAGCAAAAACAGCAAGGGGCTGGGCAAGGTGAAAAAAAAGAGGAGCAAAAGGAGGAGGCCTTAAAACCTGCTGAAAGTCATAAACCGGAACAAAATGCGCAGAAAGAGATGTCTGAAGAGGAAGCAAGGATGATACTCGACCGTTATAATCAGCAAGATCGGTTACCGGGTAATATGAATAGGAACCCAAGAGGCAGACATTATCCGCCCGTATTGAAGGATTGGTAATATGTGCAAAGAGCAAAGAGCAAAGAGCATGGCGCATGGCGCATGGCGCATGGCGTTTATCGTTTTTTTTCTTTTTACTATACACTATGTACTATGCCCTATACTCTATGCCTCCGATATACAGTTTGAAGTAACTGTAGATCGTAAGACTGTTTCTTTAGGAGAAAGTCTGGAACTTAACATATCATTTCATGGTACGCAGAATGTACCTGCACCGAATATTGGTGAGATTGATGGCTTTCAGGTGCGGTATCTTGGACCTTCGACAAGGGTATCTATTGTTAATGGCCAGGTTTCTTCCTCTATAACTCATGTTTATACATTAATACCGCTTAAGACAGGAAAATTTAAGATTGGTCCATTTTCGGTAGTTCTTGAAGGAAAGACTTTCACCTCACAAGCCTTAACGATTGAAGTTGTATCCGGCACATCGCCGCTTAAGCCAGGAACTCAAGGGCCTGGCGTTGCTCAAAAAACAATCCCAAAAGAACAATTAAAGGATAGGATTTTTCTTAGAATTGAAGCAGGAAAATTACAACCCTATGTTAATGAGTCTGTTCCTTTATCTATTAAAATATATATAAATCGCCTAGGTGTGAGAGATATTCAATATCCGAAATTTGAACACGAAGGTTTCTCTATAAAGGAATTTGGGCGACCAAAACAGTACCGCCAGACTATCGGCGGCATTGCTTATGATGTTATCGAATTTAATACCAGTATGTTTGCGGTGAAATCTGGTGAATTATCTTTAGGGCCTGCACAGGTTAATTGTAATCTTGTAGTCCGCAAGAAGCAAAGGCACAGACACACACCCTTTGATGATTTCTCTGGCGGATTTTTCGATGAGGATATATTTGATGATTTCTTTAGCCGCTATGAAGCCTATCCGTTTCAGGTTACATCACCACCTTTAACAGTTAACGTCCAACCATTGCCCCTTGAGGGTAAACCGTCTAATTTTAAAGGGGCGATTGGCGATTTCCGATTAGAGGTCAAAATTTCACCTAAAGAAGTAAAAGCCGGAGACCCAATTACGGTAAGGATGACTGTGAGTGGGGCAGGGAATTTTGATACCGTGTCCAGTCCTGTTTTGGATTCAAAAGAAGGATTTAAAGTTTATGAACCCCAGGCTAAACAAAATCAAGCCTCAAAAGTTTTTGAACAGGTGCTTATTCCCCAATCCGAAGCCATTACAGAAATCCCTAAAATTAACTTTAGCTTCTTTAATCCTCAAACGGGAAAATACTGTTCACTTACACAAGGGCCTTTTCCGATTAGCGTAACCAAACCAGAAGGTGGCGAATTAAAAATTGTGGAGATCCCTCAAGCTGTTACAAAGACAGCTAAAGAGGAGTTTCTGGGCAGAGATATTGTTTATATTAAGGAATCGCCAGGTAAGCTGAGACGAACTGGCCAATATCTTTATCAAAGGGTAGGTTTTTGGCTTTATTATTTAGTCATATTGATTATATTTAGTGGCCTTGCAACTTTTCACAAACATCAAGAAAAACTTAAAACTGATGAGCGATACGCAAGACGCCTGCAGGCACCTGCAAAAGCCAGAAAAGGAATAAGAGAGGCACAAAGATTTTTAAGGCAGGAAAAAAGTGGTGAGTTTTTCGATTGTGTCCATAAAACCTTAATCGGATACCTAGCAAATAAGCTTCATCTACCTGCTGGTGGAGTAACTACTGATGCAGTCAAGGAAATATTAGATGCTAAAAATATAGATGGGGAAATTTTGGATAAATTAACTAATATCTTTAACGCTTGCGATATGACCCGGTATGCGCCTTTAGAATTCGATAGGCATAAACGCGAGACTATCTTTAATGATATGTGTAAAATTATTGAATTCCTGGAAAGGAAGAAGGCTTAGAAATGGCTAAAGGTCTTCAAAGTATTAAGAGCGTTTTATTGCTGTTTTCTTGTGTATTGGCAACCATTATTTTTTTGTTAACTTGCGATACTTGTCTGGCAGATACGCTTTCACAAGCAAGGGCCAAATTTTATCATGCCAACACCTATTATTTCGAAGGAAAATATGATAAGGCAATCAAGGCATACCAAGAAGCAATAAATTTAGGATTTGAAAGCGGTAGCCTTTATTATAATTTAGGAAACAGTTATTTTAAAAAAGGCGAGCTTGGTGAGGCAATCCTCAATTATGAAAAAGCAATGCGGCTCATACCCAGAGATAGTGATTTAAAGTCAAACTATGAATATGCAAGGTCATTAATAAAAGGCGGTATTATTGAGGCTAAAGCGCAATGGTACAGAATTGCTTTTGATAGGATATTTTCTTTGTTTACCATTGATGAATTGGCCTTTTCTTTGGCAGCACTATTTACAGGGATTTTATTGTTCATCCTAGCGACTATGTATATCTTCTCTATTAAGAAATATAGGCTAGGCACATTGGCAGTTTTAATCATTATTTTTGTTTTATTTTTTATGGCGATATTTGATAAGGTCTCAGTGGTAGGTAAAGAAGCGATAATAATTACTAAAAAGACAGATGCTAAATTTGAACCGTTTGATTCAGCGACCCCCCATTTCACGCTTTATGAAGGAACGAAAGTTGCTGTAGTTTCATCCAAAAATTCTTGGTTTAGAATTGAGCGTCCCGATAAAAAGACAGGGTGGGTTAAAGCTTCAGATTTGGAAGTCTTTTAGGTCTACTGCACCTTATAGTCATTTATAAAATTTGTAGGAAGTTAGGCATATTAAAGACATTGGCATTAGGTAAGTCTAAAAAGGCAATGTTAGTACTTGAGCACCAAGATTTGATCCTTAACAAATTGCGAATCAAATTACCCCACAATCTGTAGTCCTGATTTTTCACTCTCAAAATTTCATTTTATCCTTTATTTAAGCGTATTCCAGCCTG
>CAZNJP010000005.1:0-34611 GCA_964573345.1 uncultured Syntrophobacter sp. | reverse complement strand
GGACAGAAAAAGTGCAAAAATTTTGGTGCAAGCATTAGGCAAAGGTTATTTTTAGTCCCTTCCCGCTTAGTGAATACAGGTAGAAGATGGAGATTAAAGTTAGAGAAAAGCTGGGCTTGGCGAAAGGCATTTGAGCTTGCCAAATGCAGGCTAATTGGTTTCAACAAGCTAGCTCTGGCTGCTTAAAGCAGCAAAAAACGGAATAATAGGTTTAGAAGAGAGTGGTGTGCACAGATTTAGTAAAATGGCTTAAAAATTGGGGTAAATAGGTAAAAAGGGCAAGATTATTTTTATGAAAACTAAATTTTGTGTCAGAGAAGCTAGAAATCGGCTTTAAAATCCCCTCAATTATGAAGAAATTTCATTGTCCGAATAGAGAACTTGCCTTTTCAGAACTTATATGCATAATTTGGGATTATAATCTCTCCTTTCTAATAAATACTGCCTTATCTAGCTTCATGAAGAATCCTCTGTATTGTTCAGGGTCATCTATAATCCTTGAACTTACCACCTTATCTGATTTGCCCCTTCATTTTTTCAATCCTTAATTTACTACAATGCCTTACTTCTGTCAACATTGTTTTTATATAAAAACATTCAGATGAAAGTGGTAAACTTGTAGTGTTGCATATTAAAAAGGGGGCATCTTGTTGTTATTTAGGTGTTTTCTAATACGAGTGAGAGAGTATTGACATGTTATGAATTAAATGGTATATTTTGCAATAATTGAAATTTAATGAACTGGTAAGGCTCCTTGAAAAACATGGTTTCTGGCTTGACCGATTTGGAAAGGGATCGGCAAGGTATTATCGCAAGACAGGTCCCCCCACTATAAAAATTGATTACCATGGATCAAAGGAAGTTCCCAGAGGAACCTTAAATAGAATACTAAAAGATGCTGGTATAAAAAATAGAGGAGAAAAATAGTGAGCTTAGTCTCTTATTCAATTATTATAGAAATAACTGACAGTCCGAATGTATTTGGTGGATTTAGTCCTGACTTACCAGGGTTTTCACTTTATTATGAGGGAGATATTCCAGGAGCAATCCAACATGCGATTGATTCTTTAAAAGAATTTATCAAATATCAAAAAGAAATCGGGGAGCCCATACCTGCTCCCAATCCCAGGGCGCAAATTATTTGTAAACCTACTATTGAAATCGAAAATCCTCAACTTGTTAGCTCCAGCGAAGTAAAAAGGCAACTTAACATATCCCAATCTACACTCTCTCGTTATGTAAAAAAGCGCTTGCTACCCGCCTATCGATTTGGACGAGACTTACGTTTTGACCCGGTTGATGTATCGCGCTTCAAAGCCAGGGCAAGGATTGGTGGAGAAGCTACTGCTGATTAAGCGGCTATTTCTTAATCTGTACACTACATAAGAAAAAAAGCTTGGGACATATCCCCCCTTAATCTTTTTCTTTTCCACAATTTCTCCTTCCTGATAAATACTGCCTTATCTAGCTTCATAAAGAATCTTCTACATTGTTCTAACTACTACAATATTGCTTTTGTCAACATTGTTTTTATGTAAAGACATTAAACTAATTCGTTAAATAGTCAATTCTTAAACCCCATTTAATCCTTTATTGCTACTTTTTCCAAGATATTGACAACAACATAAAATGGTTATAATATCTATAAAGACCATAAAGGAGGAATTAAATGTCCAATAGAAGCGTCGGCGTGGCTGAGGCAAAAAGAGTTTTGTCTGATTTATTAGGAAGAGTAGTTTATGGCAATGAAGTCATAACCATTACTAAGCGAGGGAAACCAATAGCCAAATTGGTGCCACTTAAAGGCCAAGACGTAGAGATACATTTAGCAGAGGCTAAAGGATGGCTTGATGAGGATGATGAGTTCTTTGAAACTATCACGCAAATTGTAGAAAACCGTAAAAAACATAAGCCCCGTATTCTGGGTAAAAAGTAATGTATTTACTAGATACCAACATTCTTAGTGAACTTATCAAGAAACATCCAAATAAGGTCTTTATAGAAAGGCTACGCAAAATCCCCGGCAATTTGCTTTTTACATCTAGTATTTGTGTCATGGAACTAAGGTATGGGAGTGCCAGACGCCCAGATCATAAAGAATTTTGGCAAAGAATCAAGAAAGAAATTCTATCTCGGGTAAATATCCTTGTTTTTGCCTCAACCCAGGCGGTGAAAACAGGTGATATTCTGGTATATCTTTATCAGAAAGGCAAACCTATAGGACTTGAGGACATAATGATAGCTGCCACTGCCCTTTGTACTAATTGTACAGTGATTACTGCAAATGTTAGGCATTTTAAAGAAATACCGGGTTTAAAGGTCGAAAATTGGCTTACTTAAACTGTTGTGGAATAAAGGACAGGCTAATTTTTTCAACCTGCTTTTGAATAACATTTTATTGCGCCCACTGATTTTCATCAACAATTTGAATTTTGCCGCTTTACAACCTCTTTTTCCTGATAAATACTACTTTGTCTAAATTCATAAAAAATCTTCTGTATTGTTCAGGGTCATCTATAGATAAAAGAGAGTGTCGGGTCTTGACTTGATACATATCAACCTTATGAAACATCCTTACCTAACATACTTTTTTGGATTTTCTTATAAGTCTTGCCAGAAAAAGCACCTTTCAACCTTTCCTCTTGGCCAAAATCCCATTTTCCTCTATCTTAATTAAAACTGCCAAAGAGGTATTTGCTATGCCAAAGACTATAGACGTCATCTATGAGAATGGGGTTTTAAAGCCCCTCGGAAAACTGGACATAGAAGAGCACAAGAAGATTCGAATAATAATTGCTGCTCCTGAATCAGAAGTTATAGAAGGAATTCCCAAACCTGTAAAACAGATAATTGAACACCTCAAAGGCCCATTACCAACTAGATCTATTGAGGATTTAATAAGCGATACAAAGATTGATGTTGACTAAGTACTGTTTGCTCGATTCCAACATCTGGTATTACTCATACATATTGCCTGCAAGACCTGATTTTATGGAAGTCCATGAAATAAGTAAAGGGGCCTGGTCTTGATTTTTGAATTTCTCTCCATATCTTGAGCCCAATTCATCATTGAAAAATCATATCAATGCGCCTACTTGATAATATCTTCAGCCCAACTATCTGCCAATTGGTAGAGTTTTTCTTTGTCCAATACCTTTAAAAATGGGACCTTTTTCATAGGCATATGATTAAATTCTTCGGTGTTCGCTAATGGTGTTAGACCAAATTTATTCATCAATAGCAAGCCAATATGAATATTTACAACTGAAAGCGCCTTTTTTATACGTATTCCCTCCATTAGAGAGAGCCTATCCGGGTTAAGCACTAAGATAAAGCATGATTTTTTTGTATCTGTAAGAATTTTAATCAAGGAATCTACTGTGGCCTTTTGGACACCGATTTCCTTAAGAACCTTGTCTTTAGAGGCATCTGTAATGATGCCTTTTCCCAGGTAGTCTTTGCCCCTAATGGCAGTAATGGTAGTCCTCTTATCTAGGATTTTGTGCCGCCACACCTTGATTCTTTCTAGCCAGATGTTTGTGATAAAAGGAAGGGTGAAAATTTTAAGCATAAGGCCTGTAGGCGGTGTATCTATAATCAAATAATCCATATCTCTATGTCTATCAATAATGTCTTTCAATGCATGCATCATAGCTGATTCTTCCATACCCGGGGCATTTTTTATTACTTCAAACATCTCATCCAGATTTATAATTTGAAAATAGCTATAGATTGTTTTCATTTGAGCAGTAATTTCTTTAAGAAATTGCTTTAAATAATGTTCTACGTTTATCTCTTCTGCCAAAAGGTCACATTCTATTTCCTTAGCCCCTGAAAATGGTGGACAGCCAATAACATCACAGATATTATGTGCAGGGTCAATGGAGGCCCAATAGGTCTTCTGTTTATTTTTAGACAAATAATAGGCCAGGCTGGCAGAGAGTGTGGTCTTCCCTACACCTCCTTTACCCAAGAAAAAGAAGATATTTTTCATATGTCGGCCAAATCAGCCCATTCTGCCAGCTTATCGTCCAGCCTCTCTGACTTTATAAGCATAACCAAGATTTCCCTTTCTAAATAAGGGAGTAAAGATAAGGATGTGTAAGAAGGCAGTATTGGTAATCCTACAAGTGATCCTAAAGTCAAGAGTGCAAATCCATTTTCCATCTCTTCTAGTTCTTTTTCCAATACCTCTGTACTTTGCCTTTTAAACCCCTCACCTAGCCACTTTAGGCGTAGGCAAAAGGCCTTCCAGAATCTATTTAACCACATCTTTTTGTTTAAAAAAATCATAAATTAGCAAAACATTTAAGAACAACATAACAATCATTATAGTAGCCATTACATAAGCTTGTCTAGGACTGGTTTTCATAAAACCTGGTACAGCTACAAGTGTGTACCAAATCATAGCTGAAGATACAGTAATCCACAAAAACAGTGCAGGAATTGATGCATTTAGCCCTTTTTGTTTTTGGACACGCATCAGAAAAGCTGTGGCAGTAAGCAAGGCAATAGAGGCCAGCATTTGGTTTGCACCGCCAAATGCAGGCCAGAGTATGTTCCATGCGCCTGTCCATGCTAAGAAGATGCCAAATGTTGCTGGAATAACTGAGGCAACCCATCGGTTTGTAATGAACCTAGAAAAATTCCCCAAGGTATCTCTTAATGGTTCAAAAAGCTCTGTCAATGTATATCTTGCCAGACGATTAGTGGTGTCTAAAGTGGTCATAGCAAATGAAGCAACCCACATAGCAGCCAAGATCATCATAAAATCCTTTGGCAATACGAATACCCTGTGCACAGCCTCAGCATAGGCCTTGGAAAAGACGCCTACAGGCCCACCCACAGCCTTTATGGCATCTGTATAATTATGGGAAAAGGCCAAATTGCCACTTAATTCAGTCATTTGTGGAAAGAGGACAGGAAGTCCATAGGCAGCAATGACCACAACAACCAAGGTAGAGAGAAACCCCTCAGTGAGCATACCACCATAGCCAATAAATAGGCCATCAGATTCCTTAGAGAGCTGTTTTGAGGTAGTGCCTGAGGCTACCAGGGAATGGAAGCCAGAAAGACTGCCACAGGCAATGATAAGTGGTATTGCTGGCCAAAATGGTGTGGGCTCCCCAGCAATAACCTTGGCATTAAATGTAGTAAATGCCGGCAGGCCAAACTTTGTAAAAGAGAAAATCACGGCCAGCCCACCCAATATCAGTCCGGCTACTAATAGCCAGGCATTTAGATAGTCTCTTGGCTGAAGCAGGATATTTACAGGGATAGAGGCAGCAACAATAATGTAAATAAAGATAATAATCATCCAACTCTGATAGCTGGCCTTAAAAGGAAAGAATTTTCCTAAAACAATGGCAAGAATCAACATGAAGATGCCAATTAATGTGGCCAAAGCAAATGGTATTCTAATGCGATAGAGTAATATGCCTAAGATGATGGCGGCAATAATGGTTAAAAAATAGGTAGTAGCAACAGCAGGTTGTGTTTCAAATATCTTACCTAAAATAGCAGAAAAGGCGGCAACAAGGAGGATAAGTACGAAAAATACAAAGATAGAAAAGATATAGCCTGTCCTTTTTTTTATCAATTTTCCAGCGATCCATTGTACTGAGTGACCATCATGCCTTACAGAGCTCATTAAAGAGAGGTAGTCATGTACCGCCCCAATAAATACACTGCCAAACCAGATCCAAAGCAGCGCCGGAAGCCACCCCCAGGCCAGGGCAATGACTGGGCCAACAATGGGGGCTGCCCCAGCAATAGAGGCAAAATGATGTCCAAAGAGCACATATCTATTAGCAGGTACAAAATCAACCCCATCGTGTAGGCGAACTGCTGGGGTATCCCTTTTACCCACCCCTAGTTGTCTTTTTAAATATCTTCCATAGAGCCTATAAAAGATGAGATAAACACCTATGCACAATATGATTATAATTGTTGAATTCATGGCATTTGTTTTAAATTAGATTTTAAGGACTTTCATCTTTGTAGATCAAATGGGCAACTTTAACTGCTGCTATACCCAATATCCATCCTACAACTACATCTATTATATAATGATATCTTCCATAAATTGCCCCTAGCATTATCAAGATCGCCAGTATTAACATGATAGGATAAAGGTATTTAAAATACCTCTTTGTCACTAACATTGATGCAACGGCCATGGCCACATGCGAACTAGGCATTGCCCCCCCTCTTAGTGCCCAGGTCTCCATCATTTTTGCTTGGATTTTGGGAATAAGATAGCCTTGAAGTGGGGCTTGAAACTGGTCTGCAAGGGCAAACCTGGGACTTGCTACCGGGAAGATGATAAAGCCCAAAAATGAAATATAATAAACAAGTGCCATGGAAAATATAAGCTTTTCTAATTTATCTCTTTTGTAAAAATAAAAAATAAATGGGGGGACAAGGAAAAAAAGGTAATAAGAAATATATCCAAAGGCCAAAAGCTCTGTAAGCCAAGGACGGGCAAATTGCTCCAGATAGATGTTAGGAAGCACCTCAAACAAGCTGAACTCCCATTTTTGCACTAAATGGTCAAAGAATCCAGGAAAGATCACATGTAAATAGGTCCTTGTTTCTTCATAGAATTGAGGGACACAAAACCAGGGATAAAAATAGCTTACAAATTGAATAATTTTATTAGGGTGGTATTTTCTGATAATATTAAGCAAGAAAATGAGAAGCATAAATACAAAGTGAGCAAGGAAGTAAAGATGCCAATGTGGTATAAATGGCCTAAATAGGAGGGTGATAAAATTCAGGCTCAATAAGTAGTATATGGTAATGATGTCTATGGGTCTCAGCATCCGTGGCAATGTAACACAAAATCAATAACTACTCAATTAATTAAAGTAATTTATAAGGTATACCAAATTCAATTGACTGCAAGAGGTTAAGGCACTATAATTGAAATATGTTTAGGCTAATTAAATTCTCAAAACAAGAAAAAAGAAAAACAGTTACTCTTAAAGAAAAATTTACCTGCTTTGAAAAACTGCTTGCTGAAAATAACCAGATTCTTGAGATTATAGCTGATATGGAGGGAAAAATTTCAGCAAGTAAGCCTTTCAATATGCGCTATATTAAAAGGAACTGTCAAATACTCTCTGAGAAGGTCAGATGCATCATTGATTATCTAGATATAATGTCTGGAGGAAAATACAGGGAATTATACCAGGTTTATGAACAAATTAATGCTAGTTTACAGGGAAAGTTAGTAAAAAAGAAAGAAATTCCATTTGCTGGGTGGACTATTTTTCTAAGAGATATTACCAAGGAAAAGGCAGATATGGTAGGCGGAAAGATGGCCAACCTTGGAGAAATGCTGAATTTGGGGATACCGGTTCCGTATGGATTTGCTATTACTACCTATGCCTATAGACGCTTTCTGGACTATAATAATCTTCAGTTAAAAATTGATGAAAGGTTATCAGACCTGGATGTAGCCAAATTAGAATCATTAGAAAAAATAAGCCAGGATCTTCAACGTATGATCTTAGGGGCTGAACTACCTGAAGAGTTGGAGGCCGCCATCCTCCATTCATACTCACAACTGGAGGAAAAGACCTGCAAGGATGTCCCTGTTTCTATAAGGAGTAGTGCCATAGGAGAAGATAGCGACTTTACCTTTGCTGGACAATACCTTACCGCCCTCAATGTACCTAGGGAGCAAATTATTCAGAAATACAAGGAGGTCATAGCTAGCAAATTCACTCCTCGGGCCATATTTTACTGGGAAAACATAGGACTTAGCGATGAAGATATCGCTATGAGTGTGGGATGTGTTGCCATGGTGAAGGCCAAGGCAAGCGGAGTAATGTACTCTGTGGACCCAAACAGTATTCATAATAACCAGGTATTGATAAGCGCTGTATGGGGATTGGGGTCATACGCTGCCGAAGGAAAACCAAGTCCGGATATCTATCGTGTTTCTAAAGATGATGGGGTTATTCTGGATAAAAAGATAGGTGAGAAGAAGGTGATGCTTGCATGCCACCCGTATTCAGGGGTTGAAGAGGTAAAGGTACCAGAAGCCCTGCAAAAGCAGCCCTGCCTTAGTGAACATCAGATAAAAACCCTTTGTGGCTATGCCCGGACTCTTGAAGCCCATTTCCAAAGGCCTCAGGATATTGAATGGGCCCTGGATCAAAATGGGAATTTATATCTTTTGCAAACCCGCCCACTGGCAATCGCTTCATCATGTGCAGAAGTGGAGATAGACGCTAACAAAATTCCTAACAAAATATTAACAGATAAAGGGACTGTAGCTAGCTGTAGGGTTGGTTCAGGGCCAGCCTATATAGTAAAAGATGACCGAGATATTTCAAATTTCCCAGAAGGTGCGGTTCTGATCACCAAACATACCTCTCCTAAATTTGTCAAGGTGATGAATAGGGCCAATGCCATTATAACAGATGCTGGCAATGCCACCGGCCACATGGCTTCCCTGGCCAGGGAATTTGAAGTACCTTGCATTGTAGATACAAAAGTAGCTACAAAGCTAATCACTCCGGGTATGGTGGTCACTGTAGATGCCAATTCCAATAGGGTGTATGAGGGGAGGGTTGATGAACTGATAAGGTCAGATCATCAAAAGGCAAATCCTATGATAGGAAGTACTACCTTTAAAAAAATGGAAGAGGTGCTTCAAGACATTGCTCCTCTGAATCTTGTGGATGCTAACGACCCTTCTTTTCAAGCCAAATCTTGTGAGACTTTTCACGACATCACCCGTTTTGCCCATGAAATGTCTCTAGATGTAATGTTTAGCATAAATACTGTTTCGTCAGGCAAAATAGGAGAGGCCAAGAAGTTGATAACCAATATTCCCCTTAATGTCTATGCCATTGACATAGGTGGAGGGCTTACCAAAGAAGCTGCTAATTTAAATAAGATTGGGGTTGAACATATAGTTTCTATTCCCACAAAGGCCCTGTGGAGAGGCATGAGCCACGAACAGATAACCTGGGCAGGCCGAAAGAAGATTGATTTTAAGGGATTTTTATCGGCTATAGCACATGGCATGACCGAGGTAAGTGAATATGGACAGATGGTAGGCAAGAAAATAGGGGACAGAAACTATCTCATTGTCTCCAAAAATTACATGAACTTTCACTTAAGGGTGGCTTATCATTTCTGTACAGTTGATGCCTATTGTTCAGATAATGAAAAGACCAACTATATAACATTTCGTTTCATGGGTGGTGCGGCAGACTCCATTAGACGTGCCCGAAGGGCCAGGTTCATAGATGAAGTTTTGAGGAATCTTGACTTTTCAGTCACCAGGAAGGCAGATTTGGTTATGGCCCGAATTGTTAAATATGATAGAGAGACTATCGAAGAAAAACTGGATATGCTAGGGCGATTAATGGGGTATGCCAGGCAGTTGGATATGGTTATGTCAAGTGAAGCTACAGTAGATGCATATATCGAGGCCTTCATGAAAGGAAACTATAAATTTAATTTGGAAGGTAAAAAGAAAAAAAGTTTCTATTAGAATAGAGAGAAGCGGGAATGGAAGACATCAAAAAAATAAATTGGAGCTTCCCCAAAAATTTTTAAATACAACATTTAGTAAGGAATAAAATGCCAGAAAAGATTTTGATAGTTGATGATGAACCCGATATGCTGGCACTATTAAAAACCATCATTACCGAAAATACTGACTATATAGTAAAGGTTGCAAATAATCCCCTTCAAGTTCCAGATATTTTAGAAAAGGAAACCTTTAACTTGGCGATTGTCGACTTAAAGATGCCTGAAATGAATGGCATTGAAATCCTGGAGATAATTAAGAAGAAAAACGAACAAATAGCAGCAGTTATACTAACAGCTTATGGCACTATCGAATCTGTAGTAGAAGCCATGCGGAAGGGTGCATACGATTATATTACTAAGCCATTTAAAAAGGACCAGATATTACTTACCATCGATAAGGTCTTTAAATGGCAAAAGGTTCAAAAAGAAAATATATACCTTAGGCGTGCCTTAGAGGATAAATTTCAGTTTCAATACCTGATAGGCTCTAGTCCTGTCACACAAACTGTCTATCACCAAGTCAAGCAGGCAGCACAAACAGACATTCCTATACTCTTAAGGGGGGAAATCGGTACAGGAAAAGAACTAATAGCCAAGGCAATTCACTTTCACAGTTTAAGACGCAAGGGAAATTTTATAGCATTATATTCTTTTCTACCAGAAAAACTGATTGAAAGCGAATTGTTTGGCTATAAGGATAAAACAGGGTTTGTGGAAGAGGCTCATCGTGGAACTTTATTTATAGATGAAATAGGCACCTTGAACGCAAATATTCAGGCTAAATTATTAAGACTTTTGCAGCATGGAGAATTTGAACCTGTAGGAGACCTAAAGACACATAAGATAGATATTAGGCTTGTAGCCTCAACAAGTGAAGATTTACTGGGAAAAGTTAATAATGGTGAGTTTTTAAAAGACCTCTATTATCACTTAAATGTAATTGAAATCCTTATCCCCCCTCTTAGGGAGAGGAAGCAAGACATCCCCATACTCACTGATTACTTTTTAAAAAAATATAATGAAATATATCAAAAGGATATTAAGCAGATATCCGCTAGTGCTATGCAGTGGTTACTTGATAGGGATTGGCCAGGGAACATTCTTGAGTTGGAAAATGTTATTGAGAGGGGAGTTGTCCTGGCCAAAGGAGATGTATTAGAAATAGAAGACCTATTCCCGGCCGATTATATAAGCTCTATTTCTTTAAGTCTAGGTTCGGCTATTTTGGAGATGCCCTTTGAAAAAGCCAGCCAGAAATTTCAGGTTGAATATATCAAGCGAGCTTTGGCAAGACACAAAGGAGATATCTCTAAAGCGGCTCAACAATCAGGACTAACAATACAATACCTTGAAAGGATCATGGAGGAAAACAATATAAATGCTGAACTATTTAAAACTGTTATTTAAAGGTCATTTTAGCAATATTGTATTCCCTAATCTTATGCCTTAAGGTGCGTGGGCTTATTTTAAGTAGCTTGGCTGCCTTTTCCCTGTCTCCTCTAACTTGTATAAGTGCGTTTATTATGGCTTCTTTCTCGGCCTTCTTTCGAATATCTTCTAAGCTAGGTATCAAAGGCTCAGATACAAACTTCTTAAAATCCAAGGGAAAATCTTCAGGGGTCACTAGTTCATTATTAGTAGTAAGGAATATCCTTTCTACCAAGTTGCGCAGTTCTCTCACATTACCAGGCCAATCATGGGAAAGGAGTATGCTTAATGCCTTTTGAGAAAAGTTGATTTTGGGCTTTTTGTACCTCGCAGAAAAAAGGTCTATAAAATATTCTAGCAGCTTGGGAATGTCTGCCTTTCTCTCCCGCAAAGGCGGTATATGTACAGGTATGACATGGAGTCGATAGTAAAGGTCTATTCGAAATTGTTTTTTTTCTACTAAAGTAGCAAGATTTTTGTTGGTAGCTGCTATTATCCTCGCATCTACTTTAATAGTTTCCTTGCCACCAATTCTTCGAAACTCACCATCTTCTAGTACCCTTAGAAGATCTACTTGGCTTTGAAGAGTTATTTCAGATACTTCATCCAAAAACAACGTGCCCTTGTTGGCTATTTCAAGAAGCCCTTTTACCATCTTTATTGCGCCAGTAAATGAGCCAGCCTCGTGTCCAAAGAGTTTATCTTCAAATAACTGTCCAGATAAAACTCCGCAATTAACTGCAACAAATGGCTTGTCTCTTCTGGAGCTTTTTTGGTGGGTAATCCTGGCCAAGAGCTCTTTTCCGGTGCCTGTTTCTCCTGTCAATAGAACTGTGGCATCATATGGACTTATCTGTCCTATGATTTTCATTATGGATTTCATATTTTCACTTACAAATACAAATTCCAGAGGCATTTCTACAGACATGCCTTAATAATTGGTAAAAAAGAAAAAAAAGTCAACCCTAATTGCAAAAAAATGACCATTTTTTTCTGCATTTGGCAAAAATTTGCCAAAAAAAATGAGCTATAAGTAGGATCTTTTTCAAAAAACGTTGAAAGGATCTATATATTTGTCTCTTTTTTTATATCAATTATTCTTGGTACATTCCTTGCAGAAACATTAAAGGAAAAAGGAGGTAGAGCATGTTTAATATCTTTCTTCCAGTAGCGAATATGAGTGTAAATTTATTCTTGATTCTAGGAATTGGTGGATTGGTGGGATTCTTATCTGGCCTATTTGGGGTAGGGGGGGGATTTTTATTAACTCCCTTAATGATGATGATAGGCATTCCACCTGCCGTCGCTGCAGCTAGCGATTCCTGCCAGATTGTGGCTGCTGGCTCCTCTGGTGCTCTAGCCCATAAAAGGATGGGGAATGTGGATATGAAAATGGGGATAACTATCCTCTTAGGGGGCATAGTAGGTGGGACAATAGGGGTTCAAGCAGTTAAATATTTACGCGAATTGGGAAATTTTGAATTTGCTATAAAGGCTGTTTATGTGCTCATGTTGGGGCTGGTAGGAGGAATCATGTTTTTGGAAAGCCTAAGGACTCTTAGAAAAAGTAGAGAAGGGGAATCCTCTACAGAGTTCAGTTCTACAAAATTCAGCCAATTATTTACTAGACTCCCATTTCAAGTACATTTTAAAAGGGCAGGCATTCAAACCTCTATACTTTTCCCCTTTTTTATTGGTTCTTCAGTAGGTTTTTTGGCCGCACTGATGGGGGTAGGTGGTGGGTTTATTATGGTGCCTACAATGATATACATCATTGGAATGCCTACTGTGGTAGCTATTGGCACTGACCTTTTTCAAATTGTGTTCACAACAGCAAATGTTACCCTGATGCAGGCCATGGTCAATCACACAGTGGATATAGAACTAGCCCTTATCCTCCTTTGCGGATCCACTATAGGGGCCCAATTCGGGGCTAGAGCGACAAAGAGACTTAGGGGTGAACAGATAAGAATCCTGCTAGCTTTAATTGTTCTGACCATAATGATCAAACTGCTAGTGGACCTTTTAATCACCCCAGGTAATCTGATTGGGTTATCAAAGGTAGGTGGAGGTCATTAAAATGAAGAGATTGATAATAATTTCTTTGGTGTTGGCGTCAATTCTAAGCATGAGCTTAAGCATCAAGGCTAAGGAATTAGGAGAAAAGGAATTCGTTACCGTTTCTACTAAGGAACAGATTAATATTGACCTTCGATACAGTGGAGATCGTATATACTTTTTTGGAACGGTTCCTGAAAAAGGGGCTGATGTAGTAGTAAAACTTATCTCATCAGCTACTGAACATACTAAACTTACCCAAAAAGGGAAGGTAGGGCTATTTTGGATGGGTACTAAGCAATATGAAATAAGCAATATTCCTTTTATGTACAAGATCCATTCCTCTGGCAAGCTCAACAGTATCTTAACAACCACTTTGGCCAAGGAATTGGGAATAGGGTATGAGATCTTAAAAGGCAATATGGAATTAAAGCTAGTAAAAGGTGAGGCTCCAGAGGAGAGAGATATTGTATTTGATGGTTTTGTTAAAATGAAAGAAAAAGATAATCTCTACCGCATTGCCGAACAGAGAATTAAAATTACTCAAGAGAGAGTTTTTCAGCATTACTTTACATTTCCTCAAAAGGCAAAAGAAGGTACTTACAAGATCATTTCCTATGTTATTAAGGGCGGTAAGCTTTTGGCTATGTCAAATGATACTGTAGTCATTCAAAAGGTAGGGATGGAAGGATGGCTTACCCGCATGGCTAGGAATTATGGACTTGCCTATGGGATTATGGCAGTTATTGTAGCAGTTTCTGCTGGACTTTTGGTTGGCCTAATATTTAAGGGAGGTGGACATTAATGGAGAATATTTCTAGGAAGATTGTGGTTGCTATAGATGGTTCAAAACCTTCACAAAATGCTATACGTTATAGTGTAGATTTAGCCAAAAACCTGGGTGCCCAAGTGATAGTCCTTCATACTATCCAAAGTGCACAAAAAATAGGTTATTGGGTATTTATTGATAGGCATTTTGACAAAGAACTCCATCAATATGCTGAAAAGATTTGTAAAGAGGCCAAGGAGATCGCTATGGAACTCGGCCATCAAGTCCAGATAGAAACACGAGAGGGAGTTCCTTATGAAGAGATTATCAAATTTATTAAAGAGCATCCAGATACCATTCTACTGGTCATGGGGACATATGGACACAGTCTCACCGAGAAACGCCTTATAGGAAGTACTACAGATAGGGTTATAAGAGAGATTTCCAAAGAGGGAATATCTGTACCAGTTACCTTAGTGCCTTTTGTACAAGAATAGAAATAGTGTATTTAGGGTTTATTCTATGCCTAAGGAAAAGCGTGTAAAAGACACTATGCGTCCCTTAGAGGATTATTTAAAGATTCCTGCTGATGCCAACGTAAGGGCAGCCCTTGGTCTTTTCCAGACGACACGGGGTAATCGGAGGTCCCAGTCGTCACTTATTGTTATAGATAAAACGCCAGACGGGGATAAGAGAATCGTAGGATTTCTTTCTTTAGAAAATATAGTAAAGGGGATAGAATCTTTTGTTAGAGACAAATCAAGTTTTTCTAGCAATTCTGCACCAATTTTTTGGGAAGGATTATTCACAGAAGAATGCAACACAGAACTAGAAAAAAAGGTGAGGGATTTAATGACTCCAGTAGGTATTACCATAAATAAGAATGACAACCTTATGAAGGCAATATATATTATGGATTGTCACAAACTCTCTAGGGTTTTGGTAGTAGATGGGCAGAAACCGGTAGGCATAATTAGGCTAAAGGATATATTTAAGGAAATCACTCATATAGCACTAAAATCTGATTAAGGGCTCTGAAAAAGTGAAACAATATGCTAAATTTTTTAAAAATATTCAAAAGGGATAAGACCCCAAAAAGACCTCCCAGACCTGAATTATCTTTTAAAGAAAGATACCGCTATTTTCAAAACTTGCTTTCTGAAAATAATGCAGTGCTTGAAATTATGGCAGATATGGAGGAAAAACTCTCAGGTGGATACCTGTTTGATATGCAATATGTGAGGTCAAACTGTGAGAAATTAGCCCATAAGGTTAAGGTCATTATAGACAATTTAAATAAAATTGGTAATGAAAAGTATAAAGAGCTTTATGATGTATTTGAAAAGATAAACTCTGAAATTAAAGCCATTGTCAATAAAAGAAGAAAAATCCCGGTTTCAGACTTTGTTATTCCCTTTGAAAATATAACCAAAGATATGGCAGATATTGTAGGTGGAAAAAATGCCAATTTAGGTGAAGTAAGGAATCAAATTAACCTGCCAGTGCCTGATGGTTTTGCTATTACCACCTATGCATATAAAAGGTTCATAGATTATAACAAATTGTCTAACAAAATAAACCAAAAACTTTTATCCATTAACATAAATGATGCCCAAGGAATTATTAACATTAGTAAAGATATAAAAGACTTGATACTTAAAGCGCAAATTCCCTCAGATTTAGAGACTGCTATCTTAAATGGCTCTGCAGCTCTAAGCCGCAAATATCCTCAAAAAATAAAGGTATCCCTGAGGAGTAGTGCTACCTATGAAGATACTGAATTTACCTTTGCTGGCCAGTATGCCACTGATCTTAATGTTGCATTGGAAGATGTAATTTTTAAATACAAGGAGATTATTGCCAGCCTCTTTTCTCCACAGGCCATTTTTTATTATAAAAGCAAAGGTTTTTATGAAGAAGATATGGCCATGGCCGTTGGGGTTTTGAACATGATAGATGCAAATAGTAGTGGTATTATATACACCCAGAGCCCTGATGGGTTTAAAGAAAAAATCGCAATTAATGCTGTTTGGGGACTAGGGAGATATGCTGTGGAGGGCAAAGTGTTCCCACAAATCTATGTAATTAATAAGGACGACAGCACAATTTTAGAAAAAAATATAGGGCCACAGGAGTTTATGCTTACATCTGGCCATACAGGTGTAGAAAAAATAGCGGTTCTCCAAGACTTGAAAGGCAGGCCTTGCTTGACAGAACCCCAGTTGAAAACCTTAGCAGAATACGCTGTCTCAATAGAAAATCATTACAGTGGACCACAGGACATAGAATGGGCCTTGGACAAGAAAGACCATCTCTATATCTTGCAGACAAGACCTCTAAGAATTCTATCCAAACATGTAAGTATGAAACTCGATTTAAAGGACTACAAGGTTCTTATAGACAAAGGGGCGATTGCATGTAGAGGTATAGGGATTGGAAAGGCATATTTTGTAACTAAAGATGAAGAGCTGAGCACCTTCCCAAAGGGAGCAGTAATGGTAGCCAAGCACACATCACCCAAGTTTGTAATGGTAATGGATAAGGCCAGTGCCATTGTTACCGATATAGGAAGTGCTACAAGCCATATGGCATCCCTTGCCCGAGAATTTCAAGTTCCTACCATACTCAATACCGAGGTAGCTACAAAAAGGATAACTCCTGGCACAGAGATTACCGTAGATGCCATTAATGGAAACATATATCAGGGTGCTATCCAGGAATTAAAGGCAGTATATAAAAGGGAATGCCTGTTTAAGGATGCACCGGTTTTTAAAACGCTTGCAGAGATAGCAAAACGGATTGTACCACTGAATCTAATAAATCCTGATGACAAAAACTTCAAGTCCCAGTACTGCCAGACATATCATGATATAACGCGTCTTGCTCACCAAGAATCCATGAATGAGATGTTTGAAATCACTGATGGGATGGGTCCAGAGGGGGCAATGAGGTTGGCTGCCAAGATGCCTCTTCAGATATATATAATTGATTTGGGTGGGGGCCTTAAAGAAGATATAAGCCAGGTGGCAAGGGTTGAAGACATCCGTTCCATACCTCTAAATGCCTTTTTTAAAGGCATCATGTCGTTAGAGTGGCCAGGGCCTAGGCCTGTAGATATAAGTGGCTTTCTTTCTATGGCGGCGAGTGCACCTCTTCATATACCAGCAAATCGGGGCTGGGAAGACCAACTATGGGAAAGGAGTTTTATTATGGCATCCAGAGAATACACGAATTTTGCTTTGAGGCTGGGATTTCACCTTTCTACCATTGAGGCCTATATTAGTGATAATATAAATGATAATTACATCCGTTTCTTTTTTAAAGGAGGGGCAGCAGGTTTTGACAGGATTTCTAGAAGGCTTAATCTAATTAAAGAAGTCTTAGAAAAATTGGATTTTGGAGTTAAGTTGACTGCAGATGTGCTGGATGGCAAGATAGCTAAATATAAAAGGTCAGACATGGAAAGGAGGCTAGATATATTGGGCCGATTAACTGTTTTTACCAAAAATTTGGACGTAGTATTGTATAACAAAGCTATTACGGAGCAGCATATCCAAAATTTTTTAAAAGAGCATGTGAGTTAAGAAGATAATGAAGGCAAAGAAATATATTATTATCTTCGGGATCATTACTATATTGCTACTTGTTTGTGCGTTGTTTATCGGCTTTATGTCCGCAAAGAGGATGGAGAATATTATCTGTGATGATTTTAATCAGCAACAGTTGGTCTTGGCTAAGCAGATAGCCAGTCAGATAGAAGAGAGTGTTACTTCTATAAAGAGGGCGCTTTTAACATTGAGCCTTTCTCCTTCCATCCAATACCTAGAGCCTTCCTGGGCCAATCCTATAGGAATTATTATGCCCAGTATTCGAAACAATGGAGTATTCGAAACAAGACTGATAGATGCCAAAGGAGAAACTGCCTATTTGGTGGATAACAAAGGGACCTCCTATACATTGAAGGGCAATTTTGACAATAATGATTATTTCAAATGGTGTTCTCTTAAAGAAAATAAAGGAAGGATCTATACAAGTGGGGTTATTAAAGAATATGGGAAATTAGTTATACGTATGGCTATGCCAGTTTATCAAGAATCTGTAGATGAGGCACATCCTTTATCCACTCATCATTTTTCTGGGGTGTTAGTGTTCGTTATAGACACCACCTCCATGGTTGGAAAAGTGGCCAAGGGCATTAAATCAGGTAAAACTGGATATGCCTGGGTTATTAATAATAAAGGAATATTTCTATATCATCCAGAAAAGCAATTTATAGGGAGAAATGCCTTTGAAGTCCGCAGAGAAAAAAAACCAAAGGTTTCTTTTGCTAGGATCAACTTCATCCAAAAAGAACGGATGTTGCAAGGAAAAGAGGGCATGAGCTGGTATATATCTGGCTGGCACCGGGAAATGAAGGGAAAGATAAAGAAGCTAATAGCTTATGCCCCTATCTATCCAGATAAAAACAGGAGTAAAAATTGTTGTTCGGTTGCAGTAGTAGCCCCAGTAAATGAGATTCAAGGCGCAATCCGCTCTGTTTATGTTAGGCAGTTTTATGTCATGCTTAGCATCATAGTAGCTATTATGTTTTTGGGTGGATATATCATGAATTTTGAAAGCCGGTGGACCCAGGCATTGAAAGAAGAAGTAAGGATAAAGACAGAGGATTTGAGAAACTCTACGGAAAAATTGAAAAAATCTGAGCGAAAATACAAGTCCCTAGTAGAAGGCGCAGAGGATTTAATTTTTACCATAGATACAGAGGGAAATTATCTATCCATGAACAGATATGCTGCCCAATTTTTTGGAGCAAAGTTCCCAGAAGAATTAATTGGCAAGAATATGTATGATTTGTTTTCCAAAAGTAGTGCAGATCTACAAATGGGATTTGTGCGTGATGCATGTAGAACTAAAAAGAGTGTAAGTAGTAAATACCCGGTAGAGATTGGAAAGCGAGAGTATTGGTTCAGTAGCAGCTTTATAAACATTAGAGAGCAAGGCGGGAAGTGTCATATATTGGGTATTTCAAGGGACATAACTCAAAGAAAGAAGGCAGAAGAGCAGATGTACCAAACAGAAAAGCTGGCTTCTTTAGGAAAACTTGCTGCTGGTGTAGCCCATGAAATCAACAATCCTATAGCTATTATTTTGGGGTTTACTGATATTCTTTTAGAGAGAATCGAGCCAAAAAGCAAGAATTATGAAATATTAAAAATTATAGAAAGGCAAGGGGCAAATTGTAAGAGAATTGTAGAGGATCTTATGAGTTTTGCCAGAATTCCTGAAAAAGCTGAATATTCCACAGATATAAATCAAGCCTTAGAAAAGATAATTTCAATAATTCAAAACACACTCCTCACAAAAAAGATTTCTTTAAAAAAAGATCTTACAGATGGCCTGCCAAGGGTAAGGGGGGATCCTGGTGAACTGCAGCAGGTTTTTATGAATTTAATTAATAATGCCATTGCTGCTATGGATGGAGGAGGAACTTTGACTGTTTCCACCAAAATTAGTGATTACACCAATAGGGTAGATATACTTTTTACCGACACAGGACATGGCATCAAAGAGGAATATAGGGACAAAATCTTCGATCCCTTCTTTACTACTAGGAAGGTAGGAGAGGGGACTGGCCTGGGGCTCTCAGTTAGCTATGGTATAATAAATAGGTACAGAGGAGAAATAAGATTTGAAACTATAACTGAGGAAGAAAGTAGGGAAAAACACGGCACTACATTTATTCTTTCATTGCCCATTGTGAGAGAAACAAAGGGCATAGGGCAAAGGGCATAGGGTTTTTTTCTCTTTGCCCTATGCCTTCTGCTCTATGCTTAATTAAGAAGGAGGTAAAAAAGTGGCTGAAAAGATACTGATTGTAGATGATGAAGTCGATATGTTAGCACTCCTCAAATTGATTATCACAGAAAAGACCAATTATGAGGTAGATACTACTAACAATCCATTTGAAGTCATGGACTTGCTTAAAAACGGAGGCTATGATGTGTTGATTGCTGATTTAAAGATGCCAGGAATGGATGGTATAGAAGTTATTGAACAATCCAAAAATATAGATGAGTATCTTCCCATTATCATGATAACTGCCTATGGATCTACAGAATCAGCAGAAGAGGCCATACATAAGGGTGCCTATGATTATATTACCAAGCCTTTCCGAAAAGAGCATATATTGATTACTATCGATAGGGCCATAGAATGGCGGAAGATGAAAAGGGAAATTCATTATTTAAAGGAAAAATCTAAAGGTCTAAATGTTTAAGTTTTTAGATAGGTTTGCCAAAAGGGATGACAATCTGCAGCTCAGGAAGAAGTATGAGAATTTTAGGAAATTACTCTCTGAAAACAACGCAGTGCTTGAGATCATGGCAGATATGGAGGAAAAGCTCTCAGGTGAATACCTATTTGATATGCAATATGTGAGGTCAAACTGTGAGAAATTAGCCCATAAGGTTAAGGTCATTATAGACAATTTAAATAAAATTGGTAATGAAAAATATAAAGAGCTTTATCATGTATTTGAAAAGATAAACTCTGAAATTCAAGCCATTGTCAATAGAAAAAGAGAAATACCGGTTTCAGACTTTGTCATTCCCTTTGAAAATATAACCAAGGATATGGCAGACATTGTAGGTGGAAAAAATGCCAATTTAGGTGAGGTGAAGAACCAAATAAAACTGCCAGTACCTGATGGTTTTGCTATTACTACTTATGCCTATAAAAAATTTATGGAGACAAACGGGCTTTTTGAGAAAATTGCACAAAAAACTTCTATTATTGATATAAAAAACCAGGAAGGTCTCCATAAAATAAGTAAAGAAATACAAGGTTTGATTTCAAATACAAATCTACCTCAAGACATAAGCCAAGCCATTTTTAGTGCATACCATGATTTGGTTAAGAAGATAGGCAATAAGATAATGGTGTCTGTTAGAAGCAGCGCTATTTGTGAGGATAGTGAGTCTACCTTTGCTGGTCAATATGCCACCGTTTTGAATGTATCTGAAGAGCATATATTGCAAAGGTATAAGGAGATTATTGCCAGCAAATTTATGCCTCGGGTCCTTTTTTATCTTAAAAGTAAAGGCTTAAACCAAGAGGAAATAGCTATGGGCGTTGGCTGTGTGGTCATGGTAGATGCACAGGCAGGGGGGGTAATGTACTCTCAAGATCCAAACAATCCAGAGCGTAATAGGTTGCTCATTGGTGCGGTATGGGGTTTAGGTAAATATGCAGTAGATGGGAGCGTAAGTCCAGATACATATATAGTTTCTAAAACAAATGGGCATCGTATTTTAAAACAGAAGGTGTCTTGTAAGGATGTGATGTTAGTTTGTGGCGAAGCAGGCGTGGAAGAGATTAAAGTTCCTTTAGACTTGCAAAATAAACCATGCTTGACAGAAAAACAAATAAAAATCCTTTCTTATTATGCTGCTAAACTTGAGGAGTATTATGGGCAACCTCAAGATATAGAATGGGCCCTAGATAAGGAAAATAAAATTTACATATTACAGACTCGTCCTCTGAAATTTTTGCCAAAAAGGGAACGGAGAGAGCAGAAAATCAGGGGTATTCATAAACTGCTTATAGATAATGGGGCTGTAGCATGTAGGGGTATAGGCTATGGAAAAGTTTATAAAGTAAAGAGTGACGAAGACTTGATAGATTTTCCTAAAGGGGCTGTCTTGGTGGCCCGAAATCCCTCTCCAAAGTTTGTAACAATAATGGATAAGGCCAGTGCCATTATCACTGATATGGGCAGTACCACAGGGCATATGGCAACCATTGCCAGGGAATTTCAGATACCCACTATTGTGGATACACAAGTTGCAACCCAAATTCTAATTCCAAATCAAGAGGTTACTGTGGATGCCTTTTATGGAAAGGTGTATAATAGTAGGATAGATGAACTGTTAGAGTTTAAGGAAAGGATTATAAAAGGGGATAGTTTATTAAAACAGACTCATGTTTTTGAGACACTTAAAGAGGTTTCAAAAAAGATTGTCCCCCTTTCCTTAACAAATCCTGCGGCCAAATCGTTTAAGCCCAAATTCTGTAATACATTTCATGACATTACGCGTTTTGCTCATGAGGTCTCCATTGGCCAGATGTTTGAATTCAACGTCCATCTTGCCTCTAGTGAAGGTACGGCAAAGAGGCTTGTTTCTGATATTCCTCTAAATGTCTATGTAATAGACCTGGGTGGAGGATTAGAAGATGCCTCAAATTCAAAGACTATCAAACCAGAACAGATTAGATCTATACCCATGAAGGCCTTGTGGAAAGGGATGAGTCATAAGGGGGTTCGATGGGCAGGTCACATACCCATAGACTTCAAGAGCTTTCTTTCTGTTTTTGCCAATACCGTATTTGACCCTGCAAAGGGTGAAAGAGCCTTAGGTGACAAAAGTTACGCAATTGTGTCTGAAAATTATCTAAATTTTAACTCTAGGTTAGGTTACCACTTTTCTACTATTGATGCCTATTCTAGTAATGTCAAAAATGAAAACTACATCTCTTATAGATTTAAGGGTGGGGCTGCTAGTATCAATAAGCGAAAAAGAAGAGCTAGATTTATTGCAGAAGTTTTAAAAAAACTTGATTTTTGGATAGACCAAAAAGGGGATTTGGTTAACGCAACCCTAAGAGAATATGATCGAAAAACGATTGAGGAAAAATTGGATTTACTAGGTAGGCTAATGGGCTGTGCCAGGCAGTTAGATGTTACTATGGATAGTGATGAACGAATTGATTTCTATGTTAAAGAGTTTATGAAAGGAAACTATTCATTAGGGTTTGATGCATGATTCCCCCTTTTTTGCCTTTTTAGAAAAAATAAAAGAGTTGACTTTTTCTCAATATTGTGGTAGTCACAGTACGTGTTTTTTAAATGAAAAAAGAGCTAAGGGAGTTTTTTGGTGAGTTTGCTAGATTATCGGCCTATGCTACGCAAATTGGGCTGGCTCTTGTATTTTCCATTGTTATTGGTCTGATCATGGGATATTATTTAGATAAATGGTTAAAGATTAATTGGCCATTTCCACATTTTTTGATAGTACTCTTTTTGATTTTTGGTGTGATTGCAGGTTTTAGAAGTGTGTTTATAATAATGCATCGGATTGAGCGGCAACAAAGAAAAAAGGGACTTTAATGATAGAGGAAAAATTTGAGTCTTTACCAGCCATTTTAAAGAAGAGAAATTGGATATTATTGGGTATTCTTTTTCTAGGCTCCCTCTTTTTCCTACCTTGGCGGTTTACTACAGGCATCTTAATAGGCGGTCTGATGGCCAATATCAACTTCCACTTTTTACACCGCAATTTAGTAAAGGTATTTATTTTGTCTAAAGGAAAAGGGCCAATTGTGTCTAAATCTATGCTACGCATGTTCATCATTGGGGTAATTGTATTTATTGTGCTCTTTAAAAACTGGGTAAATGTCTTTGGTCTTATTTTAGGGCTTTCTATAGTGGTAATTAATCTCTTTTCCTTAGCCTTAATAGAGGCTAAGGGAGTAGTCTTAAATAGGAGGTAAATATGGAGCATCCAATCAATTTTGTGGTAGCATTTTTTGAAATGATAGGATTTGGTGACTTTGCCCACAAGTATCTCCAAGTAGTAAATAGCTGGTTTGCCATGCTCCTCTTGATTGTCCTTGCAATTTTGGTAAGGCCTAAAATTAGCCCCCTCTATCCTACAAAAGGCCAAAATATATGGGAAGCACTTATCAAAGGCATAGAAGACTTTACTGTAGGCATAACAGGAGAAAAGGGAAGGCCTTATATCCCGCTCTATCTTACTTTATTTATTTACATCTTTGTTATGAATACCATGGGGCTTGCACCGGGCTTTTATGCACCAACGGCCGACCTGAACACCAACTTATCCATGGCTGTGCTGAGCGTATTTTTTGCAGAGATTATTGGGATCAAAATTCATGGGATTAAATACATCAAACACTTTACCGGCCCAATAATTCCTCTTGCCCCTTTGTTTCTCCCTATTGAAATCATAGGCCACCTTGCACGTTGCCTTTCTTTGACATTTCGACTCTTTGGAAATATTGTAGCTAAGGAGTTGACCATAGCTCTTTTAATATTTTTGGTTGGGGCCTATCTAGTGCCAATCCCTATTTATTTCCTGTTTATCTTTTTGTGCTTTGTACAGGCACTTATCTTTTATATGTTAAGTGCAATGTACCTTGCTGGGGCCATTGAAGAGGCACATTAAAGCGGAGGAAGGCCGCAGAAAATAAAAAAACAAAGGGAGGTGAAAGGAAATGAGTAGAAATTGTAAGGTTGCTTTTTTGAGTGGATTATTTTTATTTGCGTTATCTAGCTTGGCTATGGCTCAAGAAGGTATTGGGCCTGCTGGTTTGAAGTTTTTCACTGCAACTGTGATTGCTGCGGGTTTTGGCATTGCAATTGCTGCCTTTGGCACGGGATTGGGGCAGGGTTGGGCTGTTATGAGATCAGTAGAAGGCATTGCCCGAAATCCTGAGGCCTCTGGTAAGATTACGGTAACTATGCTGATTGGTCTGGCCATGATAGAGTCTCTATGTATTTATGCCCTGGTTATTGAGTTCATTCTTCTCTATGCCTATCCAATGGCAAAGCCTATTGCCAAGCTTGTTGGTTTGCCAGGGGTATAATTAAACTATTTGGGAGAGGTTTAATTTTTAAGCCTCTCCTTTTTTTAAAATTTGTTAGGCCTTCCGCAGGCTATTAAGTAGCCTCCATATTTCCCACCCTCTGGGCCCAAATTGATAATATAGTCAGAGGCCTTTATTATTTCTAATTGATTTTCAATAACAATCACTGTATTCCCCTTATCTACAAGCTTATGTAAAATGAATATTAACTTATTAATTTCATCTAAATGTAGACCAGTAGTAGGTTCATCTAAGATATAGAGGGTTTTATCAGTGCTAGGATGGCTAAGCTCTTTTGCCAATTTTAACCTTTGTGCCTCACCAGAGGATAATTGGGTGGCAGGCTGACCCAATTTAAGATAGCCAAGCCCTACTTCTACTAATGTTTGCAGTATATTTTTTAATCTCGGTATATGCCTGAAAAATTCCAAGGCCTGTTCTATATCTATCTCCAATATATCAGCAATGTTCATCCCTTTAAATTTTATCTCTAAAGTGTCTTCATTAAATCTCTTTCCCTGACATGTTTCACATCTAACATATACATCGGGCAAAAAGGCCATCTCTACTTTGATTACACCGCTTCCCTGACATACCTCACACCTCCCCCCTTTCACATTAAAGCTAAATCTATCTGGTCTGTATCCCCTGGCCCTTGACTCTGGCAGGCCTGAAAACAGGTTACGAATATAATTGAATGCACCAGTATAAGTAGCTGGATTTGCCTTAGACGTTCTACCAATTGGGTCTTGGTCAATAAGAATGACCTTTTTAATTTTTTCTGCACCATAAATATCTTTTACAGAATCTACTTTCCCTTTAACTAAGTATCTATAAAGTGTATCTATAATCAAGCTGCTTTTTCCTGACCCACTTACACCTGTAATGCAGGTTAGACAATTTAATGGGACTTTTACTGTAATATCCTTTAAGTTATGAGTGGTAACACCTTTTATTACTAAATAATTGTTTAATGACCTCCTTTTTGAAGGGAAAGAAAATACCTTCTCTTTTTTTAAATACAGAGCTGTTAAGGTCTTGCTTTTTAGAAAATCTTTAGAATCTCCACTAAATACCAAATCTCCTCCCTCTTCTCCTGCACCTGGCCCAAGCTCAATGATATAATCTGCACTTAATATCATCTGTGGGTCATGCTCTATGACAATGATAGTATTTCCTAAATCGCGCAGTCTGTATAAGGCCAAGATGAGTTTTTTTATCTCCTTTGGGTGTAGTCCTATAGTAGGCTCATCAAGGATATATATTAGCCCTGTTAGCTTGCTGTTAAGCTGAATGGCCAAGCGTAAGCGCTGGTTTTCTCCTGTGGAAAGGGTAGATATAGGTCGAGACAGGTTTAGATAATCAAGACCTGACTCTTCTAATACCTCAAGACGCCTTGTAATTTCAGTTATGATTGGTGCAGAAATAGGACCTTTAGGCAATAAAGAAATAAATGATACAAGCCCCTTGATAGGAAGGCTAGACAATTCATATATATCTAATCCATTTATCCTTACAGACAATGCCTCTTTTTTTAATCTTTTTCCTCTGCACTCTGGACACAATTTCCCATTTTTCTCCCCTAGCCCCTTACATTCAGGACAGGCTCCTTGAGGGTGGTTGAAAGAGAAGGATTGAGGAAAAAATTGCGGGACCTCTATATTGCATACAGGGCAGATGGGCCTTTGGCTAAAAAATAGGTTTTCTTTCCCTAGTATTTCTATATTTATTCCATAAGATAATTTTAAGGCAAGTTCTATGGAATCTGTAAGGCGGCGTTTAATGCCTTCCTTAATAATAAGCTTATCAATGATTACATCTAATCTACCAGAACCCTCTTTTGGCTTATCCTCTGTCAGGTCATAGATTTCACTTCCTATCTTTACTTTAGTGAATCCATCCCTTTGTAATCTTAGCCAGGTTTTTTTAATAGAGCTTGTGGTAATTGGGGCCATTAAAATAACCTTTTTTCCTGAGGGTAGATTTCCGATTTCCTTAACCATCTCTGAAACCGTTTTAGCAGATAGTGGCCTTTGGCAATTTGGGCAATGAGGTTGACCAATACGGGCAAACAATACACGCAGCAAATCATATACCTCGGTAACAGTGCCTACAGTAGAGCGGGGGCTTTTACTAAATGCCTTGTGTCCCAATGCCAAGGTAGGGGAAATTCCGTCAATATCCTCTACCCTGGGCCTATCCAATTTTGGTAGAAATTGTTTTGGAATGGAAAGGGCCATTAAATAACGCCTCTGTCCCTCTTTATAGATAATATCAAAGGCCAGGCTGGACTTTCCTGAACCACTTACACCAGTAATTACTGTAAGCCTATTCTTTGGTATAATTACATCTATATTTTTTAGATTGTGCTCCCTTGCCCCTTTAATCAAAATATGAGACATAAAATCATTATAAAACAGAAAAAGGCCAATTGGTAGCACAAGTAGCGTAAATTGACAGGTCTTCGTCAAGAATATCCAAAAGGTTTATATAAATGTGACCTTTATACTGGCAGGGATGAATGGGTATCAGATGGAAAGAATGCTAAACTACATCTTGCCATAACGAGAGATGGCTTCATCTACTAGGTGTATAGTGGCAGGAATTATGGAACACATCGAAGAGGCAGGTGTACATTCAGGAAATAGTGCATGTGTACTGCCATCACATACCTTACCTTCTCACATTATTGAAAAATTAAGGCTCAAACAAAGGCATTGGCCAAAGAATTAAATGTCATTGGACTTATGAATGTTCAATATGCAGTGAAAGATGAAGAGGTTTATGTATTGGAGGTAAATCCTAGGGCTTCTCGCACTGTTCCTTTTGTTAGCAAAGCTACTGGTGTTCATTGGGCAAAGGTGGCTACAAAGCTTATGATAGGAAAAAAATTAAAGGGATTGGGGATTACAAAAGAAGTAAAGATAAGGCATGTAGCAATGAAGGAATCTGTCTTCCCATTTTTGCGATTTCCAGGGGTTGATCCTAGAGGGAATTGAGGTTTTAATAAAGAGAAAATTAAAAGTAAAATCCTTACAAGAATGCCATTTGTTAAGTTGTTAAATAGCACCGCCCCGATATCTGAAATAGCCCTTAATGAGCTAGGAGTGAAAAGTTTGAGGTAACAATGAAAAGATGTATGAAATGTATCTTACCAGAGACTTATCCAGGGATAACGTTTAATAAAAAAGGTGTCTGCAACTATTGCCTCTCTTATACAAAAATGAAGTACGGAGGAAAAAGGGAATTAATAAATATTACGAATCTTTATCGAAATAAAAATAGAAAATATGATTGTATAGTTGCCTTAAGTGGCGGAAGAGATAGTGCCTTTGCAGCATATTACGCTAAAAAGGTATTAAATTTGAGAGTGCTCCTTTGTACCGTCAATAATGATTTCATGCCTCAACAAACGAAGGAGAATATTTTGAATATTAAAGATGCGTTAGATGCAGACATTGTTGTTGAAAAGCATGATTATGTGAGAAAGAATGTGAAACATATCCTTTCATCCTGGATACATAAGCCTTCTCCTGCAATGATTGGGTCTTTATGCACTGGTTGTGTAACTGGTTATTGGAGTGGATTAGTCAAAACTGCCAAAAGACATCAAATTCCGCTAGTTATTACAGGTGGCGACGAACTAGAGCCATCCTTTGCAACGAAATTGCTAAGTATTTTTAATAATGACAAAAAACTTCCATTGATACTCGGTTTTTTAATGGAAATGATTAGAAATCCTTTATATATTTTGAATCGTAATTGTTTGATTGGATTTACTAAGGAATATCTCTCTCGTTTTGAATATATGAAATATTATTCAAGTCAATATATGAAATATTATTCAAGATATTTATTATATGTACCGATTTTTATGTTCATTGAGTGGAATGAAGAAAAGATACTTTCAGTAATTCAAAATGACTTAAATTGGAAAAGGCCTCCTCACAGTACAACTACTTGGAGATCTGATTGCAAAATACACCCTTTAAAACAGTATCTATACAAGGAAACACTTGGATTTACAAAGAATGATGTATTACTAAGTAGTATGATAAGAGAAGATATGATAAGCAGGGAAAATGCATTGAAGAGATTGGAAACTGAAAATATAATTTCACAGCAGTTATTAATAGAGCTCTTTGATGAATTGGGATTGAGTTTTCATGATTTGGATATTGCCTTGAGAAGATATAAGAAAACAATTGGGGATAGAAAAAGCGTGGGTGAAAGTGATTTCAAATAACAGGGTGATGGCAGAATCAAATGAGACTATAGTTTCTCTAAGTCAGATCTGAGACCTTTACTCTCGCTATATTGATATTAATGTGTGTAACGGACTGATATATTTATGACAAAGCTAGCCGTCAATTGTATAACTTAATCGCTTGCTTGGACCAAATTCAGCCAGCGCAAGGAGTGGCGCAACTAGGTGACGGCAGAGGTGGGCACCCACCGATTTTTCAGTTTCCAAATCTCTAAAAGGAGAAAATATTGGAATGTTTTTTAAGAAATATTACGATTTGGATTATAGGTAGGGACAAGGTCTTTTAGAACCTCTATGATTTCAGAAGTATTAAAATTTTCTGAAAATTCCTTCAATTGAGCTAACTTTTTTTCTAAGTAGGCCTTGTCATGGCCTTTGATAATGGCTTTAAGAATTTTGGGATGAGCAGTTTGTTCCATCCCCTCTTCAGCGGTCAACATTTCCTCATAGAGTTTTTCTCCAGGACGCACCCCTGTAAATACAATAGGTATGTCCTTTTCGGGCTCAAGGCCATGTAATCTAATCAATTCTTGTGCTACTTCATAAATACTAACAGGCTCTCCCATATCTAATACAAATACCTCGCCTCCCTTACCCATTGCCCCAGCTTGAAGAACCAATAGAACTGCCTCAGAGATAGTCATAAAATAGCGCTTCATGCCAGGATCTGTAATGGTAACAGGACCTCCTTTTTTTATTTGTTCTTCAAAAATAGGTATTACGCTTCCACGACTTCCCAAAACATTTCCAAATCTTACGGCTAAAAATTTAGTCTTTTCACCATGGTCTAAACCAGTAATCACCATTTCAGCCACCCTTTTGCTTGCCCCCATGATGCTGGTAGGATTAACTGCCTTGTCCGTTGAGATTAAAATAAATTTTTTAACCCCATATCTTAAAGCAAGTTCTCCTATTAGTTTAGTTCCTAAGATATTTACCCTTACTGACTCTTCTGGAAAATATTCCATCATAGGTACATGTTTATAGGCAGCGGCATGAAAAAGTACCTCAGGCAAAAACCTTGAAAACATAAGTTCCATCCTTTTTTCATTCACAACATTTCCTAAAAATACATTTAATGAAAAAGGAGGTGATTTTTCTCTAATCTCTCGCTCAACATAGTAGAGGGCAGTTTCGTCTGTATCTAAAAGGGTTAAACTTTTTGGATGAAATTTAGAAATTTGCCTTGCTATCTCAGAACCAATAGAACCACCTGCCCCAGTAATTAAAACCCTTTTTCCATCTATGTACTCTTTAATTAAAGAGTATTCTATTTCTACTGGCTCCCTTCCAAGCAGGTCTTCAAGATAGATCTCTTTTATATCAGAAAGGGTAATATTCCCTGAAATGATTTCATTAATGCTTGGAGCAATTCTAATCTCCTTTAAATCAGCCTTTCTAATATAAGACACAATTTCCCTTATCTCCCTTGAAGAGGCAGAAGGAATGGCGATTATAGCAAGCTCAATATCTAAGTCATTAACGATTTTAGGGATTTCCCTTCTTCCTCCTAAAACTTTAATACCATGGATAAATATACCTTTTTTACTAAGGTCGTCGTCTATAAAGGCTATAGGGGAATAGGGACAATCCTTAATTCTTTTCATATCTCGAACAACCTGTTCCCCTGCATTGCCAGCTCCAATAATAAGGGTCTTTTTCCCTTTGGAAAAAGCATAGTTTCTTAATGTTTGAAGGTAAACACGTTTAGAGAGCCTAAGAGTCCCAAGCAGAATGAGAGAAAGGACATAGTCTATAAAAAAGATGGACCTAGGAAAATCCTCAAGGACTTTAATATCATACCTAAAGAGTAAAAAGGCCCCCATAATAGCTACAGAACTAAAACTAAGGGCATTAAAAAGTTTTAAAAGCTCTGGAAGCCCTATAAATATCCAGGATATGCGATAGCACTTATAAAACCATAAAAACCCTATCTTTAGCCCAATAAAAATAGCAAGATAAAGATGAAAATTTTCTAAGTATTTTCCAGGGATGGGCCACTCAAATCTTAATACAAATGAAAGATAGAGAGACAAAGCCAAAAGAAAGATATCACTAATTAAAAATAAAAAGGCCCTTTTTCTAGCTATATAGGATTTCAAATCAGTTCCTCTATCTCATTACTTAAAACTTACAACTTTTTATAACACTTCCCAAACCTGGATAAACATATGCTTAATAAAAACAGGTTTAAACAATTCTTTGTGATAACTATTTAAGATAAATAGCTTATTAAATATAGATTTGTAAAAATCTTCTGAAACCAAAAAGCCCATCTTAGAAGGGAGTATAATCTCAAAAACAAGGCCATTTTCTCTAAAGAGATGTTTTTTATACATCTGGTCTGTTTTACTATTGTATGTTACCAACTCTTTTACAAAAAAAGACTTGCCCCTATAGCCAGGCGGACCTGTCTTAATCTTTATCCTTAATCCATCTGGTGAGATGTTTTTATAATTATCAATCTCACAATCTTTTATAGAAAGGACAGTTGGGTGAGTACCCTCTTTTTTTCTCATATCCCAACTGCCAAAATAGTACCACCAATATGCCTTCTCTGGCAATGTCTTATCCAGCACTAAATAAATCTTTCTTGTCTTTTTAGGGAAGAAAAATGTCTCCCATTTATCAGGGTCAAGATTCATTTTCTTTAATATCTTCTTTTGTTTATCAGGAGGGGCAGATAAAACAGCCTTTAAAATCTTTATGGCCCTTTCTTGCCCAAATTCTTTGGCTAATCTATTGAATCCCGATATGTCATGGTAACCAAAGAATTTAATCATGTTGGCTGATAGATACCAATTTGATGTAGCCAGAGGTAGGGCAGTGAAGAATGTCCTTCTGGGAGCCTGAAATCCACCGCGCATGAAAACCGCTCTGTTAGCCCAATACTCTGCATTCCAGCCTAAATCCCACCAGCACCAGACAAGTGCGTTTTGGGGAGTATTTTTATCTATATAGTCAAGGCCAGCAACAACCGGCGCTACCATCTTAGGTAAGGAAATGCTTTGCCAATCCAGTTTTAAATTAGGTAGATTAACAAGTAAAATAGCTATAGGAAGTCCTACATAAAAAATTGGATACCTCTGTTTTTTCCTTTCAAAAAGGAGATAAGCTCCATAGCCCAATCCAAGGCCCATAAAAGGGACAAAGAAAATAAGGAATCTTTGAGCATAAATAAAACCAAATAGGCCTAAAACAAGAGGTACAGATAAAAATAAGACTTCTTTATACTTTTTTAGCATTAATATTAGCAAACTCAATATTGATAAAATAAATATAGAGATGTGACCCACAGTAAAATCTACTGCACCAGAAAGGCCAGGGGATTTATATTCTGAAATAGATGCAGAAACAATAGGAAAGCCTTTTTGAATTTCTTTTTTAGCAAAATCTGCCATAATTTTATGCTTCATAGCAGCAGGTGATATCAAATGGTATTTAAACACTATTACACCAGCTATAATGGCTATTACCAATATGCTTACAATTGCTTCTGTTTTGCCTCGCTTAAAGAAAAAAATGGATAAGAAAAGTGGGATTAATACAAGAAAGCCTATAAAATATCGGGAAGGAGGCCACCACCATAAGAAAAACCAAGATAAAATAAGCGCTAAGATTAAATAAAGATAACGCCCTTTTTTCTTTTCCTGACTGTAAAGCAACAAAAAATAAGGAATAAGTAAGATAAAAAATACATTTAAAATATCCGTATCAAACCAGCCTAGTTTTGACCTGTAATAATAGATATAGGCTGTAAGGCCTAAAAGAGAACCTGTGAAGCCTACTAAATATCCACCAAAGACTTTACCCCACAGAAAATAAGGGATAATGACCAAACAACCTAAAAGTGGCGGCAAAATTGCTGCTGTCCAATTTAATGATAAACCCGAAATTTTTGAGAAATAGGCAGTCAAAATACTTAAAAGAGGATAGCTTTTAAGCTCAGATAAATAAGTCTTTTTGTCTGGGGCCTTATAATTTTGAACATTTCTTGCCTCCCGCAGATAATTATAGGCATCCAAAGTGGTAAGCAAAGGTTCACCTTCATAAAAACAGGAATCTTTTTGTTTTTCCCAATAATGAAGGTCTTTAAACCTTATAAACAAACCCAATGCTAAAATAAAACAAATCCCCAGGATTTTTGCTATTTTTATCCGTCTAGACATAACGTTTAGACCTCTAATTTCTCAGAAGATTGATAACCATTAATTAAATAGGACGTAGATTTTCTCAGATAACCGCAGAAAACTAATATTTAAAATCTTGACAATCTGCATTCATCCGTGTCTAAAATGAAAATTCTTATACTATCAAATTAAAGATAGCATAGTCGTCTCAATCCCTTTTCCACATTTTTTAGGGTTTCCTGTTTCTTGCAGAAGGCAAATCTAACTTGATTTAATCCTTTATTTGGAGAAGCATAAAAAGAAGTCCCAGGAACAGTGGCCACCCCGGTAAGCTCTATTAATTTTCGGCTAAAAGAAAAATCGTCCTTTATAGCTAGCCTTTCCATAAGCTTATCTGCTTCGGCAATAATATAATAAGACCCTTTGGGCAAAAATGGCTTAAAGCCAATCTCGGATAATAGAGCAAAGAGAAAATCTCTTAATTGATCATATCTCAAACGCAAGTTTTCATAATAAGTTGGTGGCATAGTCAGTGCGGATGCCGCGGCTTCCTGAAATGGCGTAGGCGCTCCAACCGTAAGAAAATCATGAACTTTTCTTATCCGACCAGTAATTTCCTCATTTGCAATGGCCCAGCCAACCCGCCAGCCTGTAACTGAATAAGTCTTTGAAATGGAGTTAATTGTAATAGTCCTATTACCCATCCCATTTAAGGAGGCAATGGATACATGTTCTTCACCATCGTACAATATATGTTCATAAATCTCATCGGTAACTGCCAGGCAATCCCACTTAATGCACAGGCTAGATATTTCCTCCAATTCCTTTCTAGAAAATACCTTACCAGTAGGATTGTGGGGGGTATTAATAATGATGGCCTTTGTTTTTTCATTAAATGCTAAGGCCAATTCCCCAGGGGAATATTTCCAGTCTGGAGGATAAAGTGTTACATATTTAGGGGTTGCCCCTGAAAGTATTGTATCAGGCCCATAATTCTCATAAAATGGCTCAAAGATTATAACTTCATCACCAGGATTGATAATGGCCTTAAGCGTAGCTATCATGGCCTCTGTAGCACCGCAGGTGACCGTGATATCTGTCTCAGGACTACATTTTATTTTATTGTAATCTGCTACCTTTCTGGCAATAGCCTCCCGTAGTTTGGGTTCGCCAAAGGTGACTGGATACTGGTTACAGTCGTTTAAGATGGCCTGAACCGCAGCTCTTTTAATCTCCTCAGGGGCCTCAAAATCAGGAAATCCTTGTGAGAGATTATAGCCTCCTACAGCATCACAAATACGGGTCATCTCGCGTATGACAGACTCAGTAAATGTTTCTGTTATGTATGACAATGGCTTCAAATTTTTATGCGGCTTCACACTCTTTCTCACCATTTCACTATCTGCAAACCCCCAAATCCTCAAAATCTCTTTGCCATTTCCCTTTTATCCTTCTAGTCTCTTTACCGCTTATGGCTTGTTTACAGTCTGAACGTATGATTTCATTCTTTACCTTTTTCCCTAAATATATCGCTTACTGTTAAAACCTCTCTAAATTCTTTCTTTTTTTAGAGCTTCTCTTAGTTTTTTATCTCCAATTAGAAACTTTGCATTAAGAAACATAGTTAATGCTATAAAGGGAGTATCAGTTTCATCTATATCTTTACAAATTCTATATGCCTTATTAAAAATTTCTCTTGGTATGAGCCTTTCAGGGATAAATTGAATCCTTGAGAGGAT
>CAZNJP010000004.1:32813-35251 GCA_964573345.1 uncultured Syntrophobacter sp. | reverse complement strand
GGTATCTTTTTGTGTGGTATGGCCCATTCTCCAAAGGATATTTCTGAAAGTATTAAACAGGCAAGGGCCGCTGCCTCCAGGGCCTCTGATATCTTGACTAAAGAAAATGTACATGTTGAACCCATTGTTTCAGTAGTTGATCAGGAAAAATGCAGTGGATGTGGAATTTGTGAAAGGGTATGCCCTTATGATGCCATACATTTAGTAGATATAAATGGGGTAAAAAAGGCCCAAAGCACTCCTGCATCTTGTAAGGGGTGTGGTGTATGCAGTGCCAGTTGCCCTTCAAAGGCCGTTGACATGCGTCACTTTGGGCATAACCAAATAAGGGCCCAAATTCAGGCCTTGGCTGTTTAAAAATGAGGTGAGAGATGAAAAAGGAATTTGAACCAAAGATAATAGCCTTTCTCTGTAATTGGTGTGCATATGCTGGGGCAGATCTAGCTGGTGTTTCAAGATTTCAATATCCACCAAATGTCTATGTTGTCCGCCTTATGTGCACTGGAAGGATTGATCCTTTATTTATTTTAGAGGCATTAACAAATGGGATAGATGGTGTGCTCATAGCTGGGTGACACCCTGGAGAATGCCATTACCTGGAAGGTAATCTATATGCAAGAAGGAGGTTTTTGATGGTGAGAAAATTGCTTGAATGTATAGGGATAGAACCAAATAGGGTTAGATTAGAGTGGGTATCTGCATCTGAAGGTACAAAATTTGCGGAAGTAGTAAGGGACTTCACAGGAGAAATAAAAAGGTTAGGGCCAAATGAATTATAAAATCAATTATATACCTACTGTTTGTCCATATTGCAGTTGTGGATGTGGTATAGAGCTTGTGATTAAAGATGGGACAATAGCAGGAGTAGAACCCTTAAAAAGTCATCCAGTAAATGAGGGGACAAATTGTCCAAAAGGAAAGAATGCCTATAAATTTTTGTTAAGTGAAGATAGATTAAAAACTCCACTAATAAAGAAAAATGGCAGCTTCAAAGAAATTTCTTGGGAGGATGCATTAGCACTGATTGCAAAAAGACTAAAGGGTAAGCCTCCAGATGATATAGGTTTTATAAACTCTGGAAGGATTACAAATGAAGATTTGTATATAATCCAAAAATTTGCCAGATGTGTAACAAAGACAAATAACTTAGATAATTGTTCTAGATTCTGCCACTCTACTACAGTTCCTGCATTAATTTCTACTGTAGGATCAGGAGTAATATCAAATTCTATTATAAATGTGGATAAGGCAGATTGTATATTTATTATTGGAACAAACATTCATGAAGACTATCCTATGGTGACAAGAAGGGTGATAAGGGCAAAAGAAAAAGGAGCAAAAGTTATAGTTATGGATCCAAGAAAAAATATAACCATGAGAAATTATGCAGATATATCTTTACAAATAAATCCAGCAAGTGATGTAGCTCTTATAAATGCCATGATGAAGATAATAATAGATGAAGGATTGGAAAATAAAGAATTTATAAAAAAAAGGACCAAGGATTTTGATAAATTAAAAAATTACTTAGCCTCTTTAAATCTAAAAGAGGCAGAAAAGATAACAGATATTTCTATAGATTTAATAAAAGAGGCAGCTTTAACTTATGCCAAAGCAAATAAGGGATGTATCCTTTTTAATGTAGGTGTTACTCAACACCTTGGTGGTATAGACACCATTAGGGCAATTTCTGATTTGGCTCTACTTACTGGAAACTATGGAAGACCTGGTACAGGTGTAAATCCCTTAAGGGGTCAGACAAATGGAGAAGGATTCGGCGATATGGGCCCAGTTCCTGTTTTTTACCCAGGTTTTAAAAAGGTAAGTGAAGAGACTGCCAGGGCCTTTGAAGAATTTTGGGGGGTTAAAGGCCTTCCTTCGAAACCAGGGATGAGCTACATGGATATATTAGAGAATTGTAAAATATTATATGTTATGGGGGCAAATCCTATGGTCTCAGCCCCTGATATAAATAGGGTAAAGAAAATTCTTGAAGAAAAAGAGTTTTTGATAGTTCAGGATATATTTATGACTGAGACTGCAAGGCTTGCAGATATAGTCCTTCCTGCTGCGTCCTGGGTAGAAAAGGATGGAACCATAACAGGAGTAGAGAGGCGGGTTCAAAGGATAAACAAGGCAATTGACCCACCAGGAGAGGCAAGGCCTGATTGGATGATAATTTGTAAATTGGCTGAAATAATGGGTTTAAAAGAGAAATTCAACTATAAAGAACCTTTTGAAATCTTTGAGGAAATAAGAAACTGTGTTCCTCAATATAAAGGAATAACCTATGAAAGATTAAATAAACCTGGTGGTATTCAGTGGCCCTGTCCTTCAGAAGGCCATCCAGGAACAGAATTCTTATTTAAAGAAAAATTTGCAACCACTGATGGACTAGGGCATTTTCAAGTAGCAGAATATAAACAGCCTCCTGAGAT
>CAZNJP010000004.1:0-32713 GCA_964573345.1 uncultured Syntrophobacter sp. | reverse complement strand
CCACTGATGGACTAGGGCATTTTCAAGTAGCAGAATATAAACAGCCTCCTGAGATACCAGATAATGAATACCCCTATATATTAACTACTGGAAGAATCTTATTTCATTTTCACTCAGGAACTATGACAAGAAGAACTGATAAGTTAAATGATGAGGTAAAAAATGGTTTTGCAGAAATAAATGTTGATGATGCTAAGGAAATTAATATAAAAAATGGTGATGAAATAGTATTAAAATCAAAAAGGGGGGAGATAAAAACTATTGCTAAAGTAACTGAAGATATAAAAAAAGGGGTTATATTTATGCCCTGGCACTTTTCTGAAAGTGCCCCAAATGTATTAACTGGGCCTATTGCTGGTCCACCTTCTAGAATGCCAGAATTTAAGTTTTGTCCAGTAAAGTTAGAAAGGATTATAAAATGAAAGGAGATATGTATCTGGCCTGGTCTTCCAATGAAAAGATACTAGAAAAGGCAGAGTATGGTGGTGCAGTAACAAGTTTACTTAGATTTTTATTGGAGAATAAAGAAGTTGATGCAGTTTTGGCAGTGAAGAAAAGGAATGGAGATAGATATGATGGCATCTTATCTCTTATAACTGACCCCAATGAGGTGTTGGAATGTGCTGGTACTTTGCACTTTGCACCTGTAAATATTGCCAGAAATCTAAAGGAATATCTTGATGGTGCTAGAGACACAAAAATAGCAGTCACATGTAAGCCTTGTGATGCAAGGGCCATAATAGAACTTTCAAAAAGGAAACAAATTAATATTGAAAACTTAATTTTGATAGGTTTAAATTGTACAGGGACTATACTTCCTCAAGTTGCAAAAAGGATGATAAAGGAAGAATTTCTTATAGACCCTGATGATGTAATTAAAGAGGATATTGATAATGGAAAATTTATTATTTTTTTAAAAAATGGAGATAAAAAGGAAAAAAGTCTAGATGAACTGGAGAAAAAGGGATACGGTAGAAGAGAAAACTGTAGAAGGTGTGAGGTAAATATTCCAAGGATGGCTGATATAGCTTGTGGAAAATGGGGTGTAAATAACAAAAAGGCCACATTTATTGAGATCTGTTCTGAAAAGGGTGATGGACTTATAAAAAGGGCAATAGATGCCAAGGTCATAATAGTTGAAAAGGCATCTGAGGAATCCATAAAAGAGAGGGAAAGAAAAGATAAAGAGGCCACCCAGTTGGCGCGCAAATGGGGAAAAGCAGTATTAGATGAAATGAAACAGATGAGCTACCAACAAAGATTGGGTTATTGGTTTAAAAATTTTGACAGATGCATAAAATGCTTTGGTTGTAGGGATGCTTGCCCTATATGCTATTGTAAAGATTGTTACCTTGAACCTCAAAGGGGCTTTGTCAAAGCTGGAGAAGTGCCGCCAGACAAGATGTTTCCCTTAGTGAGACTTTCACATGTGGCAGATTCTTGTGTTAATTGCGGCCAATGTCAGGATGTATGCCCTATGGAGATTCCATTTCTTAAACTTTATTACATGTTACAACAGGAATTAATTCCAATTTTTGGATATAGGCCAGGTTTTGATGTAAATGAACCTCCTCCCTTGACTTTAATTACCGAGGAGGAGTTTAAGGTAGAAGATGTAAATTTTATAAAAGGTTAAAATTAGGAGGCTGAGATGGCTGTAGCAAAAGCTATAGATTTATCAGAAAGAAGGACAGAAATCAGGGATAAAGTAAAGGACATCTTGCCAGAAGGTGGCAACCTTGACCTTTGCTTTACCTGTGGAAGTTGCGTAGCTGGTTGCCCTGCAACAGGTCTTGAAGGTTTAGACCCTAGAAAGTTTCTTAGGATGTTAGTGCTGGGTTTAGAAGAAGAGGTGCTTAGTACACCTTGGGTATGGATGTGCACTATCTGTGACAGGTGCAAATATGCCTGCCCTATGAATGTTGATATACCAAGATTAGTATATGAAGTTCGTGCCATGTGGCCCAGGGATAAGAGACCTACTGGTATTCGTAAATCATGTGACTTCCATGTCAGAACAGGTGGTGCTATGGGTGTTTCCAAAGAAGATTGGATCTTTGTAGTAGAGGATGTTTTAGAGGAATTTAGGCAAGAGCCTGGTTGGGGAAACCTTCAGGCCCCTATGGATAAAGAAGGGGCTTATTATTGTCTGAATCAAAATTCTAGAGAGCCTGTTACAGAGCCAGAAGAGATGGTGCCTTTATGGAGGATATTACATTTAGCAGGAGCTGATTGGACTTATCCCTCAGAGATGTGGGCTGGTGAAAACTATTGTATGTTTCTTGCGGACGATGAGAACTGGAAATATACAGTAGAAACATTGGCCAAAAAAGTAGATGACCTAAAATGTAAGGTACTTATAAACACTGAGTGAGGACATTCATTTTATGCAATCCAGGCTGGATTGAAAAAATTTAATATAGCTCATAATTTTGAGTTTAAAAGCATAATTGAGCTTTACGCAAAATGGATAAGAGAAGGAAAATTGAAGGTAAATCCTGATTGGAACAAAAATGGACTAAAATTTACTGTACAGGACCCTTGTAAGTTAGTAAGGCAGTCGCTTGGAGACCGTATCGCAGAAGATTTGCGTTTTGTGATTAAACAGTGTGTAGGAGAAGAAAACTTTGTTGATATGTATCCTAATAAGTCAAATAATTACTGCTGTGGTGGTGGTGGTGGCTCTCTACAGGCCCCTTATCCTGAACAGCGCAGGACGTTTGGAAAAATCAAATTTAATCAGATTATGGAGACTGGTGCAGATATAGTCATTACCCCATGTCATAATTGTCATTCTCAGATAATGGACCTTTGTGAGTATTATAATGGTAAATATAAAACTATCCACTTGTGGACTTTAATTTGTCTATCACTAGGTATTTTATCAGAAAAAGAAAGGGCATATATAGGCGATATAGGTTTATAATATTATAAGCGTTTAAAAGTTCAGAGTTTAGGGTTGCTTTTCAGGCTGCAAGCTTCAAGCTTATTTTTTTTGTAGCCTGTAGCTTTTCTCTAACCTTGAACCCCTGGCCCAGACCTGGCTTCCCTGTCCCATTGGATATAAACGTTTAGTGTAGCATTCAGTACGATATGCAAAGAATGCATATCAAGTCGCGCCAGGGCAGGCCTGAACCTTTAAACCTGCGAACGGTTACATAATATTATCGATTTTTAAAATTTGAAAGGATTACATATAAACTCGGCAAATTTTATTTTTCTTCAAATTCAACAAATCTTGGGGAAAAGAAGCCAACAAGTATCAAACCTAAGCTAAAAAAATCGGTACAGTGCTATTTCCTCAGTGTGCCTGCCTACAAAGAGATATCAGGTAATGCGTTTTTTATCCCTTACCACCAAGTAACAGCCTTATCACACTCAAATAGTAAATCAATCAGTTGTTCGTAATTTACATTTTCTTTGTATAACTCAAATGTCTTTGACTCCTCACCTTCAGACATAAGTTCTGCCAGTTTCTTTGTCTCCTCATCTGGCTCTTTTTTGAATATATGTAAGATCTTCATAATTTTACCTCTTTAATGTTACTTTGTCTTTTTTCCCTTCTGGATGATCTTCTAAATGATGTTCCAATTGGATTTCTGCTTCTGGCCATTTACCAAAGGGGATTACCAAATCATATTCCTTTAATTTTTTGCCAATCTCTTCAGTGGTCAAATATTTATATCCATATTTTTCATTTTCTTTTACATTAGAAAAAAGCTCCTCTTCAAGCTCATCGGTAAACATGTTATACCTGTCTTTGTATTCCCAATCCTCAGCAACATTTGGGTCCAATTCGTGGTCTAACAGAAAGAAATGGGTATCTATCATCTCTGCAGCTATACCCAAACTTGACCTGAGCCCTTCATGTTGATCGTCTAAATGTCTTGCTAAGATTGCTACTTTCATATTTTCCTCCTATAATACCAAATAACGATCTGTTTCCTTCAGTTCATCTAGCATTTCACCATGCCTTGCTTGGGTGCCAAAATCCTTCTTATCTATGCCTGGTACAAAGGTATTTTCATCTCCAAGGCGATAGATTTCTTTCATAGAGACTAAGCAAAGAGACATCTTACCATGGCCTTCTACTACCTTTGCCAATTCAGAAAACTCATCTCTTAGACACAAAGATGGCGCTACATGACTGAAAAAGATTATCAATTCTTTTCCTTTGGCCACTGCTGCCTTACATATGTTTAAAAGATGGTCCCAATGCTGATTAGTAGTAACAAATATTCCTATCTTTTCTGCCATTTTAACCTCCAGGTTTAACTTTTTTTAATATAGTATTTGAAAACTCCGTCTTCTTCATCTATCCCTAAAAGCTCATCTCCCAATTTTTTTACTGTAGCAGGTAAATCATTTTTTGTCCCTGGGTCAGTCCCAATGGCCAAAAGCACTTGTCCAGCCTTCATTTTCTTTAGTTGACCCTTTATCTTTATTGTAGGCATAGGACAACTTAGACCTTTAAGGTCAATAGTCACATCGGGTGTTACATCTACTGCCATTTTTTACCTCCTTTTTTTATTTTTTTATATCACTACAAACTTCTCTGAATCTTCATTCCAGAGTACAAAGAGATACCAAATAAGCATAACTCCAATGATAATAATAAAGGCCCCGGTCCATCCTAAACTTTCATGTCCTGGTAAATAGTTAAAAACAACATTTTTTCTCGCTATTATTTTACTCCAAAGCCAGGGTTTTGTAAGGGCATTAGAAAGGGCCATAAAAACCATAACCACTATAAGCTTTATCTGTCCTTCGCCTACCCTCCAGAGTGTTCCACTACCACAGCCACCTGCCAGTATCATTCCAAAACCAAATATTATTCCACCTATTATAGTAAGCCATATACCCATAGGAAATACATATTTATACCAAGGAACAATGCCCAACCATTTAAGGAGGCCAACACCGAGCATAACAATTAAAATAGAAAGTATAACAGCCTGCGTTGGATCACTCTCACCAGTCATAAATGGGTCACGAAATGTCCTTGCAAAGCAAAATCTTGAACGGTGCATCACAAACCCTGATAGAAGAGCAAGCACAGCAAGTACACCAAATTTTGTATGCTTCCCATATAAAACTGGCATAAAAAGGATTAAAACAAGCAAAATCCAACCTAGATAAGGTTGACTCTTCTTCCATGCAGAAGGTGCAGAAGGCAAACTTATTCCTGCGCTTAAAACATTACTAGGGATATGCTCCATTTCCCACATAGTATATTTAAGGCCTAATATTAATCCAATTATAATTCCAGCCCACATATATAGACCACTTAGGGACATGGCAGCCAACTGGCTGTAGAATCCCCCTATGTTTCAGCCACCAGCCAAAACAGAAGAAAAGCCCATTAATACACCGGCCATTGCCCCTTTCAAGAGCTCAAACCAAGGAGGCATTCTAAAACCAAAATCCCCTGAGATTAAGGCTGCAGTAAATGCCCCAAAGATAATACCAAGAGCCATAATAGACTTTGGGTCTAAGAGTGGAGAAACAAGTTCCTTACCTTTATAAATACCAATTCCTGTTAAAAACCAACTTGCCCAATTTCTATAACCTCCTATCACAGCCCAGGGCTGACCCCAAACCCACATAAGGATAGCCAAAATCGCTAATAGTACTCCCCCAGACCAAAATGGCCAGGCTTCCTTAAATATTATGTTATACATTTCCTTGGTCTTTTGCATCTTCCACTCCTGATTTCGGTTAACAAAATTCCATAAATTTTATCATTAGTATCTACACTATTACTTAGTGATTGTCAAGATAAAAGTGAAGGGTTAAAATTAGCTTATGTCAAAAATTGTTCTAAAAGACGCCATTAAGACCTATACCTATGACCAGGATAAGGTCATTAGTCCAGAGCAAACAGTAAAGCAGGTAAAACACAGATTTAAAGATATAAACCTAGATATACTCAGAGAGACAAAAAGGATAGATAGTGACAGATTGGGCATACCTGTATTTATGAGCATATGCGGAATAGATGCCATAAAGATCACAGGTTCTAAAAGGCATATGGGAAAAGGGGCCACACCAGAACAGGCCGAGGCCAGCGCATTAATGGAGTTAGTGGAGAGGTATAGCCTCTTTAATTTTGTAAAGTCTAATTACATTAATTGCAGTTATAAAAAGATTAAAAATAAGGCCATTCCTTTTAAACATATTGCCTTTTCTGTTAACAATGTTGACATTAAATTAGCTAAAGATGTCTTTTCAGAGATTTCTCTTTCATGGGTACCTGCATATAACCTTACAAAAAGAAGGGAGATTTTTATTCCTATTGACTGGTTTTATGCCATAAATGAATATAATGGTGCTGCAGCAGGAAACACATTAGAAGAGGCCATTATTCAAGGCATCTGTGAGGTAATAGAGCGCCATGTCTGCGCCATAATAAGTGATAAAAAATCGCGCACTCCTTCAATAGATAATCAATTTATAAAAAATCCTGTGGCCTCAGAGCTCATTAAAAAATACATGAAAAATGGGATAAATTTATTTATAAAAGATTTTTCACTGGATATGGACATCCCTACTATAGGGGCATTGGCCTATGACCCAAAAACCTTTCCTTCTAGAAGCGAGATAGTGTTTACAGCAGGTACACATACCAGCCCAGAGAAGGCATTGATTAGGGCGCTTACCGAGGTAGCTCAACTAGCAGGTGATTTTGATACCGATGGGAAATATATTTCAAGTGGACTTCCTAAACCTGCTAATCTAAATGAAGTTTCCTATATAATTGACAATAAAAAAACTGTCAATATCTCAGAACTACCTGATGTATCCCATCTTAACATTAAAAACGAGATAGAAAATTGTATTGAGGTGTTATCAAAAAGGAGACTAGAAGTAATAGTGGTTGACATTACTCATCCATTAATTGGAATCCCTGCGGTTTATGTCATTATCCCTGGAGCCAGATTTAGGCAAAGGGCAAAGGCCGCTAGTGTTCCCTTTTTTTCTGCAAAATTGGCAGCTCAGCTTAAAGATGTTGATAAGGCCATTAGCATTTTAAAGAGAATAAATGCCATTTGTAAAAAATATTATGTCTATTTTCATTTAGGAATGTGTTATCTGAGAGGAGAAGAGTACAAGCAGGCATTAAACCACTTTAAAAAGGCCTTGGATTTAAGTCCTGAAAAGGAAGATATCCCCATTATTTACCTTTATATAGGGCTATGTTACAAAAATTTAAATAAATATAAAGAGGCTACTATCCCACTCAAAAAAGCAATCGCATATGATCCCCAGATCAAGGAAGTTTATAATCTCCTGGGTTTTTGTTATTTTAAACTAAAGGAATATGAAAAATCCATAGAGAATTTTAATCAGGCAGTAGCATTAGACCCTACTTCTGCCATTGACTATGCCAATATTGCTTCTAATTTAAAGGAAATGGGACGGATAAAAGAGGCAATAAGATTTTACAGGTTGGCTTTAAACTTAGATCCCAACATTGATTTTGCTAAAGAAAATCTTAAAAAGCTGGTTAAGTCGTTAAATCGTTAAATCGGAAATTTGGTTAAGTCGTTAAATTTAAAAGGAAGCGCTCAACAATGAATGGTTTTACTAATTGACTATTTACCGAGTTTAATAATTGACATTTAGACTTTATAAGTGATGCTTCCTTCTTATATTGAGACTTATAAATCTGGGGAATTAGATAAAAAGATTAAAGTTGCTTATGGCCTTCTTAAATCATGCCGCATCTGTCCATGGAACTGTGATGTCAATAGGCTAGAGGGAGAATTAGGTATTTGCAAAACAGGTAATCTTCCCATAATAGCAGATTATATGCCACATTTTGGCGAGGAGGCAGTACTTGTAGGGGAAAATGGCTCAGGGGCAATCTTTGTTTCCTACTGTAATCTAAAGTGTGTATTTTGCCAGACCTATGAGATTAGCCACTTAGGAGAAGGTACTCCTGTCTCTTCAGAAAAACTTGCAGAAATTATGATCTTCTTACAAAATCAGGGATGCCATAACATAAACTTTATTAGCCCTTCCCATGTAGTGCCACAAATTTTAGCCGCTTTATCTTTAGCTATAGAAAGAGGGCTCAATATCCCCCTAGTTTACAATACAGGGGGATATGATTCTGTGGAAATTTTAAGGTTATTAGAAGGTGTTTTTGATATCTATATGCCAGATTTTAAGTACTGGGATGAAAAGGTAGCTGAAAGATTTTCTAAAGTAAGGCATTATTCTAAGGTAGCCAGGGCTGCCATTAAAGAGATGCACCGTCAAGTGGGGGATTTGATATTAGATGAGAAGGGCATTGCCAAAAGGGGTCTTATAGTGCGCCATTTAATCTTACCAGAGGGATTAGCAGGAACTAGGAATGTTCTAAGATTTTTGGCAAGAGAGATATCCTCTAACACCTATGTGAATATAATGGGGCACTATAGGCCATGTGGCCAGGCAGAAAAATACCCCCATTTAAATAGAAAAATTAAAAGGGAAGAATATGAAGAAGCAATCCATATAGCAAAAGAAGAAGGCATTAACAGGCTCGATCAGACCCATGCCCACCTTTATCCAATGATTTTTAACCAAGACTAATTTGACATTTACAGACATTTGTCGTATATATTTTAAAAGAGGGAGAAATGAGGAACTGCTTAACACCTATATGGGCTATAGTGTTAATATTAACTATAGTAGCACCGGCCATTTCTGATGTAATATCAGACAACAACTGTAATCCTTTTATGTTTAAAATTGAACAAGCTAATTGGACAAGAAATTTTTTAATTGACCTGCCCGCCAATGCCTGGCTGTGGCAGGCGGGCGAGTTTAACGACGATATTTTAAGAAGTAGTGACCATGCCGACCATTTTGCCTGGTTAGGTAATATACGCTTACTTACAGAAGATATGGGATTAGGAAGTCTAACTATTTCTCCATGGATTGGTTTGGTTCATAGCCCAGCACATGCCTATCAAATGCGCCCAGGTCATCTTGCTTTAGAAAAATATAGAAATAGTAATATTTATTATACTACTTTGGGGTTAAATTATCGTTTTAATCAGTTGGCCCTCCATTTGAAGTTTGCCCATCGGTGGGGAGAACATAAATTGCACTATCCAGGCATAGGGGCCCTTGCTGCTAATGCTAGCTATAACTTAAAAAGAGCAAAAGTAGGTCTTGAAACGGCTTGGCTTAGCAAAGATCTCACCACCCCATATTGGTGCTCTCCATTTGTGGCATTTGGGAGAATGTCCATCAGGGGCATGGGCATTAAACCTGAAACTTGCTATGGCACAGATAGTACTAATTATCTTCAAAACTTCTATTTGTTTAAGGGATTTGCAGAGACTATCCAACCCACTCCTGTTGGTGATGTGAAATTAGAAACCGGTTTTAGTTATATTCGTCATGTCTATAATAACGAAGGTGGCGATTTTGGTTGGGAACTAGATGCACAGGGGACTTTGAAGATTACAGAAAATCTTAAATATAATGCCTTGTTTGGCTACTTTATTGCTGGTGATTATTATGACAACATTTTCGATAATATAAAAAGGCGTGATAAAGATGCTATTATGTTCTTAAATAGAATCATGATTAACTTCTAAGCAATTTTCTCTTTGCCCCTAAGCAAATAGTTTGACAGGATTGTTTGTCCAATTATAATTTAACAAAATTTTAAATTATGGAGAAATAAAGGTATTGACTTATGTATGATAAATTAGCCCAAAAGACATTATTAAAAAAAACAACCAATCTTTTAAGCCTTGCCAAAGCACATACTAAAGTTTCTTTGAATGAGGCAAAAAAAATTATTGATTCTTTACGCCAAGTCATCAATTATCATGACTGGAGATACTATGTAATAAATGATCCAGTTATTTCTGATTATGAATACGATATACTATTTAAGTATCTGAGGGAAACTGAGGAAAGATACCCTAAGCTCATTACCCCTGATTCTCCCACCCAAAGGATAGCAAGTAGTTTAACCAAGGTATTTCCTGAGGTTCCCCACTTAACAAAGATGCTCTCCCTAGACAATGGTTATACCCCAGAAGAACTCAGGGATTTCCACTGTCGGGTCATTCAAGGCCTCAATATACCTAACATTACCTATGTATATGAGCCAAAGTTTGATGGCGCTGGCATTGCCCTGGTCTACCAAGACAATATGCTCATCCGGGGGGTAACTAGGGGAGATGGGGCAGTTGGAGAAGACATCACCCCAAATGTTAAAACTATCCATGCCTTCCCTTTAAAAGCACCCCTTTCACAATTTGGCATTTATTTTATGGAAGTTAGAGGAGAAGTATTAATTAATAAGGAGGTATTTAGAAAGATTAACCAACAAAGGTTAGAAGAAGGGCTCTCGCCATTTGCCAATCCCCGCAATGCGGCTGCTGGCTCCCTAAGGCTACAAGACCCAAGGGAAGTATCCAAAAAGAGGCTTGATGCCTTTATATATCAGATTACTTATGCCACTGATAGCAGAAAAAAAAATCTGCTTGGTGATCGCATAAAAACACACTGGGAGGCCTTAGAAATACTTAAAAAATGTGGTTTTAAGGTAACAAACGAAGTTAAGCTCTGTGAAGGTATAGAGGATGTAATCAGATTCTGCCAGGATTGGGAAAATAGGCGTGAGGCATTTCCCTATGATATAGATGGTGTAGTAATCAAGGTAAACGACATTAGTCAAGAACAATTATTAGGAGAGACATCCCATCACCCACGCTGGGCTATTGCCTTTAAATTCAAACCAAAACAGGCTACAACAAAGTTAGAAGAAATAACATTCCAGGTAGGCCGTGTAGGGACTATCACACCTGTGGCCACATTAAGACCTGTAGAGGTTGGTGGGGTTACCATTAGCCATGCTTCCTTGTTTAATGAAGATTTTATAAAAGAAAAAGATATTAGGGTGGGCGATACAGTATTGGTAGAAAGGGCAGGAGAGGTCATTCCTTATGTGGTAAAGGTAATAAAAGAGGCACGCACTGGAAAAGAAAAACCTATTGAATTTCCCAGTGTTTGCCCATCCTGTGGCAGTAGATTAATAAGGATTCAAGAAGAGGCTGCCTGGCGCTGCGTAAACATTGCCTGTCCTATCCAATTGATGGAAAGGTTAAAACACTTTGCCTCAAGAAGGGCAATGGATATCCAAGGACTAGGGGGAAAAACGGCTACAGTGTTGGTATTAAGTAAACTAATAGAGGATGTAGGAGATATTTATTATCTTACAGAAGAAAAACTACTAAAAGAGCTCCATGCCCGCATAGAGGCCATGGGCCTTCCACGCCCTACATTTATAGGGGAATTAAATACCCAAAATTTGCTTCAAGGAATAGAAACAAGTAAAAACAGGCCACTTCATAGGGTTATTTATGCCATAGGGATTCGTTATGTAGGCTATACAACTGCTACCCTCCTTGCAGATTTAGTAAACTCTATGGATGAACTTATTGATATGCCTATAGAAAGGCTTGAAGAGACACCAGGCATTGGCCCAAAGATTGCCCAAAGCATTAAACAATTTTTTACCATCCCTGAAAACCTAAAGGTAATTAAAAAGCTAAAGGCAGCCGGCGTAAGGATGGCAAAGGAAGAAAAAGATGGGCCCTTAAAGGACAAGGTGTTTTTATTCACAGGAACACTATCTATATCTCGCGATGAGGCAAAGAACATGGTTGAGGCCTTGGGAGGAAAGTCTGTAAGTGCTGTAAGCAAGAAGGTGGATTATGTAGTAATAGGGAAAGACCCAGGGTCTAAGTTTGAACGTGCCAAGGACTTGGGCCTAAAAATTATTGATGAGCAAGAGTTTTTAAGGATTATAAAGACAAGGTGAAAAAAATCAGGGCACTTTCTATCTTTTCTGGTGGTTTAGATAGCATCTTATCGGTATTGGTTTTAAGAAAACAGGGTATCGAAATAGAAGGTGTATACTTTGAAACTCCTTTTTTCCTTAGTGAGAGGGCCAAAAAAATCAGCCAAAAAATAGGTATTTTCTTAAGGATAGTTGACATTACTGATGAGATGCTATCCATTATAAAAAATCCCAAATTTGGATATGGAACTGGTTTAAACCCATGTATGGACTGCCATTTGCTTATGGCAAGAAAGGCATGCGAGATTATGAAAAAAGAGGGATTTGACTTTATTTTTAGTGGTGAGGTATTGGGCCAGCGCCCTATGTCTCAAACAAAAAAGGCATTATTAAAGATAAAAGAACTTTGTGGATGTGGTGATTATCTGCTTTTGCCCTTAAGTGCAAAGCACTTACCCATTACCTTGCCAGAAATGGAGGAAAAAGTAGATAGAAACAGGCTTTTGGATATATATGGACGTTCTCGTAATGAACAATTAAAACTGGCAAAAAACTTTGGCATAGATGCATACCCTTCACCCGCAGGTGGTTGTTTACTTACAGATAAGGTAATTTCTGGAAGATTAAAGGACTTATTAATACATCAAAAAAAGATTAAAAAAAGAGACCTTCAGTTACTTAAATTGGGCCGTCACTTTCGGCTTAATTCTTTAACTAAGGTCATTGTAGGCCGTAACAAAAAAGAAAATGAGGATATCATCTCTTTAGTCATCCCTGAAGATACCTATTTGAATGCAATAAAGTATCCAGGGCCATTGGTAATGCTGCCCTATGGTGGAGACGATAAAGGGGAAAAACAAGCTGCTATCCTTGCTGCAAGCTATAGCGATGCCCTGTCTGATATGCCTGTAACCATAAAAGTAAGCTCTAATAATAAAGTTTATTATGTAAATGCCTTCTCTCAACCCAAGACCTATCTCCAGAAGTTTATGATCAAACCATACAAAAAATCAGGAGTAAAACTTGACTCAAGATAAAAAAACAACTCCTTAAGATTTAAAGTTTGGGCAATAACCTTTTAAGACCTTTTCTATCAACATAGAAGTAGAGGCCCCTTCAACCTGCGGTACCCTTATTACCTTTCCACCATGAGCTATAACTGTCTTACTGCCAACTATCTCATCCTCTGCCCAATCACTCCCTTTTACCAAGACATCAGGGCAGATGTATTCAATTAATTCCAAAGGTGTGGGTTGGTCAAAGATTGTTACAAAATCTACAAAGCTTAGGGCTGCTATAAGTTCTGCCCTTTCTTCCTGAGGCACTAAAGGCCTTTTGCTGCCCTTAATAGCCCTTACTGATTCATCACTATTTACGCCAACAATCAGTTTATCCCCATATCCCTTTGCTGCCTCTAAGTATCTTAAATGTCCAATATGCAAAAGGTCAAAACAGCCATTGGTAAAGACAACGCTAAACCCTTGCCCTTTCCAGTCTTTAACCTTTTCTTTTAATATCTTCCAATCTAAAATTTTATTTTTTACCTTCATAAGTCCTGGCCAAAGTAACTACAAAAACACCCCTTGCACCAGCCTTAATCAATACCTTGCTGCATTCATTTACTGTAGTGCCGGTAGTAAAAACATCATCTACTAAAAGGATGTTTTTATCCTTTACATCTTCTGGAGAGATGACCTTAAAGCTGCCCCTTACATTTTTTCGACGCTCAGCTTGAGAAAGTCCAACCTGAGGGGATGTCTGCTTTGCCTTTTTTAATACAAGCCCTTTAACAGGCAGCTTAAGATTTTTGCCCAATTCATTTGCCAAAAGCAATGCCTGATTAAAACCACGCTGCCTTAGACGTTTTATATGCAAAGGCACAGGCAGGATTAAATCCACACTTGCTCTCTTTATAAATGAAGACAGGGCCTTTAGCATTATCATGGAGAGTGGCTTTGCCAAGGCAGTTACACCTTGGTACTTAAAATTGATAATGGCATTACTCAATGGCTCATCATAGATAGCGCAAGAGCGCCCTACCTTAAAAAATGGTGACTCCTTTAAACATTGGCCACAAATATGGCTTTCACCCGATTCTAAAGGAATTCCACAGATTGGGCATAAAGGTGGCTTTATAAAAACTAACGCCTTATCACAATCAGGGCAAAAAAACTCATCTGATGAAATAACCTTCCCACAGCCAGGGCAGGTTTTAGGAAAAAATAGGTCTAAAAATGTATTAAGATAATTAGTTGCCTTATTAAATACCTTCTCCATAATGCAATCTTCTACCCCACCGATTTAGCCATTCAGCCATTTACTACCTCAATTTCAAAAATTACTGTTCCACCATCTGTATATTTGCATGGATCTAAGCATTGAACATAGGCCTTGCTTCCTTTTTTTGCAAGTCCTATACTTTTTGGATCTACTCCCCTACTCAATGCCACATGATAGGGCATTATAGAAGCCAAAGAATGCATACAGATGGCAGATGATCTTTTAGGATTAATTTTATAGCCTTCTTCTAAAACTATTGTGTCTCCTAATTTATAAACAGGACAATAACCTACTATTTCTTTGACTCTAATGATTAAGTCCATTAATCAAATTTTTGTTCAGTGTGTCTTATAATTATCTGAATATCCATGACATTTGTACCAGTAGGGCCAGTAACAAAAAGGCCACCTGTCTTTTTAAAAAAATTATAAGAATCATTATTCTCTAAATAGGCCTCTGGAGCTAAACCCAATGCCCTTGCCTCAGGGACTGTATTTCCATCTACTATAGCCCCTGCTGCATCTGTAGGCCCATCTGTGCCATCAGTGCCTGCAGAAAGGAGGGTAATGTCTCCCATTCCCTCTATGGCTAAGGCAAAAACTAGAGCTAACTCCATATTTCTTCCACCCATCCCTTTACCTTTTACTGTAACCTGTGTCTCCCCTCCAGAAATAAGGCACTGTGGTAAGCCCTTAGTATCTTTTATATTAACTGCTAAAGAGGATAGATACCTGGCTACTTTTCTTGCCTCCCCCTTGATCTTTGAAGAAATTATGTGGGCAGAGAGGCCAAGGGCATTTGCCTTATCTCTAGCAGCTATTAAGGCCCTTTCATTGCTTCCCACAACCATATTTTTTACCCTGTTAAATATTGGGTTATCTTCCTTTAATGTTTCAGGGATTATACCATTTATGCCCCTTTTTATGAGTTCTAATACCCTAAGAGGGGCCCTTTCAATAAGTTTAAATTTTTTTAGTACCTCAAAGGCATCTTTATAGCTGGTATTATCAGGGACTGTAGGGCCAGAGGCAATAATATCAAGCCTATCACCGATTACATCTGAGAGCATAAAAGAAAAGACCTTAGCAGGGTAGGCAACCTCTGCCAACCTTCCTCCCTTTACATTGGAGATATGCTTTCTCACAGTATTTAGTGCCTCTATATCTGCACCTGAATTGAGCAAAAGTCTTGTTATTTCCTTTTTATCTTCTAATGTTATGCCAGTGGCCGGTGAAACCCATAGGGCTGAGCCCCCACCAGATATAAGGCACAGAACCAGGGTATCTTTATTCAAATGTTCAAGGACCTTAATAACCTCTTCAGTCCCTCTTACCCCATTTATATCGGGCATAGGATGCCCTGCCTCGATTATCTTTATTTTATTTAATTTTCCTCCCTGCCTGCTAATGCCTGAGCATAGCGATGGCAGGCAGGCATGCCCATATTTTGTAATCACTACCCCATAATTTATTAAATCATAAAGTGCTTCTTCTGCTCCTTTGGCCATGTGATATGCAGCCTTTCCTGCACCCACCACTATAAAATTTTTGTACCCTCCCCTTTTATATTCAACACGGATCTGATCCGCATAATGACTAACGAGCATAAAGGGGTCTACAGCCCTTAAGGCACTGTAGAAAATTTGGATAGCTAATTCTCTCATCTTTTCTTGTTATAAGATTTTCTGAGACAAGTCAAATTTAGTTGACAATTATATCATCTTCATAGATAATAAATACTGAGGTAAAAAATGGGAGATTTCTATCAGACAGGTATTGTCTCTACCCTCCATAGGTTAGGAGAGCCAAACCTAGAGAGGTTAGAAAAGGAGCTGGATATATATGCTGAGGAAAGGCCTATTGCCCTTATTCTCCCCTCTTTGTACTCAGAACTTAAAGGAAAGGCCTTAAAAAATATTGTAGAAAAGCTAAAGGAAGTAAAATACATTAGAGAAATTGTTATCTCATTAGGTACATGCACTAAGGATGAATTTAAAAATGCAAAGGAATTTTTTTCTGTTTTGCCTCAAAAAACCAGTATAATTTGGAATAGTGGTAAAAGGATTACCTCTATTTATAAGACTATAGAAGAAGCAGAGCTCAGATTGGGTGAGGATGGTAAAGGTAAAGCTACATGGATTGCCTATGGATATGTGCTCTCCTGTAAAGACTTATATGCCATTGCCCTCCACGACTGTGATATTCTAAACTATGATAGAGAAATGCTGGCTAGGTTATGTTATCCAGTTGTTAATCCTCATCTTGATTATGTGTTCTGCAAGGGCTATTACTCCCGGATCACAGACAGGATGCATGGTAGGGTAACAAGGCTCCTTTTTATTCCCTTAGTAAGGTCTTTACAAAAGATCTTTGGCTACCTTCCACTCCTTTGCTTTTTAGATTCCTTCAGGTACCCACTGGCTGGGGAATTCTCCATGATTGTAGATTTGGCAAGGGTTATCAGAATACCCAGTGATTGGGGGTTAGAGGTGGGTGTTTTGGCTGAGGTTCATCGCAACTGCGCCGTAAAAAGAATATGCCAGGTAGATATTGCCGATGTTTATGAACATAAACACCAAGAACTCTCCCCTCAAGTTGCTTCAAAAGGGCTTTTTAAGATGGCTATAGACATATGCAAAAGCCTGTTTAGAACCCTTGCCTCAGAGGGCATTGTCTTTTCAGAAGGTATGTTTAAGACCATTATTGCCACATATATAAAGACAGCCCAAGATATGCTTACTCGCTATGAGGACGATGCTGCTATCAATGGGCTTTTCTTTGATAGACACGCAGAGTGTCTGGCTATGGAGACATTTACCACAGGCATAAACATGGCAGCAGAGACCATTATGAAAGACCCATTAGGTGTGCCGTTAATTCATAGTTGGGACAGGGTCACCTCTGCCATACCAAATATCTTGGACACGATTAAAGAAGCAGTAGAAGAGGATAATGCCTAAAATGAAGAAGTTTAAAAATATTTTAGTACCTATTGATTTCTCAGAATCAAGTTTAGTCTTAATCCCCTATGCCAAATATTTAGCGGACAAATTAAAGAGTGAAGTTCATCTGCTTTATGTAGTAAGAAGCCTTTTCTATATGGCTGGCTTCTATGTTCCACACCCTTCTATTAAAAGATTTGAAGAAGAAATGATAGAAGGGGCAAAAAAGAGTATGGAAAAATTAGTTGAAGAACACTTTCAAGATATTCATTTAAAAACCCATATTCTTATAGGGGATGCTGCTTCAGAAATCATCAAATTTTCTCAGGAGAACAACATTGATTTAATCCTAATGGGTACACACGGCCGTAAGGGACTGGATAAGACAATCTTTGGTAGTGTAGCTGAATGCGTAGTAAAGGGGGCAAGCTGCCCGGTACTCACTGTTAATCCATATCGGCTTAAAAAATAGATATATAGCCTATTGATTTTTGTAAGTAAAGTTGCTATAAAAGAAGAGGTTCCGGCGTGGCTCAATGGTAGAGCGGTGGGCTGTTAACCCATAGGTTACAGGTTCGAGTCCTGTCGCCGGAGCCAAAAATATCAACCATTTTCCCGCATTTAAAAAATTTTGTTCTTTTTGGGGTATACATAGGGTATATCTTCTGTCTAAATTAAAGAAGTTTACTATTCCTACATTTTCATTCTTTCTTGTGAAGAACAACTCAATAAGGAAACCCTTGTGGGGGAGAAAGGAGGACAATAGGGGTAAGAGGGGCTGGGGAAATCTTATACTGTTCTCTCTTACCACCCTTGATTAAAAAGCCACGTTTCTTAAAGGCATCCCAAGCAGACTGGGCTATTTTTTTAGAAATAGGAAGCCCCAAATCTCCATAAAGGCGCTTTAGATCTGAGGGCACAAATTATTCTTTTCCCTCAAGGTGCTTAAGATAATAAGCAAGGGCTGTTATGGTTTCTGGCTGGCTCTTTGGCCTTTTCTCTCTATAAAACTTGGCAAGTTGACTCTCTGGCTCTTCTAGTTTTTTGGGCGCTATACCTGTACGCTCCCTAAGTGTCTTTTCTAGGTGGGGCAATAATTGATTTTTGAGATACTCCCACCCTTCTCTTACAAATATCTCTGGACCTCCATATTAAATGTAATCCCTGCAAAACTTACCTCCACCTTTGATAATATAGTGTAGGCGAACTTAGCTCAGGTTTCAATGCATGCAATACTTTTCAATTACGTTTGAACCCGGATGATACAGAGAGGTGTAATGTTTCTATTTATCAATATTCTCTATACTTGGCATCCCTCTTGCTTGTAACACCAAAAGGAAAAACATATGATGAAAAATTGTGCCCATTGTTATGATTTGAAGGAAGCCCATCTTGTGTGATGACTGTCCTCTTTTTATAGAAGCATATGGCAAATATGGCCCTATTTTTGCCGCTAATTAACTTGCCATGATCATGATAAAAGGTAGGTTAATGTTAACTATTCAATTTTCTGGAAGAGTATTGACATAGTGAAAGAGATGTGGTATATGGCTAGTGGTAACCAATAGTAAAGGAGAGATTATTTGGCTCCAGATTATCTTAGAGAGTTAAAAGGGGTTCGCATGGTTCAAAGTGCCAGTTCTGATACAGAGAGGAAGATAATATCTATCCTCAAGGTCCTGAGTGAGTCTTCCAAGCCGCTAGGGTCAATTACCATTGCCCGGGAGCTTGAGCGCCACGGAATTTTTTTGAGCGAGAGAGCGGTCAGATACCACCTGAGAATAACCGATGAGCGAGGCTATACTCAGCCGCTGGGTCGTAATGGCAGAATGCTTACCCCGCAGGGGCTCGAGGAACTCAGGATAGCACTAGCGCCAGAGCAAGTTGGCTTCATCCTGGACAAGCTTGAACTCTTGGCATTCCGCACCACTTTTGACCTCCAAAAACGAACAGGGCAACTTCCAATAAATACTTCACTCATTGAGAAGGACAGGTTCAAAGAGGCACTGGCGGCAATGAGGGATGCATTCAAGGCTGGAATTTGTGTCAGCGAACTAGTAGCAGTAGCATCTAAAGGAGAAAAACTTGGTTCGGTGGTCATCCCGAGTGGAAAAATTGGCCTGGCCACAGTTTGTAGCGTGGCCATAAACGGGGTACTGCTTAAGTCCGGCATTCCCATAGAGTCTAGGTTCGGAGGGGTACTTGAAATTAGAGATTCAAAGCCCAGGCGCTTTATCGCCATAATCAACTACGCCGGTACATCCCTTGACCCCTCGGAGCAATATATTCGCGCAGGAATGACCAATGTCAGCCAAGCTGCCAGAACCGGCAATGGCAAGATACTGGCTAATTTCCGTGAGATACCAGCCCCATCAAGGGCAATTGTTGATGAGAAGGTGGCTATGCTTAAGGAGGCTGGCATCGGCGGAGTCTATGCTCTGGGCAATACCAGCAAGCCAATTTGTCAGATTGCAGTAGGTCTGAATCGGGTGGGCATGGTGTTGCTCGGCGGCTTAAACCCAGTGGCAGCAGCAGTTGAGGCCGGAATTGAGGTTGAAAACATAGCTGAGAGTGGACTGATTGATTTTCAGCAGCTAATCAGCTTTTGGCAGGTATATGATAAATATTTAATATAAGGAGTATTAAAATGGCTTTAAGCAAACCAAATCGAAGTGCAGCTACCTTAACTACTACCAGGGTAACCCCTGCCCCTGGCTCAGGTATCTGTATCACATGCGTTGAGGGCTGTGAGGGCCCTTGTGAAGTAGGCAGGTCTGCCTTGCGTGGCAAAGAGGTCCTCTATCCCATCCCCTTTGGTGTAATTTCTGCTGGGGCAGAAAAGGACTATCCTATTGATTTTTCCCATTTTAATATCCAGGGAACGTGCGTAGGGGCTGTAGGCATAGAGGCCGATTCTGATAAGGCTACCTTTCCTGCTGTGGATGTGACTACTGAAATTGGTTATAAAGATAAGATAAAACTCAAATTTCCAGTTTTTACTGGGGCCCTTGGCTCTACAGATATTGCTAGAAAACATTGGGAAAATCTAGCTATTGGGGCTGCTATTTGTGGTACCCTGGTCACTGCTGGTGAAAATATCTGTGGCATGGATGGGAAGGCAGAGTTTAAAAATGGCAAGGTAGTAAAATCTCCTGAAATGGAGCGTAGGGTCAATACATTTAAAGAATGGTATGATGGGTATGGCAGTATCATGGTTCAATTAAATGTATCGGATACCAGGATTGGCGTAGCTGAATATGTAATTGAAAAATTGGGAGTGGATTTTATAGAACTCAAGTGGGGACAGGGGGCAAAGAGTATAGGTGGTGAAGTAAAGGTACCTACCTTAGAGAGAGCCTTAGAGCTTAAAAAGAGGGACTATATAGTCTTGCCTAACCCAGAGAATCCCGCTGTACAGGAGGCATTTCAGAAGGGAACCTTGACTTCATTTGAAAGGCACTCAAGGCTTGGAATGATTGATGAGGAAGCATTTTATAAGGAGGTGGAAAGATTAAGAAATTTAGGTGCAAAACATATTTCACTTAAGACAGGGGCCTACAGGCCAGTAGATCTGGCTAGGGCAGTAAAATTTGCCTCTGAGGCAAAGATTGATTTATTGACCGTAGATGGAGCAGGCGGTGGCACTGGTATGAGCCCCTGGAGGATGATGAATGAGTGGGGAATTCCTACCGTGTATATAGAGTGTCTCCTTTATAATTTCTGTAAAAAATTAGAAGAAAAGGGGAAGTATATTCCTAGTTGTGCTATTGCTGGTGGACTTTCACTAGAAGACCATATATTTAAGGCCATAGCCCTAGGTGCCCCATATATAAAGGCAGTATGTATGGGAAGGGCTATTATGACTGCCGCCATGGTAGGAAATACCCATGGCCGTTTACTCAGGGAAAAAGCAGAGATGGAAGGTGAGGATGCAGAAGAAGGCCTTCTTAGGCTCTTTTATAGCGCACGGAAATTAAAAGAACATTATGGAGAGGATTTTAAAAGGATTCCACCAGGGGCTATAGGCATGTTTACCTATTTTGAAAGACTTACCCAAGGGCTAAAACAGCTTATGGCTGGTTCAAGAAAATTTGCACTAAAATATATCTCCAGAGATGACCTAATGGCTTTAACCAGGGACGCGGCTGAAATATCTGACATTCCTTATATCATGGATTCCGATAAAGAAGAAGTTGAAAGAATTTTAGAATAGGAGGGAAAAGAAGTGCTAAAGGTAATATGTCATCAAGATTGTAAGTCCTGTTTTTGTGAGCCTATCTGTGCTATGAAGGCGATTATAGCCCAGGCAGGCTCTATCTATGTAGAGACAGAAAAGTGTATTGGGTGTGGTGCCTGCCGTAGGATTTGCATAACTTATAGTCTAGATAAGGCACTAAAAGACAAAACAGAGGATTGGTTGAAGGGGGTAGCATAGTTGGATGGCTGGAAGGGTCAATTAGTTAGGATAGATTTGACAAGAGGTAGCTCTAAAATAGAGCCCATAAATGAGAAAGTCCTAAAGGATTATTTAGGAGGAAGGGGACTTGCTGTAAGGATTTATACACAGGAGGTAGATGCAGAAATTGACTCTCTAGATATAAATAATAAGATTATAATTGCTGCTGGTGGCCTCTGTGGCACTGTAACACCCTGTGCCTCTATAGCCAGTATGGTAACAAAATCCCCTGTTACAAATACTATTGTCTGTGGCAAGATGCAGGGTTATTTTGGTACAGAATTAAAATTTTGTGGCTTTGATGCAATTATCATTGAAGGAAAGGCAGAATACCCAGTAGTGGTATTCATCACTGATAACACCGTCTCAATCCGTCCTGCCCTTCAATACTGGGGAAGGACTACAGGAGAGACACAAAGGCTAATAAAAGAGGAGCTAAAGGACAGGTGGGCAGCTAGGGAGTCATTCATTGCCTGCATTGGACCAGCAGGGGAAAAGGGTGTTAGTTTAGCTACATTGGTAAATGAAGACTATCTGGTAACAGGTGGGGTTGGCATTGGAAGGGTTTTGGGTGCAAAAAATCTAAAGGCCATTGTAGTCAAAGGGACTCAAGATGTAACAGTAAGTAATGGACAAAAGTGCCTTCAGGCCATCTTTTCCTTAAAAAATAGGTTTAATGCATCACCTTTTACAAGGGAAAAACTTCCTAAGTATGGAAATGCATTTTTATTAGATGCATGTTTAAAGAGGGGAGTTTTACCTATAAATAACTTTAAAGGGATAGCTAAAGAGCTAAATGGGATTGATGAGAATAATATAGAAAGGACTACTCATAGAAGGGCATGCTTTTCCTGTCCTATTGGCTGTGTGCGTACAGTCAGGGAAAAAGATAGAGAAATTGTGGGCCTTGACTATGAAACCGTGGCTTCCTTTGGTTATCTTTGTGGAGTGAATGATTTAAATAACATTGCTGAACTTAGATTTCTTTGTACAGAATTTGGGCTTGACATATTAAATACCGCCTCTTCCATTGCCTGTGCTATGGAGCTTTATGAGGAAGGTGTCTTAAAGGATGTGGAGCTTCCTTTTGGCAGTGAAAATATTATAGCCCTTCTAAAGCAAATAGGGAAAAACAAGGGGTTTGGTAAAGAAATAGGAAAAGGTGGAAGTATTTTGGCAAATTCATTAGATAAATCTTATGTATTCATGGGAGTAAAGGGGAATGCCATCCCCCCTTTTGACCCAAGGGGGTTATGGGGGTTTGGGTTACATCTGGCCACTTCAAATTTTGGTGCCTATCACCTAAATGGGTTTACCCCTATGGAGGAACTTTTTAATATATATGAGATAGTAGAGCCCTTTTCTATAGAGGGTAAACCGGTATTTGTAAAGAAGACACAGGATATGACTGCCTCTTTAGATGCCTTGGGTATTTGCATCCATGCCCTTTTTGCCCTAAAGCCAAATAATATCTTTCCTATATTTAACTTTGTTTTCGGATATAAGATTAACATAGAAGAAATGCTGTTTATTGGGGAAAGGATTTGGAACTTAGAAAGGCTTTTTAATCTTAAGGCTGGTCTTGACCAAAGCGATGATAGCCTGCCAAAAAGATTTGTAGAGGAGCCATTAAATGGCTATACTTGCCCTCTAGAAGAAATGCTTCCCATTTATTATGAGAAAAGGGGTTGGGACGAACAAGGCAGACCAAAACAGGAGACTTTAGAAAGATTAGACTTAAAATCAGCGGGTCATTAACTGACTAACTGATAAACTGACTAACTGATATGCAGAGGATAAAGATAGACCCAAAGAGGTGTACAGGCTGTAGGCAGTGTGAAATGGCCTGTTCCTTAAATCATAAGATAGATACTGTAAATCCAAGACGGGCCAGGATTAGGATATATAATGAAAATGGCCATTTTTTACCAGTAATTGCTGGGCCTTTTGCAGATGCAGCTTGCAATACAAAGGCTATGATTGAGACAGAATTTGGCTTAATAGATATGTGTGTTATCTGCCGTGCCTCTTGCCCCCATAAGACATTCTTTTTTGAACCCGATACAGGGATTCCTTTAAAGTGTGATTTTTGTGGAACACCGCCAAACCCTACTTGTGTCAAGGTCTGTAACACAGGCGCCTTAGAACTTATAGAAGTCTCTGAGAATGAACTATTCTAATTGGAGGAATTATGAGTCAAAAAATAGAAGAAGTCTTTAAAAAAGTAAAAGACAATAATGTAAGCCTGATACAACTATACAATTTACTATACAGTACCTTAGAAAGCCTTAATTAGGAAAGAGGCCCCTAAAATTGGGAATATGAAGGGCAAAAAGATAGACCACAGGTGGTATCCAAAGGAATAGATATCAAGCAGACTTTTCCTGCACCTCAGTAATCCAAGTCCTTACCAGGGACTGAAGTCTTTTATCCTTGTAATTAAATTTGGCTACAGTCTCTTGCAGGTTCTTGGGTAGCTTTTTATATCCCCATAAAAACCTCTTTTTTGTCTCTTCCACATCATTTCTGGCATAATAAAGGGGCAAGTTTACATCGAAAAATGAGATAGTGTCAGCATTTTTCAAGGCTTCCGCCCTTTTATTTCCACCCTTTTCATGATGGGCTACAAGAAAAAAGACATCATCTAGTAATTCTTTACTTGCATTGCACTCCTTCATTAGCTCTATTAAGATCTTGGCACTGTTTAATGCATGAGCATCTTTAAATTCCTCATAATTTTTGTAATCTGTTTTCATTGCCTTTCGTTCCTCAATGGCCCTCTCTATATCATGACCTAAAGCAGCTATCTTTAAGGCATCATCAGCATCTGGCATTAACCTGAGAAGCCACTTTAAAGTGTTTTTTGAATGAATAGGATCTTCTGGGATTGATGATTTCTCAAGTATTTCCTCAATCTTCCTTTTTATACAATCAACACTATTCATTTGTAAGTGCCAGCCATCAGTGCTCAGCTTTCAGCTTTTTGATGAATGGTGGGCTTTCATTCTTATCACTGATTGCTAAGCGCTGGACGCTTACTTTATATAGAACCACTATCCTCTTTATATTTTCTGCATTCATCAAGCTTGCAATAAGGAGAAGTGTTAAAAAAGGCTGATTTATCAAAGCACCAAGAAATATAATAAATATCCTAATATCACGCCCTATTCTAAAGTAATACCCTCTTAATTTCTCTCTCATTAGGCCATCATATTTATCCGCCGTGTAACTATTTAAAAATGTACCTGTAATTGCCAAAAAGCCAACGAAGAGAGGAAGGAAATTTCTGCTTAAAGAATAGACATACCAGGTAAGGCCAGCAAGCAGAAATGCATCTGCATAACGGTCTAGGACAGCATCAAACCATCTACCAAAATCACTCTCCATATGTTTCAATCTCGCAACCTCACCGTCACAACCATCAATAATAGAAGATATCTGGGCAAGAACTGCCCCAATGGCCAGACCGATGTAACTGCCCAAAAAGAAAAATAGGGAGGCTATTAAACAAAGGATAAAAGAAAATAGGGATATCTGATTTGGTGTAATATTGGTTTTTAAAAGATATTGTGTGATTTTTACTGAAAACCGCCTATTAATATGCCTTGATATAGGGCCATCAGAAGGCTTCTTTAATTTGTCTATCAAACACCTTTTGGCTTTTTTAAAGGTCTTCTCATCATCCACATCTATCCAAAAGGCATCTTTGATATCAAATGATTTAACCTTTCCCTGTTTTGCCATTAATTTTATTGAAGTAGAAAGGGTGCTTTCATTATGGTAGATAATACTCTCCTCTATAGCTTCAAAGATCGCAGGTGAGCAGAGAAAAATTCCAGTATCATAGGCATTATAATTTTTGATACTCTTTCCTATGTCTATAATTTTCCCATTTTCAACAAAGATTTTAGTTACATCCTTAATATCAACCAAGCGATTTGAACTTATGTTATAATCAGTGGCCAATATGACCTCGCCATCTGGTATGTGCACATCCCTCATTTTTATAAGGATATTTTCATCAAAGAGATGATCCCCCATCAATAGAAAAAAATTCTCATTTAACAGCCCTTTTGCCTTGAGAACAGATAAACCATTTTCCATTTCCCATTCCTCATTTATAATATGGGTTATCTTTATATTCTTTGCCTGACCAAATTTGTCTAAAAATTTTCTTACTTTTCCACCATTGTAACCAGTTACTACATAAAAATCAGTTATGCCACTTTTCCTTGCAGTCAATATTACCCTTTCAATAAGGGTCAATCCAAGGAGATTGACAAGGGGTTTTGGCTTACCCAGTTTTGATAATCTTTTTCCCTTGCCAGCAGCAATGATTAGGCATTTCATTATTAGTCAACCTCCTAAATTGTTTTGTAAATGTTTCTAAAGAGGGAAACGCAGGCGGCACCATCTATCCTGCGCCAATGAGATAGTTAGATTGGAATCACAAATTAAATCTTACAACCGCCTGCGTCCCTTGCAGGTTGCTCGCACTATTCAATTTAATGCCTCAATTAATTTATATCTTATCATTCAGAAGAATTTTGTCAAGGATCCGAATTCCCCGATTCCTTGGTGCAAGATTTGAGAACAAAACCTTAATTTAAGCCACAGACCCGCCTGCTAACGCCTGAGCGCCTGCCCGCAACGCTCTCGCTTGCGAGGCGGGCGGGTAGCGATGGCGGGCAGGTTTACGCAGATTGCCAAGATTGAAGTAGGGAGTAGGAGTAAGCAGGTATCTGCAAATCCTGAACTTGTTTCAGGATGCAAGATTTAGAAAAAGAATAAAAATAGAGCGGCATAATTTGGCTGGAAATATTTCCTATCGCTTTATTCTGTTTAAAATCTCCCGTGTGGGGTCCAGTTTGTTCAATGCAAAGAAATGAAGCCCCGGTGCCCCACCTTCAAGTAGCTCATTGCATTGCTCCACTGTAAACTGGACACCCGCATTATAAGTAGCCTTATCATTACCATCAAGTGGTTTAAATATATCATGAACCCGCTGAGGGATAGTAGCTCCACAAGTTTTGCAGAACTTAACCAGTGTTTGGTAATTTGTTATGGGTAAGATTCCAGGAATGATTCGCACTGTGATGCCTATCTTCTTCGTCCTCTCTAGATATTCAAAATAGTCCTTGTTGTCAAAGAAAAGTTGGGTTATCACAAATTCAGCACCGGCATCTATCTTGATTTTTAGATATTTGGAATCAGTTTCCTTATCAGGGCAATCAATATGTCCTTCTGGAAAACCCGCAACGCCTATGCTAAAGAAACTATCATAGGAACGGATAAGTTTGCAAAGCTGATAGGCATAATCCAACCTGTCAGCAGGAGGTTTCCAATGGTTCACATCTTTAGGTAAATCACCGCGCAGCGCCAAGACATTACAAATACCCCTTCTTTTCATCTCCTCAATTATAGTCCTTAGTTCAACCTTGCTGTGGCCTATGCAGGTTAAATGGTGCATGGTTGGAATTTCAAAACGCTTTTGCAATTCGTCAACCATATCCATTGTGAGTTCCCTGGTGCTTCCACCGGCACCGTAGGTTACTGCAAACCAGTCCGGCTCCAGCCCTTTAAACATCCTTGCAATTTCAAAAAGATTATCATTCCCTTTTTTGGTTTTTGGCGGGAAGAACTCGATTGAATAAGTACGTTTCTTCTCATTCAGTATGTCTCTTATCCTCTTTACCATTTTTTCCTCCTTGAATATTTTAATTACCCAGACCATTATCACGATAATTAAATTTTTCAACCCAAATTATTGCATAATCCAGGTTAATGAGTTATAGGCAACTATATTGTAGTCGAGGTATTAGGATACTAAGTTCAAATATATGGGTTATTTATTAATTTTGGCCTCTACTCCTCAAGAGATAGATCTGTTGGCATCTCAATTAAAGGAAAGAAAGGCCTTTAGTTTGGGTGAAAAACAGGCATATCAAGGAAATTCATTTAATTACAAAATTCAACTGCTTATTACAGGCATAGGAGCAGTAAATGCTGCTCAGGCATTAACTGCCTCTATCTATTATCAAAGGCCGGATTTGGTCTGGCTAATAGGCTGTGGCGGGGCCTATCCTGAAAGTGGTTTGGAAATAGGTGGCTTTGCATTGGCAAGTGAAGAGATTTGGGCAGAAGCAGGTGCATATACAGAGGAAGGTTGGAAATCTTTAAATGAAATTAATTTACCCTATTTAATAAAAAATGATAGGTATTTTTATAATTGCTTTCCTATGGATGAAAGGCTGAATAATCTATTAGCCAAATCCATCTTATCTCTTTTGCCCAATGCTAATCTTAAAATAGGTCATTTTCTCACAGTAAACACCACCACAGGTGATTTTCAAAGGCTTTATATTTTAAGACAGCACTTTTTGGGCATTTGTGAGAACATGGAAGGTGCAGCCGTTGCGCAAGTTTGCACCATCTATGGAATTCCTTGTTTAGAATTGCGTTGCATCAGCAATATAGTAGGAACTTATGATAAAAAAAATTGGGAGATTACATTAGCTGCAAAGAAATGTCAAAAGTTGGTATCAAATTTATTGGAAAGGGGCAGTGATTGGTGGGTTTAAGTTTAGGTTTTTCCCCCTGTCCTAATGATACATTTATCTTTGGTCCTTTAATAAATGGCTTAGTAAATTCGCCTTTTTCTTTTAAAGAAGTGATTGATGATATAGAGGGTCTTAATGAGATGGCCTTGAACAGCAAATTGGATATTTCCAAGGTTTCTTGTCATGTTTTAGGCTATATAACTGATAAATATTATTTTTTACCTGTAGGGGCTGCATTGGGGCGGGGTTGTGGGCCATTGTTGGTCACTAAAAACCGTTCATTAAAAGATTTACATGGGGCCCATGTAGCAGTACCAGGTAGGTTTACTACTACCTATCTGTTGTTAATGCTCTATGGTCCTGCCTTTAAGGTGAGCTTTGTCCCTTTTAATCAAATTATGCAGGCCTTAAAAAAAGAGGAATTTGATTTTGGTCTAATTATCCATGAAGGCAGGTTTTTAATAGATAAATATGGACTAAAGAACGTATTGGACCTGGGTAAATGGTGGGAAGAAAAGACAAAATTGCCCTTGCCATTGGGAGGAATTGTTGCCAAAAGGTCATTGGATAGAGAGATTATAGATAAATTTACAGTATTGTTGAGAGAAAGCATTGAATACGCATTTTCCTATCCAGAAAGGATTAAGGATTACGTCAAAAAATATGCATCTTATTTGGAAGATAGTGTAATTACTGAGCATATAAGGCTTTATGTAAATAACTATACTACAGATTTTGGGAATGAGGGCAAAGAGGCCATTAGGATGCTTTTTTTATTGGCCAAAGAAAAGGGAATTTTTAGGAAAAACCTACCTTTAGACATAATCTATGACCTGAGTTAAGCGGTTCAGCGTTCACGGTTCCCTGCCCGCCATCGCGAGCCTGCTCGCTCAGGCGAGGCGGGCGGGCCGGTTGAAGAGCCCTAACTAGCTGTTGACAGGAATGACGCGTCAATAAAGAAAATTAAACGTTCATAGGTTCAAAGGTTGTCAACCCTGAACGGAGAACTCTGAACCTGTGAACGCTTTAAAACTATTTTTGGCATTTATGCCTTTTAGAATCGAGAGTCATGCATCATTTTTGCTTTTTACAATGATTTTTACCTTTTCTGGCTGTCCTGCTACTAACTTGAAAGGGGCCTTTGCTAATGCCAAAGCTACTTCTATCTCCTGCCCAGGACTTAATGTAGATCCATTTACCGGAATAGTATTAATATATTTTATGTTTTTCATCTTGGGTTCAGCACCCAATACCTCTATTGCTTGGGGCATAATAGTTATATCTGTCCCTGGCGGTAATTTACTTGCCCATACTACATGAATACCTAATGTTTTAGTAATTAGCTTTTCAATCTTTATTTTTACTCTCCTGGGTTTAATCTGCACTACCTCCAATCCTGGTGGTAGATTGACACTTAGTCCACTAAGAGGAATAAAGTGTCTTCCAGAAGTAGTAAATTTATCTAAATCTAGATACGCCCCTATCTGCTCAGGTTTTAGGGTGTTGATCAAATGGCGACGTCCCTGAATTTGGAGTTCTACCGTGTTGGTTGAAACATCTAGCATCTTACAGTTAGCTGGCAATCCCCTGAACTCAAGGGGGACTGTGATAGCCTTAAGGGAAGGCTGTCGTCCCCCTAAAAATCCCCAGAAAATAAGTACTAGTATGGTAACAAACCCATAACTTATCAATCCCTTTATCACATTGCGGCGTATTTGCGTTTTGGCCTTTTTGATTTGAGGATAAAACATATCTTTTAAGGCATGGCACAACTCACGTGGGTCAACCACTTGATTGATTGTTCGTCCCTTGAGTATATGAACCTCTCCCCTTTCTTCAGATATTATCACAACCACGACATCAGAGCGCTCAGCCAGGCCTAGGGCAGCACGATGACGTGACCCAAATTTATGTGGCAAATCAGGCCTTTCTGTCAAAGGTAAGAAACAGCCTGCCTTCTCGATGCGATTTCCAGAGATAATAACAGCTCCATCATGAATGGGAGAAGTAGGAATAAGGATGCTTTCTAAAAGCTGAGGTGAGAAAATAGCACCGATTGAGGTACATCCTTGCAAGTGCTCTGACAGATTTTCCTGCTGAAATACGACTAAAGCACCAATGCGCCTTTTTGCAAGATTAAATATAATTTTGGAAAAAACCTCTAAATCCAATATCTCTGGTTTTTTCCATCCTTTCCACAGTAGAGCAAAAGGACTAGTATGAAGTAATATCTCCCTTATTTCTCGTTGGAATACTACAATGATCAAAATAATCAAGGTAGCTCCTAATCCTTGTAAAAACCAGCTAGTTAAAACTAGACCTGAACTCCTGGCAGTTAGGTAAAATAGCCAGATAAAAAATAAGCCAATCACGATTCTTAAGACATTGGTACCACGAAAAAAGAAATAGAAACGATGGATAAAAAAACTGATGATCAAGATATCAACAATATCATGCCAATTAAATGCCTTGAGAAAGGTAAAAAAGAACATTAACTATGTTTAAATTATTTTTGTAAATCGTCAAGGATTCACGATGCAGGATACACGATACAAGATCGTAAACCATGTAAAGCATGAAACCTGTGAGACCTGGAGCTTATCATTAAGAATAAAAGCAATAGAGTGGCTTGAATCAAATAAAAAGAATGGATAAAATATTACAGCTTCTGTATAATATTTAAACCTGTTCCTGACAGGTTCAGGAATAAGGAAAACAGAAAATGAGGATCAAAAAATGAAAAATGAGGATAATGGAACTACTCCAGTACCTAATTTTATCAGAACGATTATTGAAAATGACCTCAAAAGTGGGAAATATAGTACTGTTATAACAAGATTTCCACCTGAACCCAATGGATATCTGCATATAGGTCATGCAAAAGCAATCTGCATAAATTTTGGTATGGCCGCGGAGTTTGGTGGCAGATGCCATCTTAGATTCGATGATACCAATCCGCTCAAGGAAGCAGATGAATATGTTGAATCAATAAAAGAGGATGTCAAATGGCTCGGTTTTGACTGGGGTGAGCATCTTTATTATGCATCTGATTACTTTGAAAGGATGTATGAACTCGCTGTCCAACTTATAAAAAAAAGTAAGGCCTATGTATGTGACCTGACAGCGGAACAGATACGTGAGTATAGAGGCACACTTACAAAACCTGGAAAAGAGAGCCCATACCGCAACCGATCTGTAGAAGAAAATCTTGATCTGTTTGAAAGGATGAGAGTAGGGGAGTTTGAGGATGGTTCACGTGTTTTACGTGCAAAAATTGATATGGCTTCACCAAATTTGAATATGCGAGATCCTGTAATGTATAGAATTCTTAAAAAACCACATCACCATCAGGGTGACAAGTGGAATATATACCCTACATATGACTGGGCACATGGTCTGGAAGATTCAATTGAGAATGTCACACATTCATTATGTTCTCTAGAATTTGAAGACCACCGACCTTTATATGATTGGTTTCTTAATCAATTGGATGATATACATCATCCGAGTCAGTATGAATTCGCCCGTCTGAATTTGAGTTACACTGTATTGAGCAAACGTAAATTGGTGGAACTTGTCCAGGGTAAATATGTAAGTGGATGGGATGATCCCAGGATGCCTACTATATGCGGCATGCGGAGACGGGGATATCCGCCTGAAGCAATACGTAATTTCTGTGCAAGAATTGGTGTTGCTAAACGGGAGAGTATTGTAGATTTTGCCCTGCTTGAATATTGTGTAAGAGAGGTGCTTAATAAAAAGTCTCCGCGAGTAATGGGTGTCCTAAATCCACTTAAGGTTATTATAGATAATTATCCTGATGACCAGTGTGAAGAATTGGATGCCATTAATAATCCTGAAGACCCTGATATGGGCACACGTAAAGTACCGTTTTCAAAGGAGCTTTACATTGAGAAGGAAGATTTTATGGAAAACCCTCCCAAAAAGTTTTTCCGCCTTGCCCCTGGCAGAGAAGTCAGATTGAGGTATGCATACTTTATAAAGTGTGTTGATGTTGTAAAAGATGAAAAAACAGGTGAAATTAAGGAATTGCATTGTACCTATGATCCTGCTACCAGAGGTGGGGATGCACCAGACGGAAGAAAAGTCAAATCTACACTTCACTGGGTATCTGCAAAACATGCTATAGATGCTGAAGTCCGCCTGTATGATAATCTGTTTACAAAACCTGATCCCCTTGATGTGAAAGAGGGAAAGGATTTTAAATCAAATCTAAACCCGGATTCTCTGAGAGTATTGCATTTATGCAAGGTAGAGCCTTTTCTTGCTAAGGCAAAACCAGGTGAGCGATATCAGTTTGAGCGCAAAGGGTATTTCTGTGTTGACACTGTTGATTCTTCTGAAAATAGACCTGTATTTAACCTGACAGTAACACTTCGTGATGAATGGGAAAAGATTCGGAAGAGACAGAATAAAGCCGGGGATATAAGATAGCTAGCTGACTATGGCTCCTTTAAAGCCTCATTTAACAACTTATCCACTAATCTCTTGATGGTTCTTCTCCTTTCTTACTTAACCGCACATCTAACCTAGAAACTATCATAATCTCCAGCCATAGAAATGCAATATTGTATCTATTTAATTTAACCTAAATTGAGCGATTTTTTGTTCTTGGAAAAATTTCGAGTATTTTTTCTCAA
>CAZNJP010000003.1:26953-39202 GCA_964573345.1 uncultured Syntrophobacter sp. | reverse complement strand
TGGAGCACTTCCTTGGTAAGGAAGAGGTCACCGGTTCAAGTCCGGTCGTGGGCTCCATTTATGGTTGAGGGTTTTTAAATGGCAAGATACATTCCATTTGAGGACATAGACAGAGCACCTGAAGAAAAGGAAAGGGGCATTACCATTGCCTATGTAGAGTATGAAACACCAAAGAGGCACTACGCCCATATAGACTGCCCTAGACATGCAGACTATATTAAGAACACCATAACATGCAGCCCATTATTTAGAGAAGGGGCTTAGATTTGCTATTAGAGAGGGAGGAAAAACTGTAGGGGCTGGTGTAATCACCAAGGTATTGGAATAAATTATGAGGGTTATAGTTACTTTGGCTTGTAGTAATTGTAAAAGGCGCAATTATACTACTGTTAAAAACAAAAAGAAGACCCCCAGTAGACTTGAACTAAAAAAATATTGCCCATTTTGTCGGGGCCATACCTTGCATAAAGAGACAAGGTAGGTTATAATTATTAAAGTGCAGGCCAGTAGCTCTAACGGTTAGAGCACCGGACTCCAAATCCGGGGGTTGGGGGTTCAAATCCTCCCTGGCCTGCCATTTTATTGCCTAAATTTTATGAAAAAACAGTTTGAAAAAAAGGTCGCTGTCTTAAGGTCTGTAGGGAGGCCACTAAGTTGGTGGTTACAAGGAAGGCAATTTTTACGTGAGGTAAAGGTTGAGTTGAGAAAGGTCGCTTGGCCAAATAGAAAGGAGTCTGTTGGTTCTACCATAATGGTGATCTTGGTAGTATTATTAATGAGTTTTTACTTTGGTATCATTGATTTAATTTTTGGTAGTATTATTGGAAAGTTTTTGAAATAAAAATGGATTTTAAGTGGTACATAGTACATACCTATTCAGGCTTTGAGGAAAAGGTGAAGACCCTGCTTGAGCAACGCATTAAAAGCGAGAATGAAGGCATGGAGCAATATTTTAAAGATATTTTGATACCCACAGAGAAGGTCGTTGAACTTATCAAAGGGGAAAAGGCAATGTCTTCCCGTAAATTTTACCCAGGCTATGTATTGATTTATTGTTTAGATTTACATATAGATAAACAGAATGACAACGAACAAACAAAAAAGCTTAAGAAAGCGATTTGGCACTTGGTAAGAAAAACACCTAAGGTCACGGGTTTCGTGGGTGGGCAGGACCCCATTCCTCTCCCAGAAAAAGAAGTAGAAAAGATTAGGAAGAGAATGGAGGAGGGCGAGAAGAAACCTAGACCAAAATTTGTTTTCAGAAGTGGAGACCAAATTAAGATTATAGATGGTCCTTTTAGCGATTTTACAGGCCGCATAGATGAGTACTTTCCTGAAAGAGGAAAGGTACGTGTGCTTATTAGCATTTTTGGTAGAGAAACACCCGTAGAATTGGACGCTATCCAGCTTTCCAAAATTTGAAAGGAGTCTTTTTATGGCTAAAAAGGTAATTACTACTGTTCGTTTGCAAATTCCTGGAGGCCAAGCAACCCCCTCACCCCCTGTAGGGCCAGCCTTGGGCCAACACGGTATAAATATTATGGAATTTTGTAAGGCCTTTAATGCCAAGACCAAAGGGCAGGAAGGAACTATTATTCCAGTAATAATTACCGTTTATTCAGACCGTTCATTTAGTTTTATTACAAAAACCCCACCTGCGGCAGTACTCCTTAAACAGGCAGTTAAGATTGTAAAAGGCTCAAGCAATGCCAAAAAGGAGTTTGTAGGTAGGCTGACAAGGAAACAATTGGAGGAGATTACCAAAAAGAAATGGCCTGACTTGACTGCGGCCACTCTTGAAACGGCAGTTAAAACCATCGAGGGTACTGCTAAAAGTATGGGGATTGAGATTGTTGACTGAGGAGCTATTATGGGAAGGCGAGGGAAAAAATATATAGAAGCGAGAAAGAAGATCGAGGCAGAGAAGTCTTATAATATAATGGAAGGAATAAAATTGGCACTGGGCACAACCTATGTCCATTTTGATGAGACAGTAGAGGTAGCTGTAAATTTAGGAATAGATCCAAAGCATGCTGATCAGATGGTACGTGGGGCAGTAGTGCTGCCTCATGGGATAGGAAAAGATGTAAAAGTATTGGCATTTGCTCAAGGAGAGAAGGAGAAAGAAGCCAAAGAAGCAGAGGCTGATTATGTAGGAGGGGAGGATTTGATCAAAAAGATAGAAGAAGGTTGGCTAGAATTTGACAGAGTAGTAGCTACTCCAGATATGATGAGCAAAGTGGGAAAAATTGGGAAAATCTTGGGCCCTCGTAAACTTATGCCTAGCACCAAGACAGGAACAATTACCTTTGATATAAAAAATGTCATAAGAGAATTAAAAACAGGAAAAATAGATTTTCGCGCAGACAAGTCCGGGATAATTCATGCCCCTATTGGTAAGGTTTCATTTGGCCATGAGAAGATTTTAGAAAATTTTAAGGCATTGATAGATACCATTATTCATTTAAGACCTCAGGCAGCAAAAGGTACTTATTTAAAGGGGATAGCCATTTCTACAACTATGGGGGTAGGCATTAGGATAGATGCCAACTCTATTAGAGATGTTTTAAGAAAGGGTATGTGAATCTTCTCAAAATTCTTTAGAATTTCGAGCAGGCATTGAAAAATGAAAATTCAAAGTGTGAAATTTAAAATTCAGAACAAACACTCGGAGGAATGTCTTGAGGAAGAGTGAAAAGAGAGCTGTAGTAAAAGAGTTGAGTGAGAAGTTAAAAAAGGCAGAGGCTACGATATTTACCGATTTTAAAGGCCTAAAGGTAGATGCCTTAACCTGTCTTAGGAAACAGTTACGTGAGAAGAATATGGAATATAAGGTGATAAAAAACACATTGGCCAAATTGGCACTTAAAGACACACCTTTTGAACAGATTAAAGGGGAAATCACAGGCTCTAATGCTTTGGCCTTTTGCTATATAGACCCAGTAGCCTTGGCCCAGGTACTGATTAATTTTAGAAAGAGAAATGAACTCTTTAAGATAAAGAAAGGCATTTTGTCAGGAAAGGTCTTAGATGCTAATGAAATTGAGGTACTAGCACAACTACCCAGTAGGGAGATATTGTTGGCTCAACTTTTAGGGGCAATAGAGGCCGTACCCGGGGGTTTTGTGGGCCTACTCTATAATATCTTAGCACAACTGTTATATATTTTGAATGCCATAAAGAAAAGTAAAGAACAAAGGGAGGTTTAAGAAAAATGACTACAGAGATTAAAAGGGAGGATGTGATAGAGTTTATTGCCAATATGACTGTTTTGGAACTTTCTAGTCTTATTAAGGAGTTAGAAGAGAAATTTGGGGTGAAGGCAGCAGCCCCAATGGTGGCCCAAGCACCTGTAGCACAGACGGCCGAAGTAGCGCCTGTAGAGGAGAAAATAGAGTTTGATGTGATATTGTCAAATATAGGTGAGAAGAAGATACAAGTGATTAAGACAGTAAGGGCCATTACTGGATTGGGGTTAAAAGAGGCAAAGGAGCTAGTAGAGAGTGCACCCAAACCTGTCAAGGAAGGTATTTCTAAAGAAGAGGCAGAAAAGATTAAGAAAGAATTGGAGGAGGCAGGGGCGACTATAGAAATAAAGTGAGTGGGGAGCAGGAAGGAACCCAAAACCCCAAACTTATTAAAAAGGAGTGAAGATGACAGATTTAGCCGATTTTAGGCGGCATTTTGGTCGCATTAAACAGGTCCTTGAGATTCCTTATCTTCTCGAGTTGCAAAGGAAGTCTTATTCACAATTTTTACAAAAGGACATAGCTCCTGAAAGGCGAAAGAAAATAGGAATGCAAGGAATGCTTGAGGAAATATTTCCTATTACAGATTTTGCAGGGACTGCCTCTTTAGAATTTGTTAAATACTCCATTTCCGAACCCAGGTATGATGAGAGGCAATGTTTAGAAAGGGGCATGACTTATGAAGCCCCTGTGAGGCTTACAGTACAACTTAAAGTATATGATGTAGATAAAGACACGAGAACCCAAAGCATTCGAGATATTAAGGAACAGGAGGTTTATTTTGGCACTATTCCCCTAATGACTAACCGAGCTACATTTATTATTAATGGCACAGAGAGGGTGGTAGTAAGTCAATTACACCGTTCTCCTGGTATCTTTTTTGAACTCGATAAGACTATGCGTCGTGTTAAAGGTAAGTTACTTTATACAGCCAGGATCATTCCCTTAAGGGGTTCATGGATTGATTTTGAGTTTGATAATAAAGGCCGCCTCTATGTAAGGATAGACAGAAGGAGAAAATTTTTGGTCACCCTATTCCTTAAGGCATTGGGTTATAGTAATGAAGATATATTGACCTATTTTTATCCTACCCAAAAGGTTAGGTTAAAGAAAGGTATCTTTTATATAGAGGTAATCCCTGAGCTTTTAATAGGGGTTAAATTGAAAGAAGATATAAGGCATCCAGAGACTGGTAATGTTTTTATTCCTAAAGATACTCGGATCACCCGTTTTCACATAAAACAGCTAGAGAAGTTTGGACTTAAGGAGATTCCCATTACAGAAGAAGAATTAAAAAATAGAGTCTTGACAAAAGACCTTAAAGATCAAGAGTCAGGTGAGCTTATTGCCTCATACAATCAAGAGATAAGTGATGAGGTCTTAGAGAGCATCAAAAAAAGAAAATTTATGGAATTTGAATTACTGTTTATTGACGAATACCGCTACGATCACTCTTTAAGTGATACCTTGCTTGAAGACAAGAGCGAAGGTGAGGAAGATGCTATATTAGAAATCTACCGAAGATTAAGGCCTACTAGTCCACCTACCTTAGAAATTGCAAAAGAATACTTACATAATTTATTCTTTAACCCAGAATATTATGACCTTTCAAAGGTTGGCCGATTTAAGCTCAATGACCGCTTAGGGTTAGATGTTCCACTTACTCATTGTGTGTTACGTAAAGAGGATATCTTAGCAGCAGTGAAAAAGTTACTTGAACTAAAGGCACAACAAGGCCCTCCAGACGATATTGACCACTTAGGTAACCGCCGCACCCGATTGGTGGGGGAGCTTTTGGAGAATCAGTATCGCATTGGCCTTGTACGTATGGAAAGGGCCATTAAGGAACAAATGGCGCTTCAAGAGGTAGAAGCACTCATGCCTTATGATTTAGTAAATTCTAAGGCAGTAACTGCTGTAATAATGGAATTTTTTGGGTCAAGTCAACTTTCTCAGTTTATGGATCAGACAAACCCCCTTTCAGAAGTGACCCATAAACGCCGTCTTAGTGCATTAGGTCCTGGAGGACTTTCTAGAGAAAGGGCAGGTTTTGAAGTAAGGGATGTACATCCTTCACATTATGGGCGTATCTGTCCTATTGAGACACCAGAAGGTCCAAATATTGGTTTGATTGTATCCTTAAGTACTTATGCAAAGGTGAATGAATTTGGTTTTATTGAGACACCTTATCGAGTAGTGAAGGATGGGGTTGTTACTAATGAAATCAGATACCTCACTGCCTTGGAGGAAAGAGATTGTCCCATTGCTCAGGCCAATGCACCCATTGACAAAGATGGACGTTTTATCAATGAAATGGTCTCTAGTAGGGTCTGGGGTGAGTTTACTATGGTCAAAGCCAGCGATGTTGAATATATGGATGTTTTTCCTACTCAATTGGTCAGTGTTTCTTCCTCTCTGATCCCATTTTTAGAACACGATGATGCCAATCGGGCATTAATGGGTTCAAATATGCAGCGTCAAGCTGTGCCTTTATTGGTTCCAGAGAGACCATTGGTAGGTACAGGGATGGAAAAGATTGTGGCTAGGGATTGTGGTGTCAATATTACTGCAGAGGATGATGGTGTAGTAGAGTATGCAGATGCTTTACACATTGTGGTAAGGTACCACAATGATCAAAAGCCCTTGAGTGCTTTGGTAAAGGTCTATGAGTTAAATAAATTTCAAAGGAGTAATCAAAGTGCTTGTTTTAATCAGAGGCCTTTGGTAAAGGCCGGGCAGAAAGTATTTAAAGGGCAAGCGATGGCTGACGGAGCAGCTACAGATAAAGGAGAAATTGCTTTAGGTAGAAATGTATTAGTGGCGTTTATGCCTTGGGAAGGATGTAATTTTGAGGACGCCATCCTAGTTAGTGAGCGTTTACTAAAAGAGGATGTATATACCTCTATTCATATAGAAGAATTTGAGATTATGGCTAGAGATACCAAGTTGGGTCCAGAGGAGATTACACGTGATATCCCAAATGTTAGTGAGGAGGCGCTGAAGGATTTAGATGAGAGCGGGATCATTCGTATAGGGGCTGAAGTGAGACCAGGGGATATCCTTGTAGGAAAGATTACACCAAAGGGTGAGACTCAATCTTCACCTGAGGAAAAACTACTGCGGGCAATTTTTGGTGAAAAGGCTAGTGAGGTAAAGGATTCCTCTTTAAGGGTGCCCCATGGGATAGAGGGGATTGTCATTGATGCCAAGGTCTTTACCAGAAGAGGAGAAAAAAATAAGGATGAAAGAATTAAAATCATTGAAAAAAAGGAGATTGAAAAGATAGCTAGATGTAGGGATGCAGAGATAAACACCTTAAAGAAGATAATGGAAGAAAAATTGGTAGAGTTATTAGTAGGCCAGCAGGTAGCAAAAGAGGTCCAAGGTATAGATGGTGAGGTACTTATAGCTAAAGGTAAAAAAATTAGTAGTGATATAATTTCGAAAGTCCCTATACACCGCTTAAAGCATATTAAACTCCTTGACGACAAGCGCGAGGCTGTGTCAAGTTCCTTAATTAATGAATTCTTTGATGAGGTAGAGGGCATTAGGGCCCGTTATGATCAAAAAATTGATAAAATTAAACAAGGTGGTGAGCTTCCAGCAGGTGTGATTAGGATGGTAAAGGTTTATGTGGCAATGGAGCGTAAACTTTCAGTAGGGGATAAGATGGCAGGGCGCCATGGTAATAAGGGTGTGGTGTCTCGGATCTTGCCCATTGAAGATATGCCTTATCTTGAAGATGGTACCCCAATAGATATAGTGCTTAATCCACTGGGTGTGCCTTCACGGATGAACCTTGGGCAAATTTTGGAGACCCACTTAGGATGGGCATCCAAGGAATTGGGCAAAAAGGTAAAGAAATTGGTGGAAACTACACAAACTGAAGCACTTCGGAAATGTCTTAAGGAAATTTATGGTGGAGAGCAATATAGTAAATACTTTGCCAGCCTGAGCGATGAGGCATTGCTTGAAAAGGCAGATGGTTTAGAAGATGGTATTCCTGTATCTACTCCTGTATTTGATGGGGCAAAAGAGGAGGAAATCAGGGATTGGCTGAAGAAGGCAGGTCTGTCAGAAACGGGTCAGATAACACTTTATGATGGAAGGTCTGGGGAACCCTTTGATAATAAAGTAACGGTGGGTGTTATGTATATGATGAAATTGCATCACTTGGTAGATGACAAGACCCATGCCCGTTCAATTGGTCCTTACTCCCTAGTTACCCAACAGCCGCTAGGAGGTAAGGCCCAATTTGGAGGGCAAAGGTTTGGTGAAATGGAGGTTTGGGCGTTAGAGGCATATGGAGCAGCTTATACACTACAAGAAATGCTTACAGTAAAATCTGATGATGTAGCAGGACGAACAAGGATGTATGAGAAAATAATAAAGGGGGATAATACCTTAGAGGTGGGCTTGCCTGAGTCTTTTAATGTATTGATTAAAGAACTTCAGGCCCTTGGTTTGAATGTAGAATTATTAACAGATAAAGGAGTAAAACAAAGTGAGTCTAGAGGATCTTTATAATCTTTTTGATAAACCAATGGATCCGGCTGAGATTAAAGGAATACGTATATCCTTGGCCTCTCCAGAAAAGATCAGGGAATGGTCTTATGGAGAGGTTAAAAAGCCAGAAACCATTAACTATCGCACATTTAAGCCAGAAAAAGATGGTTTATTTTGTGCAAAGATCTTTGGTCCTGTTAAAGATTATGAGTGCCTTTGTGGTAAATATAAAAGGATGAAGCATCGAGGCATTGTATGTGAAAGGTGTGGAGTAGAGGTGATTTCTTCTAAAGTAAGAAGGGAACGGATGGGTCATATTGAACTGGCCTGTCCTGTCACCCATATCTGGTTTGTGAAAAGTGTACCTAGTAAAATTGGGAATATACTTGACCTTAGTGTGCGTGAGCTGGAAAAGATTATCTACTTTGAATCATATGTGGTGATTGACCCAAAGGGCGTCCCCCTAAAGAGGGGTGAATTGCTTTCTGAGGATCAGCTTCAAGAGGCACGGAACAAATTTGGTAATCAATTCAAAGCAGGTATAGGGGCAGAGGCTATTAGGGACTTGTTGAGAGATTTAGATTGGCAGGCCCTGTCAGAACAGGTGGAAGAGGAGATTAAGAATGCTCATTCTGAGGTTAAGAGAAGAAAGCTGACCAAGCGTTTGAGGATCATAAATGCCTTTTTGGACTCAGGGAACAGACCCGAATGGATGGTTTTGGAGGTAATTCCTATACTTCCGCCGGATCTACGCCCCTTGGTGCCTTTAGATGGTGGAAGATTTGCTACTTCTGACTTAAATGACCTTTATCGTAGGGTAATCAATCGCAACAATCGCCTCAAAAGATTGATGGAGCTTGATGCTCCAGAGATTATCATTCGTAATGAAAAACGAATGCTCCAGGAGGCTGTTGATGTATTGTTTGAAAATGGACGTAGAGGCCGTACAGTGACAGGCACTTATGGGAGACCACTAAAATCTTTAAGCGATATGCTTAAAGGGAAACAGGGTAGATTTCGTCAAAATCTTTTGGGTAAAAGAGTAGATTATTCTGGTCGTTCAGTGATTGTAGTAGGTCCAGAGTTGAGACTTCATCAGTGTGGTTTACCTCGAAAGATGGCATTAGAGCTGTTTAAACCATTTATTTACCATCAGCTTGAGAAAAAGGGTTATGCCACTACCATTAAGAGTGCTAAGCGGATGGTGGAAAGAGAGACTTCAGAAGTATGGGATGCTTTAGAGGAAGTGGCTAAAGAACACCCAATATTATTGAATCGTGCCCCTACCTTACATCGTTTAAGCATTCAAGCCTTTGAGCCAGTGTTGATAGAAAGTAAGGCCATTCAGCTTCATCCCTTAGTTTGCCCCCCATTTAATGCAGATTTTGATGGTGACCAAATGGCAGTTCATATACCTCTTTCTTTAGAGGCCCAAGCAGAGGCGCGTGTGCTTATGATGTCCACAAACAATATTCTTTCCCCTGCTCATGGAGAACCTATTATTCTACCTACTCAAGATATTGTCCTAGGCCTTTATTATATGACAAAGGAACATCCACAGGCAAAAGGCAAAGGAATGAAGTTTTCCTCACCTGAAGAAGTAAGGATGGCCTATGATAGAGGTATAGTAGACTTGCATAGTTCAATTAAAGTAATAATAGACGGTAATTTGGTGGATACCACAGTAGGCCGTGTCTTACTTAAGGAGATTGTCCCTGAACAGATTCCCTTTGAATTTGTTAATAAAGTGATTCGAAAAAGGGATATGGCTGTTTTGGTAAATGAGTGTTACCGCAAGGTGGGTTTAAAAAGGACAGTGATTATGTGTGATAAGTTGAAGGATTTAGGATTTGCCCAAGCCACAAAAGCAGGCATCTCTATTTCTATTTCCGATGTGGCCATTCCTAGAAAGAAGGAGATTATATTAACTGAGACAAGAAAGCAGGTAGGAAAGGTACAGGAGCAGTACCGTAAAGGATTGATAACTGACGGTGAACGCTATAACAAGATTATTGACATTTGGTCAAAAGTTACAGAGGAAGTGGCTGTAGAGATGATGAAGGAGCTTTCAGTGGAGGTGATAGAGACCGAAACAGGGGAAAAACAAGAGATCTCAAGTTTTAATCCTGTGTTTATGATGGCTGATTCAGGGGCAAGAGGCAGTAAGGATCAAATTCGACAATTAGCAGGGATGCGAGGATTAATGGCCAAACCTTCAGGTGAAATCATTGAAACACCCATTATTGCTAATTTTAGAGAAGGCCTTACTGTTTTGCAATACTTCATTTCCAGCCATGGTGCCCGTAAGGGTTTAGCAGATACTGCTTTAAAGACAGCAAACGCTGGGTATCTGACCAGACGCCTTATCGATGTAGCACATGAATGTGTAGTTAAAGAAAAGGATTGTGGGACTATTGATGGTATTGAAATTGAGCCTTTGGTTGAGGCAGGAGAGATCATTCAAACACTTTCTCAGCGTATCTTAGGCAGAGTTGCCTTAGAGGACATTAAAGATCCTTATACAGGAGAGATTATTGTCCAGGCCAATGAGGAAATAGATGAGGAAAAGGCGCAAAAAATAGAAATGGCTGGGATAGAAAGGGTAAAGATCCGTTCAGTACTTACCTGCCAGACAAAATGGGGTGTGTGTGCCAAATGTTATGGGCGAGATCTAGCTAGGGGAGAATTAGTGAACATTGGAGAGGCAGTGGGTATCATGGCTGCCCAATCTATTGGGGAACCAGGCACACAGCTTACTATGCGTACCTTTCACATTGGTGGTACTGCCCGCAAGGCAGTAGAGCAAACTGCCTTAATGGCTAAATACCCAGGACAAATAAAGTTTATCAATTTAAATCCAGTGGAGACAAAAGAAGGTGATCTGGTGGTAATGAATCGAAATGGTGAGCTGGCCATTTTAGATAAAGGACGTGAGCGGGAGAAGTATGGGATCATTTATGGCGCCCACCTGAAGGTAAGGGACGGAGAATATGTAAAATCAGAACAATTATTAGCTGAATGGGATCCTTATGCGTTACCCATTTTAACAGAGATTTCTGGGACAGTGAAGTTTGAAGATATCATTGAAGGTGTAGTTATCCAAGAGCAGGTTGACTCAGTAACCAGTAAGATAAGCAAAGTAGTTGTGGAATTTAAAGGGACTCCATACCAACCACGTATTTCTATAATAAATGGGGACGGGTCTGCTACATACTTTTTGCCTGTAGGCGCACTTATTGTAGTAAATGAGGGAGATAAGGTATTTGCTGGTGATCTTTTGGCAAAAATTTTGAGGGGAAGCATAAAGACCAAGGACATTACCGGAGGACTGCCTCGGATAGCAGACCTATTTGAGGTAAGAAAACCCAAAGATTGTGGTGTAGTTACAGAGGTAGATGGTTGGGTCTCTTTTGGGAAGGATGAGCGTGGTAAGAAAAAAGTAATTGTTACACCTAAAGTAGGCGAAGCCAGGGAATACCTAATTTCCCCAGGCATACATATTACAGTTCATGAAGGAGACTTTGTAAAAGCAGGGGAAGCCCTTACAGAAGGGCCTGTTGATCCCCAAGATCTGTTAAGAGTGAGGGGAATAAAGGAGTTGGCCAAATACTTACTTAACGAAGTTCAGGAGGTCTATCGTCTTCAAGGTGTGAAGATTAATGATAAACATATTGAAGTAATTATCAGACAGATGATGAAAAAGGTACAAATTATAGACTCTGGAGATACACATTTTATTGTAGGGGAATTGATAGAAAAACATGTTTTTGAGGAGGAGAATGAAGGTATTTTGAAAGAGGGTGGAAGACCTGCTCAAGCAGAACCTATGATTGTGGGAATAACAAAGGCCTCATTAGGTACAGAAAGTTTCATTTCTGCTGCCTCTTTCCAAGAGACTACGCGTGTACTTACAGATGCAGCCGTGAGTGGGAAGATCGATTATTTAAGAGGTTTAAAGGAGAATGTGATTATTGGGAGGCTTATCCCTGCTGGTACAGGTCTTGAGGTCTATCGTTCTATAGAGATTCAACCCGAAGAGAGACCTGTTTTAAAAGAGGTAGAGGCAGCAGCCCAGTCAGCTTCTTGACAAAAGGGATAAAAAGCTGTAGTTCCAAAGTCGCTATTATATTTGGGGGAGGATAATGCCCACAATAAATCAATTAGTGCGAAAAGGGAGAAAAAAAATAAAAGGGCATAGTTCTACTCCTGCCCTTATGTGTTGTCCTCAAAAGCGTGGGGTGTGCGTACGTGTTTATACTACAACACCAAAGAAGCCAAACTCTGCCTTAAGGAAGATCTGCAGAGTGCGGCTTTCTAATGGGATGGAGGTAACTGTTTATATCCCTGGAATTGGTCATAATCTGCAAGAGCATTCTGTAGTCTTGGTGAGAGGCGGGCGTGTTAAGGATCTGCCAGGGACTCGTTATCAAGTGATCAGGGGAATATTGGATTCTGCAGGTGTACAAGATAGAAGAAAAAGTCGTTCAAGATATGG
>CAZNJP010000003.1:0-26853 GCA_964573345.1 uncultured Syntrophobacter sp. | reverse complement strand
GGAGGTATGTATGGGAAGAAAAGGACCCGCACCTAAAAGGGAGATATTGCCTGATCCTAAATATGGGAGCGTACTTGTAGCAGAATTTATTAATTGCTTAATGCACGATGGAAAAAAGAGTGTAGCAGAATCTATTCTTTATGATGCGTTGGATATAGTAAGTAAGAAGCTGCATAAGGGTCCTTTAGAGGTATTTGAAAAGGCCATTGAGAATGTAAAACCTGTTTTAGAGGTGAAATCCCGCAGAGTAGGGGGGGCTACTTATCAAGTGCCTATGGAGGTAAGATTAAAGCGGAGGATTAGTTTGGCTGTGAAATGGATTATTCATTATGCTAGGGCACGGTCTGAAAGGGGGATGGTGCTTAAATTAGCTAATGAAATTATAGATGCTTACAATAATAAAGGTGCTTCTATTAAGAAGAAAGAAGATACACATCGCATGGCCGAGGCCAATAGGGCCTTTGCCCATTATAGGTGGTAAATTGGGGAGAAGTGTACCTATTGAAAAAGTGAGAAACATTGGGTTTATGGCTCACATTGATGCCGGTAAGACCACTACAACTGAGCGGGTCTTATATTATACTGGTGTGTCTTACCGTATGGGTGAAGTGGATGATGGTACAGCTATAATGGACTTTATGGAACAGGAGCAAGAACGTGGCATTACCATTACCTCTGCTGCTACTACTTGCTCCTGGAAGGGCTATGGCATTAATATTATTGATACCCCAGGCCATGTAGACTTTACCATAGAAGTGGAAAGGGCATTACGTGTTTTAGATGGTGCTATTGCCATTTTTTGTGCTGTGGGTGGGGTAGAGCCGCAATCAGAGACCGTTTGGAGGCAAGCAGATAGGTATAAAGTGCCAAGGTTAGTATTTATTAATAAGATGGACCGACTAGGGGCAGACTTTGAAGGGTGTATAGAGATGATGATAGACCGCCTTAAGGCAAATCCTATAGTTATTCAAATCCCATTAGGGATTGAGCATCATTTTCGTGGAATAATTGATTTAATCAAAATGAAGGCCATTGTCTATGATGAAGACACACTTGGTGCAAAATATAGATATATGCATACTCCTGAAGAGTTTTTAAAAAAATCACAAGTATACAGGCAAAGGATGCTAGAAACATTAGCAGACTTTGATGAAATAATTATGGAAAGATATATTGAAGGTAAAGAGATTAGCGAGCAACAGATTTATGCTGCATTAAGAAAGGCTACTATAAATCTTAATTTAGTTCCTGTATTATGCGGGGCAGCCTTTAAAAACAAAGGTATTCAACAGCTGCTGGATGCCGTTATAGATTATCTACCTTCACCAATAGATGTACCACCAGTAAAAGGGAAAAATCTAAAAGGGCTAGAAGAGACAAGGCCTACTTTAGATAATGCCCCTTTTACTGCCTTGGTTTTTAAACTGATGACGGATCCCTATGCAGGACATCTTAGCTTTTTGCGTATTTATTCAGGCTCATTGACTGTTGGCTCTACCGTGTTTAATGTAAGTAAGGGTATAAAGGAGAAGGTAGGAAGACTATTTAAAATGCATGCCAATAAGCGAGAGGAAGTCAGTGAGGTCTATGCAGGCGACATTGTAGCTGTAGTAGGTTTAAGGAGGGTTACTACAGGAGATACACTTTGTGATGAAAGGGCACCTATTGTTTTAGAGACTGTGGAGATACCAGAGCCAGTGATTTCTGTAGCCATTGAGCCTAAGACCCAAGAGGACCAAGAAAGGTTAGGCAATGCCTTACACAAGATTGTATTAGAAGACCCATCCTTTAGAGTAGTTTACAATGGAGAGACAGGTCAAACCCTTATTTCAGGTATGGGGGAGCTTCATTTAGAAATTATTGTAGATCGGCTTTTTAGGGAGTTTAAAGTAAAAGCAAATGTAGGCAGGCCTCAAGTGGCCTATCGTGAAACCATCACCTGTAAAGTGAAAAGCGAGGGGCGTTTCATTAAGCAAACAGGTGGACGTGGACAATATGGCCATGTATGGTTAGAACTAACTCCTCTATCTCGTGGGATAGGGTTTAATTTTACAGACGCTACATCTGGGGGTGTAATCCCTAAGGAATATATGGGGGCCATAGAAAAGGGTGTTAAAGACGCTATGGAACAAGGGGTGGTAGCAGGTTATCCAGTGACAGATGTATGGATAAAAGTAATAGATGGTTCTTATCATGAGGTAGATTCTTCTGATATGGCCTTTTTCATAGCTGCTTCCATGGCCTTTAAAGAGGGGATGAAAAAGGCAAAACCTATAATCTTAGAGCCAATTATGTATTTGGAGACAATTGTACCTGAGCCATATTTAGGGGAGGCAATAGGGGATGTTACAGCCAGGCGTGGGAAAGTTGTTGGGGTTGAGACTAGAAAGAATGTTCAGATAGTAAAGTCCCATGTCCCATTGGCAGAAATGTTTGGTTATGCTACAATACTACGTTCTACCACTCAAGGTAGGGCTACTTATAGTATGCAGTTTTCCCATTATGAGCCTTTGCCTGTAAAGTTGGCAGAGACACTAAAGGTAAAGAAAATAATACATTAAGGAGGTCTTAAATGGCAAAACTAAAATTTGAACGGAAAAAACCACATGTGAATGTGGGCACAATAGGTCACATAGACCATGGGAAGACTACACTTACTGCTGCCATGACCCTGATTCTAGAAAAGGAAAAAATGGCAAAATACATTCCATTTGAGGACATAGACAAAGCACCTGAGGAAAAGGAAAGGGGCATTACCATTGCCATTGCCCATGTAGAGTATGAAACACCAAAAAGGCACTATGCCCATATAGACTGCCCTGGACATGCAGACTATATTAAGAACACCATAACAGGTGCAGCCCAGATGGATGGGGCTATTTTGGTAGTGGCAGCAGATGATGGTCCCATGCCACAAACCCGTGAGCATATACTTTTGGCAAGGCAGGTAGGGGTGCCCTCTGTGGTGGTATTTTTAAACAAAACAGATCTAGTAGAGGATGAGGAGCTTATAGAATTAGTGGAATTAGAGGTAAGGGAACTACTTTCAAAATATGAGTTCTCTGGTGATGATGTGCCGGTGATTAGAGGAAGTGCACTAAAGGCATTAGAATGTGGCTGCGGGAAACGGGACTGTCCATTCTGTGGTCCGGTGTGGAGGCTAGTAGATGCCATAGATGATTACATCCCTCAGCCTACACGCCCTATGGATAAACCCTATCTTATGCCCATAGAGGATATATTTAGTATTAGTGGAAGGGGCACAGTGGTGACTGGTAGGGTAGAAAGGGGCATAATTAGACCAAGTAATGAGGTAGAGATAGTCGGGCTGGGGCCTACAAGAAAGACTGTAGCCACTTCTGTAGAGATGTTTAGAAAGATACTAGATGAGGGAAGGGCAGGTGATAATATCGGTGTTCTGCTACGGGGGATAGGAAAGGATGAAGTAGAGAGAGGAATGGTATTAGCAGCCCCTGGTACTATAAAACCCCATACCCACTTTATGTCTGAGGTATATGTGCTTACAAAAGAGGAAGGTGGTCGCCATACCCCATTTTTTACAGGTTATAGACCTCAGTTCTATTTTAGGACCACAGATGTAACCGGTATAGTAACACTCCCAGAGGGAGTAGAGATGGTGATGCCTGGAGACAATGTGAATATAGAAGCAAGTTTAATAGAGCCTATTGCCTTAGAGGAGGGGCTTAGATTTGCTATTAGAGAGGGAGGAAAAACTGTAGGGGCTGGTGTAATCACCAAGGTATTGGAATAAATTGTGGAAAATCAGAAAATAAGAATAAAATTAAAGGCATTTGATCATCGCCTATTAGATCAGGCTGTGAGTCTAATTGTAGATACAGCTGAACGTACTGGTGCAAAGCTTATTGGCCCTATTCCTCTGCCCACAAGGATAAGTCGATGGACAGTGCTTAAGTCACCACATGTAGATAAGAAATCTAGAGAACAGTTCGAGATTAGGACCCATAAAAGGTTGATAGATATTATAGAACCAACGCATCAGACTGTAGATGCATTGATGAATTTAGAATTAGCAGCTGGGATAGATGTGGAGATTAAACTCTAAATGTTAGGATGCATTTTGGCTAGAAAATTGGGAATAACTCAAATTTTTGCAGAAAATGGTAATATAATTCCAGCAACTGTGCTGGAAGCAGGCCCATGCATAGTTGTTTACAAAAAGACCTTAGAGAAAGATGGATATAAAGCAATACAACTGGGTTTTTTATCTAAGAAGGCATCACGGGTAAATAAACCTTTATTAGGACATTTTAAAAAGGCAAATGTAGAAAGTTTTTGTTATCTTAGAGAATTTAAGGTTAAAAACCTAGAGGATTTTAAGATTGGCCAAAAGATTACCGTAGATGAATTTAAGATAGGGGATCAGATAGACGTCACTGGTGTAACTAAGGGGAGGGGGTTTGCTGGTGTAATTAAAAGATGGGGTTTTAAGAGAGGACCTCAGACCCATGGCAGCAGATCACATCGTATACCTGGTTCTATAGGGGCAAGTACATTCCCTGGTAGGGTGATAAAAGGAAGAAAGATGCCTGGTCATATGGGAAATAAGAGAGTAACCATTAAAAACTTGACTGTGGTAGAAGTAAGACCAGAGCAGCACCTTCTGTTGCTAAAGGGGGCTGTACCTGGCAGTAGAAATAGCTTGTTGATGATAAAGAAAGTAAGAGAGGATTGATGCCAAAGGTATCATTGTGGAACCAAAAAGGAGAGAAAATAGGCGAAATTGATTTACCTGATTACATTTTTAATGTAGAGGTTAAACCTTATATTATCTATGAAGTAGTGAAGTGGCAATTGGCTAAAAGGCGTGCAGGCACTGCTTCTACCAAGACACGGGGTGAGGTGAGGGGGGGTGGACGTAAGCCCTGGCGTCAAAAGGGCACTGGACGTGCTAGAGTAGGAAGCATTCGTTCACCTCTATGGAAGGGAGGGGGAGTAGTATTTGGCCCAAGACCCAAAAGTTACACTTATACTTTACCAAAAAAAATGAGGAAACAAGCAATAAAGATGGCCCTCACATCAAAGCTTAAAAATAATCAACTGATGATAATAGACAATATCTCTTTAGATGTCATTAAGACAAAAAATTTTTTAGAGATTATAGATAATTTAAAATTAAAAAAGGCGCTTATAATTACTGATGGGAGAAAGTCTCAATTAGAACTTTCTGCAAGAAATGTCTCTAATTTCCAGGTAATGCCCACAGAGGGACTAAATGTATATGATATTTTGCGATATGAGCATTTAGTCTTATTAAAAGAGGCCATTTTAAAAATTGAAGAGACATTAGGATGAAGGATTTATACCAGGTTGTTAAAAGGCCTGCTATCACAGAGAAGAGCAATAAGCAAAAGGAATTGTCAAATCAAATTGCCTTTGAAGTTGACAGGAGGGCCAATAAGATTGAAATAAAACAAGCAATAGAAAAACTTTTTAATGTGAAGGTTTTAAAGGTAAATACATTTAGAATAGAGGGTAAGGAGAAGAGAGTAAGAATGGCTAAGGGAAAGACAAGGCATTGGAAGAAGGCCATAATTACCTTAAGGGCAGGAGACCATATAGAATTTTTTGAGGGTGTTTAGATGTCTATTAGGAAATGCAAGCCCACTTCACCTGGCAGAAGATTTCAATCATATTTAACATTTTCCGAGATTACTAAAAAAAGGCCAGAAAAGAGTTTAGTTGAGCCTTTAAAGAAATATAGTGGGCGCAATGTCTATGGCAGAATAACCTGTCGGCATAAAGGTGGAGGACATAAGCGACTTTATCGTATCATTGATTTTAAACGAGATAAAATTGATATACCTGCAAAGATAGCGGCTATTGAATATGACCCCAACCGCTCTTCCAGGATTGCCTTATTGCATTATGCGGATGGGGAAAAGAGGTATATATTGGCCCCGTTGGAACTTAATGTAGGTGATAAAGTGATTTCTAGTGAAACTGCAGATCTTAAACCAGGTAATTGTTTTCCCCTAAAGGCCATACCTATAGGCACTATTGTACATAATATAGAGATTCGCCCTGGGAAAGGTGGGCAAATAGCCAAGAGTGCTGGAAGTTATGCCCAGATATTGGCCAAAGAAGGACCCTATGCCCACATGCGGTTGCCTTCAGGGGAAGTGAGGTTTATAAGGTTGGAATGTAAAGCCACTATAGGACAAGTAGGAAATTTAGACCATATGCATATCAGGAGGGGAAAGGCCGGGAGGGCTCGGCATTTAGGGATTCGACCTAGTGTTAGAGGTGTTGCTATGAACCCTGTTGACCATCCCATGGGAGGTGGTGAAGGAAAATCATCTGGTGGAAGGCATCCATGCACACCTTGGGGGAAACCCACCAAAGGATATAAGACAAGAAAGAAGAAATTAAGCGACAAATATATTGTTAAAAAAAGGAAATAGAGAATATGGGACGTTCCATTAAAAAAGGACCATTTGTGGATGAAAAGTTGTTAAAGAAGGTAGATAGACTTAAGGAATCTGGTGAAAAAAGGGTGATTAAGACCTGGTCAAGGCGTTCTACAATTATTTCAGACTTTGTAGGCCTGACATTCGCAGTCCATAATGGGCGTAAGTTTATTCCTGTCTATATAACAGAAAATATGGTGGGGCATAAATTGGGTGAGTTTGCGCCAACTAGGATATTTTATAGCCATTCTGGGGATAGAAAGGGAAAGATAAAAGGGAAAAAGTAATGGAAGTGAAGGCAATAGCTAAGTATGTACGTATTTCTCCTAGGAAGGTAAGGCTGGTGATTGACTTATTGCGAGGAAAAAGGGTGGATGAATCCTTAAGTATTTTACAATTTACCCCTAAAAGGGCTGCCTGTGTAGTTCAAAAACTACTAAAATCAGCGATAGCCAATGCAGAGCGAAATCCTGATGTGGACATAAATAACCTTTACATTAAATACATTTATGTCGATCAAGGCCCCATGCTGAAACGCTTTCGAGCTAGGGCAGTAGGGCGGGCAGCTAGGATTAGGAAGAGATTAAGCCATGTTACAGTGGTTTTAGATGAGGCATCCTAAAGGAGATTGATATGGGACAAAAGGTACATCCTGTTGGTTTTAGATTGGGGGTTATAAAGAGTTGGAGTTCGCGCTGGTATGCAGAAAAAGAATATCCTAAATTCATAGTAGAAGATCATAAAATTAGGACATTTATTAAGAATAGGGTTTATCATGCAGGTATTTCCAAAATAGAGATTGAACGGGCAGTCAATCGGGTGCACATCAAGATTCATACAGCAAGACCCGGTGTAGTAATTGGTAAAAAAGGCACCGAAATTGAGCAACTTAAGTCGGATTTGGAAAAAATAGTAAAGACAGAGATTATAATCGATGTTTTAGAGGTAAAGCGCCCAGAACTAGATGCTCAGTTGGTAGCAGAAAACGTTGCCTTACAATTGGAACGTCGTGTGGCCTTCCGTAGGGCTATGAAACGAGCGGTAATGAATACCTCAAAATTTGGAGCAGGTGGCATTAAGGTAGAATGTTCGGGCCGTTTAGGAGGGGCGGAGATGGCTAGAAGAGAGTGGTACCGTGAAGGCCGTGTGCCGCTTCACACGTTGAGGGCAGACATTGATTATGGCCTAGCAGAGGCCAAGACTATTTATGGGGTGATTGGTGTTAAAGTCTGGATTTTTAAAGGAGAGATCTTGGAAAAGGAAAAAGAAACAGAATAAATGATAGGTAAAGACAAAGGTAGAGAAAAAAAGGATCTTTACCTCTGCCTGTACCTTTACCTTAGAGATGTGAATTATGTTGGCACCAAAAAAGGTTAAATATAGGAAAAGACAAACAGGTAGGATGCGTGGGGTTGCCTATCGAGGTTGTAATTTGGCCTTTGGAGATTATGGATTGAAGGCTACCCGCTGTGGGTATTTAACTGCTCAGCAAATAGAGGCAGCTAGGGTGGCCATTACTAGACATATAAAGAGGGGAGGGAAGGTCTGGATTAGAATATTTCCTGATAAGCCAGTTACCAAAAAACCAACGGAAACTAGGATGGGTAAAGGTAAGGGTTCACCAGAAGGCTGGGTAGCTGTGGTCAAACCTGGGAGGATACTTTATGAAGTTAAAGGTATATCCCAGGATCTGGCCTTAGAGGCCCTAAGATTGGCTTCACATAAACTGCCTATATTAACTAAAATTATTTTGCGGAGTGAGCTATATGCAGAGTAGCGAATTCCATAAACTAGGCGATGAAGAATTAGAGGCAAAGCTTTCTGAATTAAAACAAGAGTTATTTAATTTAAGGTTTCAACATGCTACTGGGCAATTAGAAAACACAGCCCGTCTTTCTTTAGTTAAAAAGGATATTGCTAGGGTTAAAACTGTATTGAGAGGGCGGAGGTAGATATGCCTAGGAAGATATTTGATGGGGTGGTGGTGAGTGATAAGATGGATAAAACAGTAGTAGTAATGGTAGAGAGGTTGGTTAAGCACCCCCGAGTGGGTAAACGTATAAGGCAGCGGGTGAAGCTTAAGGTCCATGAGCCTAAAAACGATTGTCATATAGGGGATTGGGTTAGGATTATAGAAGCAAGACCTTTTAGCAAGCAAAAGCATTGGAGAATATTAAAGATACTGCAAAGGATGAAATGATCCAAGTACAAACTGAGTGTACAGTGGCAGATAATACAGGGGCAAAAAAGGTGGCGTGTATTGGTATATTAGGGGGGAGTGGTAAACGATATGCCAGGGTTGGGGATGTGATTGTGGTCTCTATAAAAGATGCATTGCCCAATTCTAAGGTAGAAAAAGGCTCTGTTGCTAAGGCAGTAGTGGTTCGGACAAAAAAGGAGCTTTTACGGTCGGATGGAAGCTTGGTTCGATTTGATAATAATGCAGTGGTTTTGATAGACCCTCATGGTGAGCCTATGGGCACCCGTATATTTGGCCCTGTGGCTAGGGAGTTAAGGGCAAAAAAATTTATGAAAATTGTATCTTTAGCACCTGAGGTGGCATAAATGAAATTCAGTGTTAGGCGAGACGATAAGGTAATGGTTATGGTGGGAAAGGAAAAGGGTAAAATTGGTAAGATTTTAAAGGTGTTCCCAAAAAAACAGTGCATTATTGTAGAGAAAGTAAATATGGTTAAACGCCACGCCCGTCCAAGTCCTACTACAGGGAAGGGAGGCATTATTGAAAAAGAGGCCCCTATTCATATATCAAATGTGATGATTATGTGCGATAAGTGTGTGAAAGCTGTTAGGGTAGGTTATAGGTTTTTAGAGGATGGACGTAAGGTGAGATATTGTAAAAAATGTGGAGAGGTAATTGATAAAGTATAAAGCTTAAGGTAGAGGTAAATTAGAGAAAAAATCTTTGCCTGTTTATGTGGGATAAAGGATGAAGGCCAGACTTCAGGAATACTATGAAAAAGAGGTTGTGACTTATCTTATAAAAGAGATGAATTATAAAAACCCTATGCAGGTACCACGATTAGTAAAAATAGTGCTTAATATAGGTGTTGGTGAGGCTACACAAAACATAAAGGTTTTGGATGCAGCTATGGAAGAATTGGCCTTGATTGCGGGTCAGCGTCCCATAATAAAAAGGGCAAAAAAATCTATTGCTGCTTTTAAACTAAAGGCAGGTATGCCTATAGGGTGTAAAGTGACTTTACGCAGACAAAGAATGTATGACTTTTTGGACAAACTGATCCATTTTGCCCTACCAAGAATTAGAGACTTTAAAGGGATTCCTGACAGATCTTTTGATGGTCGAGGCAATTATACTATAGGCATACGTGAACATATTATTTTTCCTGAGATAAATTATGACAAAATTGATAAGATAAAAGGAATGAATATTACCTTTGTTACTACAGCAAAAACAGATAATGAGGGCAAGGCGCTTTTAGAAAAATTAGGCCTGCCTTTTAGGAGTTAATTATGGCAAGGAAGGCATTGATGATTAAGGTTCAGAAACCTCCAAAATTTAGGGTAAGGAAATATAACCGCTGTCCTTTGTGCGGAAGGGCAAGGGCATTCTTGCGCAAATTCGGGATATGCCGTGTTTGCTTTCGTAGCCTTGCCTTAAAGGGAGAAATCCCTGGAGTGATTAAAGCAAGCTGGTAAGGAGTATATATGTCGGGCATCAATGACCCTATTGCGGATATGTTGACCAGGTTAAGAAATGCTATTAGTGTGAAAAAAAAGGCAGTAGAAGTACCTGCATCCAAAATAAAACTAAGTATTGTTAAAATTTTAAAAGAAGAAGGTTATATTCAACAGTATAAGCTTATTAAAGATGGAAAACAGGGGATTATCAAGATTACCTTTGAATATGATAAGGGTAAAAGGTATGCCATTTCTCACTTAAAAAGGATAAGCAAACCAGGACGTCGTATTTATGTGAAGCGGAAGCAAATCCCTTATGTGCTTAATGGGCTAGGAATCGCTGTTCTCTCCACCTCAAAAGGGATATTGACAGATAGACAGGCAAGGAGATTAGGTGTAGGTGGGGAGTGGCTTTGTAGTATTTGGTAGGGTTTTTATGTCACGGATAGGTAAAGTACCTATAGTTATTCCGGATAAGGTAGAAGTGGAATTAAGTAAAGAAAGAATTAAAGTAAACGGGCCTAAGGGCATATTGGAGAAGCCAATCTCACCCAAGATTAAGGTGGAAAAAGAGGGAAATTTAATTAAGGTTTTGAGAGTTAATGATTCTAAAAAAGCCAAGGCTCTCCATGGGCTTACTAAGGCATTAATTGCCAATATGGTCAGTGGGGTCTGTGGGGGCTTTAAAAAGACACTTATTATTGAGGGATTGGGATATAAGGTAGAGACTGAGGGTAAGAAGCTCATCTTGCATTTGGGCTTCTCTCATCCTATAGAATATGAACTAAAAGAAGGTATCGAACTTAGTATAGAGGGAAATAAGCTTATTGTGGAGGGAATTGATAAGGAGTTGGTAGGGCAAACTGCTGCTGTCATAAGGCAATTTCATCCACCTGAACCTTATAAGGTTAAAGGTATTCGTTATATAGATGAAAAAATATGGCGTAAGGCTGGCAAAGGGAAGAAATGATTGGGATAAAAGAAAAGAGGTTGGCTAAGTTACGCCGCAAGCGGCGTATTCGTAAAAAGGTGTTTGGTACAGATGTCCGGCCAAGACTCTGCGTTTTTAAAGGCAATAGATATATTTATGCCCAAATTATTGATGATATAAATGGAGTCACTTTAAGTGCTGCCTCTTCCTTAGAGCCCAAGATTCGAGAGAATATGATGGGTCAAAAGCGGATTAGGATATCTCGAGAAGTAGGTAGGCTAATAGCTAAACGGTCCTTAGAAAAGGGGATTAAAAGAGCGGTTTTTGATCGTAATGGTTTCCCTTATCATGGTTGTATAAAGGCCCTAGCTGATGCTGCTAGAGAAGAAGGGCTAAATTTTTAACAAGAAAATGCAAAATTAAAAATTGCAGTGAAAAAATAACTGAATAACTAAACAGGTATGGCTGAGGAAGAAAAAAAAGAATTAATAGATAGGGTGGTAGATATCCGTCGGGTAGCCAAAGTAGTAAAAGGTGGTAGAAGATTTAAGTTCAATGCCCTAGCTGTAGTAGGCGATGGTGAAGGCATGATAGGATATGGCTTAGGAAAGGCCCATGAAGTGCCAGAAGCCATTCGTAAAGCGGTTGAACGTGCACGAAAACGTATGATTAAGATGGCGCCCCTTGCAGGGGCCACTATATGCCATGAAATTATTGGCCAATTTGGCGCAACTAAGGTGTTATTAAGACCTGCTTCAAAAGGTACAGGCATCAAGGCAGGTGGCGCAGTAAGGGCTATTATGGAAGCAGCAGGGATTCAAGATGTTTTAACAAAATGTTTGGGTTCTAGAAATCCCCATAATGTAGTGAAGGCAGTGATGAATGCATTGGCTGAGATGAAGGGAAGGGAAGGTGGCAAACATCAAGATAAAACTAATCAAAAGTAGCATTGGCTCTTCTAAAAAACAGGCATTAACTCTAAAAAGTTTAAGGTTGACTAAGCTGAATAAGGTAGTAGAGTTGCCTGATAATCCTCAAATAAGGGGTATGATAAAGAAGGTACCCCATTTGGTAAAAATAGTAAATGAAGAACAAAAGCTTGATTTTGACCACAGATTTACGCAGAATAACAAGATTGAAGTAGGGAGTAAGCAGCTAGTGCCTACTGCTTAGTGCTTACTATAAAAAAATGCAGTTATCTGCGAATCCTGAAGTTGCTTCAGGATGCGGCAAATTTTACATTAAGGGAATAGGCGAATAAAAGAAAATGGTTTCACTGAGTGAGTTGAGACCCCCTCATGGGGCAGTTAAGAAAAGAAAACGTTTGGGGCGTGGCGATGCCTCAGGTCATGGGAGTACCTCTAGTCGTGGTCAAAAAGGGCAAAAAGCTAGGGCTGGTGGGAAGATTTCACCATACTTTGAAGGTGGTCAGATGCCTCTTTATAGGCGGCTGCCTAAAAGGGGGTTTAAAAATATATTTAGAAAAGAATATGATATTCTTAATATTGATGATTTTGTTAAAAGGTTTAAGGCAAGCGATATAGTGGATCCAAAGGCCTTAAAAGAGAGAGGTTTGATCAACAAAGGGCCAGTAAAACTATTGGGTAATGGCGAGATCAATTTTCCTTTAACAGTAAAGGTTCATAAATCTAGTAAGCAAGCGAGGAAAAAAATAGAGGCGGCTGGGGGAAAAGTAGAGGTGGTTTAATATGTTAGAGGGTTTTCAAAATATACCAAAGATTCCAGAGCTGAAGCGACGTATATTGTTTACCTTTATTATGCTAGCCATTTATCGGTTAGGTATTCATGTACCTGCTCCTGGTATAGATACAGCGGCCTTAGCAGACTTTTTTGCCAAGACAAGAGGAACCTTATTTGGTTTAATAGACATGTTTTCAGGGGGGGCCTTAAGACGCCTTTCCATCTTTGCGTTGGGTATCATGCCCTATATTAGCGCATCTATTATCTTCCAGTTGTTAACGGCTGTGGTCCCATATTTAGAACGGTTATCTAAAGAGGGAGAACTGGGCAGAAGGAAGATAACCCAATATACCCGTTATGCCACTGTTGGCTTAAGCCTTATTCAAGGTTTTTTTATTAGTGTTGGCTTAGAAAATATGGTCTTAGGCGGGGTAAGGGTAGTACCAGATCCAGGTTGGAGTTTCCGATTAATCACTGTGATTACACTAACTTCTGGTACGGCCTTCCTTATGTGGTTAGGGGAGCAGATTACAGAAAAGGGGATTGGCAATGGTATTTCACTTATCATCTTTTCAGGGATTGTAGCGGATATGCCCTCTGCAACAAGTAATACCCTTCGATTGATGAAGACTGGTGAGCTCCATGTTTTTCTATTATTATTCTTAATGGTCTTAATGGTAGCAGTGGTTGGTTTCATTGTATTTACAGAAAGGGGACAGCGGCGTATTCCTGTTCAATATGCACGTAGGGTGGTAGGCAGGCGCATTTATGGAGGGCAAAGTACACATTTACCATTACGAGTGAATACATCAGGTGTGATCCCCCCTATCTTTGCTTCATCTATTATTATGTTTCCTGCAACAGTGGCCCAATTTATCAGAATTCCCATATTTGAAAACATCGTTGACCTATTTAATCCGGGTTCTCTTGTTTATTCCGCTACTTATGTGGCCTTAATTGTTTTCTTTTGCTATTTTTATACAGCCATTATATTTAACCCTATTGATGTGGCAGACAATATGAGAAAATATGGGGGGTACATACCGGGGATCAGACCTGGCCAAAGGACAGCAGATTACATAGACAAGGTGCTAACAAGATTGACCTTTGTAGGGGCCATTTATGTGTCAATTGTGTGTATATTGCCTACTGTACTTATAAGTAAGTTTCATGTACCATTCTATTTTGGTGGTACAGCCCTTTTAATTGTAGTAGGGGTAGCTATTGAGACTGTTGCTCAAGTTGAGACACATTTAATTACCAGATATTATGAGGGATTTCTCAAAAAGGCAAAGTTTAAGGGCTATCATTAAATTAAAAACGTTAAATGGTTAAATCGTGGAATAGTTGAGCAGTAGGAAGAATTTAACTACTTAACGAATTGACGATTTGACTAAAAAAGGAGGCTTATCATGAATCTTATCTTTTTAGGCCCTCCAGGGGCTGGTAAGGGAACTCAGGCCAAGATGCTTATTGAGCGTTATAGCATCCCACAAATTTCAACCGGTGATATCTTGAGAGCAGCAGTGGCAGAGGAAACAGACTTGGGTAAAAAGGCAAAGGAGTATATGGAGGCAGGGAAGTTGGTTCCAGATGAAGTAGTGATTGGTATTATTGAACAAAGACTGAAACAATCAGATTGTGAAAAGGGTTTTATTCTGGATGGTTTCCCACGTACTGTAGCCCAAGCAGAGGCCTTAGATAAAGTATTAGAGAACATGGGGTCTAAGATAGACCATGTACTTAGTCTGGATGTGCCAGCAGAAGAATTAATTAAAAGGTTGACAGGAAGAAGGACCTGTAAAAACTGTGGCGCTATGTATCATGTTATTTTCAAACCTCCTAAATCTGAGGGAATCTGTGACAAATGTGGAGGCGAATTGTATCAGAGATCAGATGATAATGAGGAGACTGTCAAATCCAGATTAAATGTCTATGAGCAACAAACAAGGCCCTTAATTGATTTTTACAATAACAAAGGGCTTGTGGGAAAGATCGATGGGCAAGGGGGGATTAAGGAAATATTTGAGCGAATTATAAAGATATTGGAATGATTTTTTTAAAAGCTCCCTGGGAAATTGAGAGGATGCGGCGCAGCAATGCGATTGTTGCTGAGGTTCTAGAGACCCTCAGGGAGGTAATTAAGCCAGGCATTACTACTTTAGAGTTAAATAGGCTTGCTGAAGAACTTTGTCTCAAAAAAGGAGTTAAGCCTGCTTTTAAAGGATATATGAGGTATCCTTTTAGTTTGTGCGTTTCTGTAAATGAGGTGGTAGTACATGGCCTTCCCTCAAAAAGGAGGTTAAAGCAAGGGGATATAGTGAGTTTAGATTTTGGTGTAATCTGTGATGGTTACTATGGAGATGCTGCTATTACTGTGCCTGTAGGTAACATATCAAAAACAGCAAGTAACCTCCTCTTTGTAACAGAACAGGCCCTTTATAAAGGGATTTCCCAGATAAGGCCTCAAGGGCATTTATCTGATATCTCTTTTGCCATTCAAAGCCATGCAGAGGGTCATGGATTCTCAGTGGTAAGAAAGTTTGTGGGGCATGGAATTGGACGTAGCTTGCACGAAGACCCTCAGGTGCCCAATTTTGGGCCCCCAGGGCGGGGTGTAAAATTGAAGCCAGGTATGGTAATAGCCATTGAGCCCATGATAGTTGAAGGATCTTATGAAATAGAAATCCTTCCCGATGGCTGGACTGCTGTAACAAAGGATAGGAAATGGGCAGCCCACTTTGAGCACACAGTAGCTATTACAGAAAATGGGCCAGAAATTTTATCAAGGGTTTAGCAATGCCTAAAGAAGATATGATAGAAGTCGAAGGTAGAGTGGTGGAGGCCTTACCCAATGCCATGTTTTGGGTAGAGTTAGATAATGGCCATAGGGTTTTAGCTCATCTAGGTGGCAAATTGAGAGTACATTTTATTAGGATTTTACCAGGTGACCGGGTGAAAGTGGAGCTTTCTCCTTATGATTTAAAGAGAGGGAGAATCGTTTACAGAATGAAATAACGAAAGAAGTGAGGGATTTTTCATGAAGGTACGTGCTTCTATAAAAAAGATCTGTAGCAAGTGCAAAATTGTTAGGCGCAATGGCACACTCAGAGTGATTTGCGAAAATCCTAGACATAAACAGAGACAAAAATAGGAGGGTACATGGCTAGAATAGCTGGTGTAGAATTGCCAAGAGGTAAAAGGACAGAGGTGGCCTTAACATATCTATTTGGTATCGGACGTAGTTCTGCTCAAAACATTTTAAAAAAGGCAGGGATAGATTTTGATGTGAAGGTAGATCGCTTAACGGATGATGAGCTTACAAAGATTAGACAGATTATTGATAAGGAATATAAAGTAGAAGGAGATTTAAAAAGGGAAATTAGCATTAATATTAAACGCCTTGTGGATATAGGATGTTATAGAGGGATGAGACATGTTAGGAGGCTTTCTGTTCGGGGGCAGAGGACACGGACCAATGCCCGTACAAGAAAAGGCCCTCGCGGTTCTGTTTTGGGAAAACGTAAGAAAAAATAAGGTAATTAAAAGGGAGAAAATGGTCAGGAGACGAGGAAAGAAAAAAGAAAAAAAGATGATAGGAGAAGGAATAGTTCATATTCAAGCCACTTTTAATAATACTATTGTTGCCATCTCTGATAAACAAGGTAATACAGTTGTTTGGTCAAGTAGTGGAGTAAAGGGGTTTAAGGGTTCTAGGAAAAGCACACCATTTGCTGCTCAAAAGGCAGCACAGGATGCAGCCAAAAGGGCCATAGAACATGGAATGAAACGTGTAGAAATTTATGTAAAGGGCCCTGGTGCTGGACGTGAGGCGGCCATTAGGGCCATTAGGGCTGCTGGCCTTAAAGTGACCTTAATCAAAGACGTTACACCAATTCCCCACAATGGATGCCGCCCTCCAAAAAGAAGACGAGTTTAAGGAGGTTTTGATGTGGTAAGGTATAGAGGTGGAGTTTGTCGCTTATGTCGACGGGAAAAGACTAAATTATTTTTAAAAGGAGATAGGTGTTATACAGACAAGTGCGCTTTGGAAAGGAGAAAGTATCCACCAGGTCAACATGGCCAAAGAAGGACCAAGCTTACCGAATATAGTTTACTATTAAGGGAAAAACAAAAATTAAAGAAGGTGTATGGGATATTGGAAGTTCAATTTCGGCGTTATTTTGAGCAGGCAAAGGCGCAAAAGGGAATAACAGGTGAAAACTTATTAATTTTGCTAGAGAGGAGGTTAGACAATGTTATCTATCGAATGGGATTTGCCAATTCTCGTAATCAAGCAAGGCAGTTGGTAACCCATGGACATATTGTGATAAACGATAAGAAGGTGGATATTCCTTCTTATTTGGTGAATGTAGGGGATATGATTAAAGTGCGGGAAAAAAGTCGAAAGATTTTATTTATAAAAGAGGCAATGGAAGCAATGGCTAGGAGGGGATTATCCAATTGGCTAGAAGTGAATAAAGATCAATTTGAGGGTAAGGTGAGGGCATTGCCTACACGGGAGCAGATAGATATCCCTGTGAGAGAACAATCAATTATTGAATTTTATTCTAAATAGGCCTTAAGGGGTTAGATTATGCCTAAAAAAAACTGGGTAGAGCTGATTAAACCTAAGAAATTGGAGATAGACCAAGGAAGCTATACTCCCCTTTATGGAAAATTTATATGTGAACCCTTAGAGAGGGGTTTCGGAATCACTATTGGTAACGCCCTTAGAAGGGTTTTGCTTTCCTCTATTTCAGGTGCAGCTATTACTTGGGTAAAGATTAATGGGGTTGCTCATGAATTTTCTAGCATTCCTGGTGTTTTAGAGGATGTTACCGAGATCGTTCTTAATCTCAAACAAGTGAGGTTAAAGCTGTATACTGAATCCTCTTGCACTATTCGTATTAAAAAGGAGGGGAAATGTGAGATAAAGGCTTCAGATATTATCACTGGAGGTGCAGTAGAGATTATCAATCCAGGTCAACATATTGCCACTTTAACAGAAGAAGGGCGACTGCAGATAGAGATGATGGTAAAGGCAGGCAAAGGGTATGTACCTGCTGAAAGAAATAAAGACGAAGGGCAACCAATAGATGCAATTCCTATAGATGCAATTTTTTCTCCTATTAAAAAAGTCAATTTTTTAGTAAGAAATGCACGAGTAGGACAGGTCACAGATTATGACAAACTTATTTTAGAGGTTTGGACAGATGGAACCATTATCCCGGAAGATGCAATGACTAATGCCGCTAAAATCCTTAAAGAACAGTTAGATGTTTTTATAAAAGCTGAAGAGAGTGAAGAAGAGGAAGTAGTCAAGGAAAAATCCCAACAAGATGAAGAAGTCCTCTCTTTAAATGAAAATCTTTATAAAAACATTGATGAATTGGAGTTATCTGTAAGAGCAGTGAATTGTCTTAAAAATGCCAACATTTTTACGATTGGAGAATTGGTTCAAAAGTCGGATAGTGAAATGTTGAAGACAAAGAATTTTGGGCGCAAATCTTTAAATGAGATAAAAACAGTTTTGGCCCAAATGGGCCTGGGGTTAGGGATGAAACTTAAGAACTTTCCTAATCCTAGAATGGTTGAAAAATTAAAGAAAGAGGGTCATGAGACATAGGGTATCAGGACGGAAACTAAATAGGACAAGCAGCCACCGCTCAGCTATGTTAAAAAATATGGTAGTTTCTTTATTAAAACATGAGCGGATAGAAAGCACGGAGGCCAAAGCCAAAGAGGTAAGATGTTTGGTAGAGAAGTTGATTACTTTAGGTAAAAAAGGTGATTTATCTGCCAGACGTCAAGCTTCCCGAATAATTCGAGATAAAAAAATATTAAGAAAACTCTTTGATGAGATTGCAAATCGTTATCAAAAGGTAAATGGTGGTTATACAAGGATTATAAAGATAGGTATTCGCCGAGGAGACGGAGCCTACAGGGCCTTAATGGAATTGATTCCTAAAAAGACAGATTAAGTTTGATGCAGTTTCTTGACTTATAAGGATATAGAATTTATAATGCGCTCGTTTGAAGAAAGGGGAAATTTGATGAGTGGAGTGTGGGTAGAGCCAGATGAGCCTTTTGAAAGAGCGCTTAAGCGTTTTAAGAGGGAAGTAGAAAAAGAGGGTATTCTCTCTGAGTTAAAAAAACGCCAATTTTATGAAAAACCAAGTGTGCGTAGAAAGAAAAAGGCCATGGCTGCGCGTAAAAGACTACTGAGACGCATGAAGCGCTTTGGCCTTCTCTAGAAAAATTTCTAGTATGGGTTCTGGGAACCTAGAATTTATGCTGAGCCATTCCAGATTTGTGAATCTAAGGGCAATCTATACGAATTTGAAACCTCAGATTTCAAACACCAATTTCTTTACCTGTTAAGTAGGTACTAATGAGCAATTTGATTGCTTTTTTGCCTGTTTCTTTTCTAAGGAGCATTGCTAATTTGCAATTACTTAACGGGGTTCCAATAAGCAGAATCTCAGACAGGAAAGCTATGCTCATTTGATTATTGGAGTTTTTTATTAATGGGTATTCCTCAGGGGAGAATAGAGCAAATAAGAAGTGCGGCCAATATTGTAGAGATTATAGGAGAATATGTACCTTTAAAAAGGGTAGGGAAAAATTATGTAGGTCTATGTCCCTTCCATCATGAAACCAGCCCTTCGTTTACTGTAAGCGAAGAGAAACAGATCTTCCATTGCTTTGGTTGTGGTCTTGGAGGAAATGTCTTCCATTTTCTTATGAAATACAGGCGGTGTTCTTTTAGGGAGGCAATAGAAGAAGTGGCAAGTCGGTACGGTTTGTCCTTACCCACAATAAAAACGACACCTGAAGAAGAGAAGGCTTATCGTTTTAAAAAGGATATCCTTGCAGTCAATCGAAAAGCAGCAAGGTTTTACCATCAATATCTTACTCAAGAAAAAGATGGTAAAAAGGCCCGGGAGTACTTTAAGGCTAGGGGCATTAGGGAAGATACTATCTCTAATTATATGTTGGGATATGCCCCACCCAGGTGGGATAGCTTGGTTCAGTTTTTTCAAAGAGAAAACATATCTATTGACTTGGCTATTCAGAGTGGCCTTCTTATAGAAAGGGAGGGTGGAGGGGTTTATGATCGCTTTCGAGATCGCATTATTTTTCCTATATTTGATTCTAGGGGTAAGGTAATCGCCTTTGGGGGGCGGGTCTTAGATAAGAGCTTACCTAAATATATCAACTCTCCAGAAACCCCTGTTTATCAAAAGGGTTTTTGTCTTTATGGGGCTAATATAGCCAGGCAATGGTCACAACAAGAGGGGAAGGTAATTTTAGTAGAGGGCTATTTTGATTTACTCAGCTTACATGCTAAGGGAATAAAATATGTAGTAGCAAGTTTAGGTACTGCTTTAACCTCTGCTCAAATGAGGATTTTAAAGGGACTTAGCCCCCATGTCATTTTAATTTATGATGCAGATGTTGCTGGAAAAAAGGCAGCTATAAGGAACAGTCCACTGTTTCCAAAAGAAGATAATTCATTAGATGAATCACCTTCGATAGTGAACGAGCATAGTTTAAAGGAGCTGGTAAAGCAAAGTATTTCAGTAGATATAGTACTTTTGCCAGAAGGCTATGATCCAGATAGTTTTATATGTGAAGTAGGTAAGGAGGGTTTTTTAAAGTTTTTAGCGCAGGCTAGGCCATTAATTGATTGGTATTTAGAGAGTGGGGAAAAGGAGACCAATACCGATTTTGAAAAGCGTTGGGGGTTTTTACAAGAAGCTGCAAATCTAATTTTTCAATTTAAAAATCCCTTAAAAAAACGCTATTATATGGATAGACTGTGCCAATTATTTCATGTGGAACCGGCCTTGATTCAAAGTTTATGTAAAGGTTCAAGACCTACTTCATTCAATGGTGATTCATTATCGGCCTTCTTAGATTCTTTGACCCCTGAAGAAAAACGCCAACTAAAAATAATAAGATATCTCTTTCATTATCCTCAAATGATACCTGAATTTAGAAGAGAAGATAGCTTTAAGGAGTTCATCCATCTGATTCAGAATGTTTTGTTAAATCAATTGTTAAACCTAATGTTTGAAATTTATGAGAGGAAAAACAGGTTGGATTTTAGTGATTTATTATCAAATACAAAGGAAAATTTAATAAAATCCTTAATTAGTAGATGGGTAATAGAACCTTTGCCTTTCAAGTTAGAGGATAGGTATGAAATCCTCAAATCTATAAGGCAAATGCGGTTAAAAAAGGAGCTGAAAAGGAATTTAACACAGATTAAAGAAGCTGAAGAGAGTAAGGATTTTCCACGTTTATATGAACTTTTAAAGAAAAAGCAAAGATTGATTAAAGAGGCTGAGATTGTTAAGGGAGGCACTGTATATGAATAATACAAAAGAGATTAAGGAAATTAAGAGACTTGTCTCCTTGGGGAAGGAGAAGGGGTACCTTACCTATGACGAGATCAACCAAGCCTTGCCAGAAGAATTTGTGGCTGAGAAGATGAGGGATGTAATTATGATTTTTAATGAAATGGATATAGATATTTTAGAAAAGGATACTAAACAGGACGTAGATAGAGATTTAAATGAGATGAAGCTAGTTGTGGAACAAGGTGATGGAGGACGCTTTGTTGACCCCGTAAGGCTTTATTTAAAGGAAATGGGAGCAGTGCCTTTATTGAGTAGAGAGGAGGAAGTGGAGATTGCCAAGGTAATAGAAAAAGGGGAGGAAGAAATATTAGATGCCTTGTCGGATTCTATTATAGGGGTAAAAGAGCTGATCAAACTTGGGCAGAGATTGAAAAAGGGGGAAATAGGCATAAGAGAAATAGTTAGAGATCTGGATGAGGAAGATTTGGGTCAAGAGGAAGAGAAGAGGAAATTAGTGATTGGTTTATTGGATGAACTGGCTTTGATAGAAAAAGAAAACCTAGCCCTACGTGGTATGTTTTTTAGTAAGATTTCTAACAAAAAAATCAGGCGGCGAGTGAAAAAAAGATTTTTGGATAATAAATCTCACATTTGTTACCTTTTGAAGAAGATAAAATTGGATAATAAACAAATTAATTGTGTTGTAAACAAATTGAGGCAACTGTTAGCAAAGGTTGAGGGTTATGAACAAGATATGGCCGAATGTATGTTAAGATCGGGTTTACCTCTGTCTGAAATAAAGAAGTTAGTGCAACCAAAGAAATTTTCCAAACAGAGGCAAAAGTTTGTTAAAGATTTAGGTCTCAGTTTGAAAGAGTTCAAGATAATTGAGCAGAAGATGAAACGGGGGCAAAGAGGTATATCGAGGATAGAAGGCAAGTTAGGGATGCCTGTAGACAAGTTGAGGAATATTTTAAGAAGAATAAAAGAAGGTGAAAAGAAGGTCCAATGGGCTGAAAATCAGTTGGTTAAGGCCAATCTACGCTTGGTAGTGAGCATTGCCAAAAAATATACTAATCGTGGACTCCAATTTTTAGACTTGATTCAGGAAGGCAATATTGGCCTGATGAAGGCAGTAGATAAATTTGAGTATCAGCGCGGGTATAAATTTAGCACTTATGCTACTTGGTGGATTAGGCAAGCCATTACTAGGGCCATTGCAGATCAGGCTAGAACAATCCGTATACCTGTCCATATGCTTGAAACTATTAATAGATTGGCTAAGGTAGTGCGCTATTATATTCAGGAAAATGGAGAGCAACCCACATCTCAAGAAATTGCTGATAGAATGGGTCTTACTCTAGAAAAGGTAAATAAAATTTTGAGGGTTGCAAAAGAACCTATGTCCCTTGAGATGCCTGTGGGCGAAGAGGAAGATAGCTCTTTGGCAGATTTTATTGAGGATAAGAGGGTATTGCCCCCAGATGAATTGGTGATTAGGATGGATTTAGCACGTCAGGCAAGAAAAATGCTTTTTACATTGGCACCACGTGAAGAAAAGGTATTGCGTATGCGATTTGGGATTGGAGAAGGAGCTGATCATACTTTAGAAGAAGTAGGGAGGTGTTTCTCGGTAACTCGTGAACGCGTGAGGCAAATAGAGGTTAAGGCCTTAAGAAAGTTAAGACACCCTAGTAGGAGTAAATTGTTAAAGGTCTTTCTTAAAAAGTAGTTGACAAAAATGGGTTTCATTGTATCATTAAAAAATGGGCCCATAGCTCAGCGGGTAGAGCCACCGGCTCATAACCGGAAGGTCCCAGGTTCGATCCCTGGTGGGCCCACCATTAAAAAAGATGAAAAAGGTGCGTTTTATAAACGCACCTTTTTTAATTTATAATGAAATTAATATTTAAAGGGGGAGACATTGAAGGAAACCATCTTGATCTTAATTAAATTACAAGACATTGACCTTCAAATAAAAGCTATTGATCACAAATTACATACTGCACCAAAGGCCCTTGACGGAATCAAGAAAAGGTTAAGTCAAACCGAACAGGGGCTTTTCTTAAAAAAGGAAAAATTAAAGGAAAGAGACAAAGAGAGAAAAAATACTGAATGGGAACTCGAAGATTGTGAGGCAAAGATGAAAAAGAGTCAGCAAAGAGTTATGGAAATAAAGACAAATAAGGAATACCAAGTCTTACTTGTGGAAATTGAAGGGCTTAAAGCCTTGGTTTCTCAGTGGGAAGAGAAGATTTTAGGGATAATGGAAGAAATAGACTCTATAAAAAAGGATGTGATAGAAAGTGAGTTAAAGATTAAAGAGTTGGAGAAACAGAAGACTTTTGAGCAAAAGAGAGTAGAGCACTTTTCAAAGGAACTTGGAGAAAAATTAGCTGTATTAAAACAGGAAAGAGAAGAAGTAGCTAGAAAGCTCCCTAAAGATCTGCTTGCACGCTATGATTTTATCTATAGACATAGAAATGGAAAGGCTATCGTAGCTATAAACCATGATGGTATATGCGAAGGGTGTCATATGCATATCCCACCCCAACAATACAATGAGCTATTAAGAATGGACCATCTTATGTTTTGTCCAACCTGTCAGAGGATTATTTATTGGAAGGGTCTGACTGAGGAAACTACCGAATCCTAAAATCTGCGTTTACCTGCCCGCTAACGCCTGAGCGTAGCGATGGCGGGCGGGTCTATGTAAATCTGTGGCTTATCTTTGTTCTTGACAGAAAAGGTAAAATATCTTTTAATAAAGGAGGAGGATATCATGTATGCCATAGTGAAAACAGGAGGGAAGCAATATCGGGTTGAGCCAGGTGAAGTAATAAAGGTAGAAAAGATTAATGGAAATGCAGGAGAGCCTGTTATATTTAAAGATGTGTTACTGATGTCAAATGGAGGGCAAATTAAGATTGGAAAACCCACCCTTAAAGGCATACAGGTGAAAGGCACAATTTTGGCACAAGGACGTAATAAGAAGGTTGTGGTATTTAAACTTAGAAGGCGCAAGCGATATAGAAAGAAAATGGGTCATAGGCAATATTTCACAGCTATAAAGATTGAAGAGATAAAGGAGGAAGGCCATGGCACATAAAAAGGCAGGCGGTAGCTCTCGTAATGGACGGGATAGTGCAGGAAGGAGACTTGGTATCAAGCGATTTGCTGGCCAATTTGTAAGGGCAGGCAATATTTTAGTCCGTCAAAGGGGAACCAAGATTCATCCTGGATTCGGTGTAGGTGTAGGTAAAGATTATACGTTATTTGCCAAGACCGATGGGTTTGTAGCCTTTGAGCGAATGAGCCGGGACAAAAAGAGGGTCAGTGTTTACCCTGAAAATGTTTAAATGCGCTTTGTTGACGAAGCCAAGGTATATGTTAAGGCCGGAGATGGAGGTCGAGGTTGTATCAGCTTTCGCCGTGAAAAGTATGTCCCAAAAGGTGGCCCTGATGGTGGTGATGGTGGAAGAGGAGGAAATGTAATCTTTAAAGCTACTCGTTTTATTCATACCCTCCTAGATTTCAAATACCGAAAGTATCTAAAGGCCAAAAATGGACATCATGGCAAAGGAAAGGGAAAAAAAGGGAAGAATGGAGATGATTTATTGGTTTTAGTACCTTTAGGCACTGTTATAAAAAACGCAGAGACAGGGAAAATAATAGCCGATTTAACAAAAGATGGTCAAGAGGTAATAGTAGCCCATGGAGGCAAAGAAGGGCGGGGGAATATACACTTTTTAAGTCCTACCCGTCAGGCCCCGCGTTATGCAGAGCCAGGAGGGAGGGGTGAAGAACTTTGGCTCAATTTGGAATTAAAAATCCTAGCACATGTGAGCTTAATAGGAAAACCCAATGTAGGAAAATCTAGTTTAATTAAGGCCCTTTCTCGTGCTAGACCCGAGGTAGCTTCTTATCCATTTACTACATTAACCCCGCAATTGGGGGCAGTGGAAATAGAGGGATTTTTACCCTTTGTTGTAGCGGAGGTGCCAGGGTTACTTAAAGGAGCGCATAAAGGCTGTGGGTTGGGGCTGCATTTTTTAAGACATATTGAAAGGAGCTTTATTATAGCCTATGTTTTAGATGCCAGTTGTATTGTTTTAGATAGTCCTTTAATAAATTTAGATGAACTTAATGCTGAGATTTCTGCTTATAATTCTAATTTGTTAAAAAAGAGGAAGGTTGTAATTATTAATAAAATAGACCTACCTGAGGGAAAGAGTAATCTGCCCGTGATTGTAAGGGCACTAAAAGAGCGCAATTTAAACTTTTGGGCTGTATCGGCATTAAGGAAACAAGGAATTAAAGAACTAAAAAGGGGATTAGCTGAAGAAGTAGATGAAATCAAATATGAAGAAATTAACTAGAAAGGCCATCTGTGATCGAACAAAAAGGGTGGTTATTAAGATAGGCAGTAGTGTAATTACAACTGAAGAAGGGATAAATTTAACTGCAATCAACCATTTGAGTGATGAAATTTCAGGCCTTAAGGCAGGAGGAAGGGAAGTCTTACTTGTATCTTCAGGGGCTATTGCATCTGGAATGAAAAAGATGAGATTGAAAAGACGCCTTACATCGTTGCCTGAGCAGCAAGCCATTGCAGCCATTGGCCAAGGAGGGCTAATTCAGGCCTATGAAGAGATATTTGCCCAATATAGGCAGCGTGTAGCCCAAATTTTGCTTACGCGTGATGATTTGGCCGACCGTTATCGCTATCTAAATGCTCGCAATACTCTATTTACCCTTCTTAAGTGGGGAGTAATCCCTATTATTAATGAAAATGACACAGTGGCTGTGGAGGAAATCCGATTTGGCGACAACGATCAAATAGCTGCTTTGATTACAGGGATGATTGAGGCTGATTTACTCATTTTACTCACAGACATAGATGGCCTCTATGACAGAGACCCTAGGAGTCATCCCGATGCCCAGCGTTTGCCTTTGATAGAAAAGATCGATGCTGATATAAAACAATTAGCAAACGCGATTCCCAGTCGCTTAGGGCGTGGAGGAATGGCTAGTAAGATTCAAATAATTAAAGATATAACAGGACTAGGGATACCTGTATTTGTGGCCAATGGAAAGGAACCCCTTATATTACGCAGGATACTTTCTGGTGAGGATGTAGGTACCTTGTTTCTACCTCAACCTAGCCGTTTTCCTATACGTAAGCACTGGATTTCCTCCTTAAAACCTAAAGGGGAACTTATGATAGATGCAGGTGCGGTTAGGGCCTTAATCCATGATGGGAAAAGTTTACTACCTTCGGGGATAAAATCGGTCAAAGGGACATTTCAAATAGGGGACCCTGTATGCTGTGTAGATGAAGACAATCGCTGGATGGGGACTGGATTGATAAATTATAGTTCTAGTGATGTAGAAAAGATCAAGGGATTAAATACCTCTGAAATCGCTAGAGTATTGGGTTTTAAGGATTATGATGAAGTAATCCATCGAGACAATCTATTTGTAATAAAACCTGATTAAGGCCTTTTGGTTTTTCTGTTGGGTACTCTGTCCCCCAATCCCCATAAGCGTTAACTTAACAGGCTTATTCAATGCAGGGTTTTGAATATCGAATATCGAAAAAATTTTCGAATTATTAAGTTTTCCTAGTTAGCAGCGTGTAATGTGCCGCAATGAATGATTTGCCTAGCAATGTATTTTCCCACCTTTGTTTTTGGCAATGATTCCGCTGTGCAAATAGTTCGGACGGCAAAATCTATTAAAC
>CAZNJP010000002.1:0-42004 GCA_964573345.1 uncultured Syntrophobacter sp. | reverse complement strand
TACGGTAACGTATTTTAATAAGGGTTATTTATGAAAATATTTACTAGTAAACCCCTTGCAGTGATATGAACATCCCTTTTCATCATAGTTTATACAAATACCTCCCCTTTAGTAGCTGCTCTAGTATAAGCATTTACTGTCTTTATATAAATTTTAGCAGAAAGCCTACAGAACGGATCTAAATTTTTATTGAATAATATTCTATGCATCCTTTCTGGATTATTAAAGAATTCGCAATTACACCAAGCAGCCAGCCTTCCTAATTCTTCTCTAGTTAAATATTTTGTTCTTATAACAGGATGGAAAAAATCCCACTTACTTAAATCTTCTTCTTCAATGTAAGGCTCAATCTCAGGATACATAGGAATACCTGGAAGTGGTGTTAATATTTGAAGAGAAGAGATATCTGGGTCAATCTTATCTAATCTTTCAAAACGTTTTTTGATGGTCTCTTCATTGTCATCAGGAAAACCTACCATCCAGGATATTATGGTACCAATATTGTTTTCCCTGCATCTTGCTACTGTTTCTTCTACTTCATCAACAGTAATCCCTTTTCCAATCTTCTTTAATGTTTTTTCATCTACTACCTCAAGGCCAAATAAACATTGAATAAAGCCTGATTTTCTTAAGTCTATGAGTAAATCTTTATCTCTCAAAAAATAAGGGGCCCTCCCCATAAAGAAATATTTCACTTTAAGTCCTCGCTTAAATAACTCCTCTATTAATCCTTCAATCCTTGAGCGATATACATTAAAGTCCTCATCCATCATTACCACATATTTTACACCAAATCTTTTTTCTAAAAGCTCTAATTCATCAGCTACCCTTTTAGCTGATCTTATGCGATAATGCATCCAATCTTTATTCCCACGAGGATCGTAATTTGTCCAACCTACACAAAATTTACATCCATTTGGGCAACCTCTGGAATGATATGTCTCCATATATTTGTATTTTCCCATTGGAAATAAATCATATGCAGGGAGTGGTAAGTCATCTAAATTTTCAAATAAAGGGCGATAAGGAGTAACTTTTAATTCATCATTATCCCAATATGCAAGCCCTTTTATTGAAGGAATGTCAGGCTCCTTTTTACTTAGCTCTTTAGCTAATTCAGGCAGTGTTACCTCCGTCTCTCCATAAATGATAAAGTCAAATTCTTTTGTTTTCTTTAATATTTGAGGGGCATTTGCCCCATAATAGAATCCACCTACACATATCTTTATATTTTTATTTTGCTGTTCAATTAAACTGGCTGCCCTTTTGTAGCGAGGAGCAATGGCGGCAACTCCCGTAGTCTGCAAGGCATCTCCCATATAAACTAAGTCAGGTTCTATTTCTCTAATAGCATCAAGCATTCTTCTTTCATCTATATCTAATGCTTTACACTCTAAAATCCTTATCTCTATCTCTGGATGCCATTCACGTAAATTTGCAGCCAATTGGGCATGATTTACATTAATGGCTACATGTTTTCCCCAGCTAACCCAATTCCCAAGTGGAGGTTGTAAAAATAAAACTATCATTTTTCTTCCCCTCTATTTTAGTTTGTCAGTTAATCAATTGACTCACTGACTTACTTGTGTTCTGTTCTGGCAATAATCTCATCCTGAACAGCAGGTGCCAAATCCACAAAATAGGCACTAAATCCTGCAACCCTTATTAGTAAATCTCTATATCTCTCAGGATGTCTTTTTGCTTCAAGCAATGTCTTTTTATCAATTACATTAAACTGAACATGATATCCACCAAGATCGGAATAGGTCTTAATAAGACTCCAAAAGTTTCTCATACCTTCTGCTGATTTTAGGACAGAAGGATTCAATTTTATATTAAAAAGCGTGGCTACAGCTGGGGTAGTGTTTGCCTTGGTAGCTGATTTTATAAGCGCTGTTGGACTTTTTTTATCTGTGCCAGGGTATGCAGATAGAGAACCATCGGCAAAAGGTGTATAGGCCAAGCGCCCATCAGGTGTGGCCCCACAACCTACACCATGAAAGTAATGTGCTGTAACACCAAGGTAAGCAGGGGCCATTGGATGGTCAAAGGCATTCTTTTCTTGCATCACAATCTTGCTGATTTCTTTAAATAGATCCCTAAGCATATTATCTACTTCATCAATATCATTTCCATACTTAGGAACCTCTAGACATAACTTTTTTATCTTACAGTATTTTCCTTCAAAATTCGCGGCCAATGCATCTTTAAGTTCTTTCATGCCAATTTTTTTATCTTCATATACCAATCTCTTAAGAACATAGAGTGAATTTGCCGTGGTTACCATTCCAACTGGATAAGAGGCGAAAAATTGGTTATACCTAGCTCCACCACTATGGATATCTCTACCTTTGGTAATGCAATCAGAAATCAGACTTGAGTTAAATGGACAGGGAACAAAATATGGCCGCATGGCTACCTGATTAATCTTACTATAGCTTACTATGATGTGATGAACAAACTCAAATTGGTGTAGGAAGGCATCCATAAACTCATCAAAGCTAGAAAAACCCTCAACATTCCCTGTTTCAATGCCTATTTTTTTACCCATCTTTCTATGAATACCGTTTGTAAAGACTAACTCAAGGCAATGAGGAAGGCTTACAAAGCAGCCAGCAAACAAAGCAGTTTTCCCAGGAATTCCCATCTCTACACATCCAATGGGTGCAAACTCAATTACATCTTCTAATGGAACCCCATACAAAGGCAAAACAGAATATGCATAATTCTCACAAAAAATAGCAGGTTTCCCACCGCCTGTAGCAATATCCTCACCACATTTAAATAGGAAATCTTCGTCTATGCAATCATGATACCTAAGTGAAAGAGTGGGTTGTGGCAACTTTAGGGCTGTATCTACCTCTACAATAAGGCGAGATAGCTCATTAGAAGCATCACTTCCCTCACTATCTCTTCCACTTATGGTAATATTTTGGAAATTACTAGTTTGGATAATCGCTGCTATTGACCACTTTGTTATCCAATGAATGGTATTAAATTTAAGCCATAGACATGCAAGTAATTCAGCCGTTTGCTCCCTTGTAATTCTTCTTTCCTCTATGTCCTCTTTGTAAAAAGGATATAGATATTGATCCATCCTCCCTAGAGAATAGCCAAAGGAGTTGTTTTCTATCTCTACGCACAAATGGGTAAACCATAGAGATTGCAAGGCTTCATGAAATGTCCTTGCAGGATTTTCAGGTACCCATTCACAAATCTTTACAATCTTTTTGAGTTCTACTTTTCTTGATTTATCCATTTCACTTTTGGCCATTTTTCTAGCAAGTTCGGCATGCCTTTTAGCAAAATTAATTACTGCCTCACAGGCAATAATACAGGCATCCCAAAAATAATGTTTATGTAAATCTTCTGTGGTATTCAGAGGTGCGATTTCTTTTGTCTGCTTTATTTCCTCAATAATTCCTCTCAATCCTTTATTCAGCACTTTAGCAAAATCTATTATTTGACGCCCATGGGCACAAGGTCTATCACCAGCAGTTATTCTAGAATCAAACATATTTTGTAATAAATTCCATTTTTCATAAAATAAAGGTAATATCTTGTCTAATAAAGATTTGCCTTTCCAGAATTGGATATCTTCTAAAATTACTTCCTTTTCACCAACAGGGATAAATTTACTCCCTTCTCTTGAGGTAAATTTACCCCATTCTTTTTCTATCCAGTCGCAGCTATATTCTGGGTAAAATGCGCCACCTGAAAGATATTTTGTGGGTGCTCCGACAATAAGTTCACCATCAAAAATCTTTATATCTTTCTCTGTCAATATTTTATGAAACGCCTTAGCCCGTCTTAAATAAATGTACTCGCCATCAGATTGCCTCCAGTATTCGGTTAGGAGATTATCCCTTTCCCAATCTCCATAAACAGGTTGTTTTCTGATTTCTTCTCTGAGCCTCTTCACCCTTTCTGTCAAAATAGCTTCTATTGAAACTATGTGTTTCATGTTACTTCCTAAATTATCAGACACCTAAGGCCCTGAGCCTCAAAGATTGTTTTCATTTGTTCAAGGGTCTGTTTAGAAGGTGGCTGAAAATTTTTAACAGAGTAATTCATACCCAATCTTTCATATTTGCCTATACCCAACTTATGATAGGGAAGAAGATTGACTTCCTTTCCTCCTATTTCTTTTACAAATTTTGCAATGGCATTGATATTCTGTTTTGAATCATTGTACCTGGGTATTATAGGAATTCTGATAATTGTACGCACTTTGCTTTTATTAAATATTGCCTCCGCATTTTTTAGGATAATATCATTAGATACTCCCGTAATTTTTTTATGTTTTTCAGGATCCATATGTTTGATGTCATATAGAACCAAATCAGTATATTCTAAGACCCTTTTTAAAGACTCCCATGGTGTATGTCCACATGTATCTAATGCAGTGTGAATCCCCTTTTCTTTGCACTTTTTAAAAAACTCCAAAGTAAATTCAGCTTGATTTGTTGGTTCTCCCCCAGATAAAGTGACCCCACCATTGGAATTACGGTAAAATAAGCTATCTTTTTGGACTTCTTGCATTAATTCTCCTATGGTAATAAATTGCCCCACCGATTTAAGAGCGTTTTCATCACATGCGCTTACACATACATGCTTCTTACATCTCTTACAGATACCTCCATTAATAGCGATAAATCCTTCCTGAGTAATACTAATGGCCCTATATGGGCAAGCATCTATACACTTATAACACTTATTACACATATTCTTGTTATAAAGAATCTCGGGAATCGCTTTTTGTCCTTCTGGATTGGAACACCATATACACCTTAGAGGACATCCTTTCAAGAATACAGTGGTCCTTATACCTGGACCATCGTGAATAGAGTAATGTTGGACATTAAATATCAACCCTTTCATCTGAAAATACTTGTTAAATAGTTAATTCGTCAATTCGTCAAATAGTAAAACCGTTCATCGTTAAGTGCTTCTTCTTAAATTTAACGATCTAACCAATTTTCGATTTAACGAATCAACGATCTAACCATATTTTCACCCAATATTTTTTTCTTTTCTTCTTCAGGTATCTTTAATTCCTCTATGGCCTTGATCGATGCTGATATATTGGGATTTCCAGGGTAATCGCTACCCCATAAAATATGCTCTATCCCTACCATCTCAATAGTGCCCATAAGGGCAGAATGGGATACAGCCCCACTTGTATCTACATATATCTGTTTCAAATATTCGCTAGGGAGGGCAAAGAGGTCTTTGACTATATTTCTTTCTCTAAGCATTTTGTATATGCTGTCAAATCTTTCTTTAATAAATGGTATCACCCCCCCTAAGTGGGCAAAGACAAATTTTAAATCTGGAAATTTTTTAAATATGCCTGCTACCATCAATTTCCCAATGCACATCGTGGTATCAAACACAAATTCAATCACCGGGGTAAGCAAAGGGTCTTTTACCCGCTCATAACCTATCGGGTTTATGATTTGTGGATGGACAAAAATAGGAATGCTTAATGCCTCTGCCTTTTCATAAAGTGGATAAAATTTTTCATCATCTAAATACATATCATCAAAACTTGTGGCAAGAGAAATGGCCTTAAATCCCAATACTTCAATCGCACGGTCAAATTCTTTTATTATCTCCTTTGGGTCATCTATGGGTAAGATGGCTGCCCCAACAAGTCTTTCAGGGTATTTATTTACTATTTCAGCAATGGAATTATTATAAACCCTTGCTACTTCCTTTAGACCCATCTTTTTATAAGCATCAGTTGTAGGATAGACCAAAAGTGCTTTGTCAATCTTAAATTCATCCATTATGACCAATTGCCTTTCAATATCACCCCAAACATTGGAAAAAAACTGGGCATTTTCAATAATCTCTTTTGGAAGCCAGTGTGTATGGGCATCAAAAATCATTTTTTTGGACTTGCCTTGTTAAATTTTTATTTAACGGGGTGCTCCTGCTTGTATGGAATGACTGGCCTTATCCAAGGCGTGCGCTGATTGATAACCGAAATCTCTAAAGGACAGACATTTGCCGGCACAGAGAGCGCAAACTTCACTGCATCCTCTATAGCCTTGGTATTTATAAGACGGGACTTGTCTACAGAAACCTCCTTTAACCCCTGGGTTAAGGCTGTATCTGTTACCCCAGGCATGATTGAAGTCACCTTTATGCCAAAATCCCGCAATTCCCAAAAAAGCCCCTTTCCAAAGGCCCTTAATGCCTGCTTAAGCGAGGTATAGATAATAAAGTTTCTTGGTGGGGGGTCTACTAAGGTAGAGCCAGAGACAACATTTATGATGGCCCCACCTTTATTTTCTATAAAGTGATTTATGATTAAACGTATAAGCATCACTGCACCAAAGTAATTTGTATACATAAGCCTTGGAATGTCTTCTAATGGTTGCTCATGAAAAGGATATTGGCTGCTTATGCCGGCACTGTTGATTAATGCATCTATCTTTTTAAACTCTTTAACAGAGACATTTACCAGATTTTCTAAATCCTTTTGCTTTGAAACATCGCAGGACACAGACAATGCTTTTACATTATATTTTTCAGATAGTTCTTTTGCAGTTTCTTCAAGCATTTCTTTACCACGGGCCGCAATCACAAGATTCATCCCCTCTTTTGCCAGTATTTCAGCAATTGCCTTGCCAATCCCTCTACTAGCCCCTGTAATTATAGCCATTTTACCTTTTAAATTATCCATTTTTACCCCCACTCTCCTTACTTCTTATTCTTCGCCTCTTTCTCTATTACCTCTTTAAATATCTTTAGATTATCCCTTGAATGCTTATTAATAAAACCTTCAACTTGCTCATCATTAAATTTTGCTCCATCTGCCATCGTAAAATCCTGAATCCAGGTCATGAGTATCCTGTCAGACATAGGGGTATAGAGCCAGATAATCTTCATGTACTTAAAAGGAAATGCTGGCTCAAGTTTTTGGGCATAAGTAAAGTAGTAATCCTTAAATAAAAGACGAAAGGATTGCCAGGAATTACCATTGGCATCGGTCAACTGAAAGGTAATTTTGTTTTCTTCTTTTTTTAATATCTTTGCCTCTTTGTATTCCCCACCAAATAGCTCTGTCCATCTTTCAATATCATTTGAAATATCAAACACCAAATCATAAGGTGCCTCAATCATAATAGAATTTACTGTGTGTCCCATTTTTTTTCCTCCTTTTTTTTATTCAATGATGGCTACAGCCCTTATCCAGCCCGCGCCTGCCCCTTTTATCTTTATAGGGAAACAGGCCACTTTAAAGCCATAAGGTTCTGGAATCTTATCCAGATTAGCCAGTCTTTCTATATGGCAATACTCCTTTTCTCTTCCATAAAAATGGGCCGGCCAGAGATAACGATTGTCTTTTGTCTTTAAAAAATCTCTTAACATAGTGTAAAATGGGCGGTCAAAACTAAAGGCATCAATTCCAATGACCTTTACTTTAAATTCCAAAATATAGGCCACTGCCTCCCTACTCATCCCTGGAAAATGAGAAAAATATTCTTTTCCTCCCCAAAATCTATCTGCCCCAGTGTGAATAAGCACAATGTCAAAGGGTTTTATCTCATATTTTATTTTATCAAGCGCCTTTTTTATGTCTTCTTTGGTGATAAATTCTCCTGGCCTTTTGTGAGAAAGGTCTAAGACAACGCCATTACCATAACACCATTCTAAAGGAATCTCTTCTATCTTCTTTGCCTCTTTTCCCTCAGAAAGAGGTCCATAATGATATGGGGCATCAAGATGGGTGCCTGTGTGCACAGTTGCAGTAACTTGCTCCAAGGCCAAAAAGACCCCATCTTTAAAGGAGCGATGCGTAATCCTCTCTTTCCCTGTAATATAATTTAAAATACCTCTCATACCTTTAGAGGCGGCCCACCTCAAACCAAAGCGATTTCCGCCTCTTTTGTGTTTCCATCGCTTTATTTTTACTGGAATAGGTTCAAATATGCTATCATCAATAGGAAGGCTCAGGTCTATAATCTTCATTGCTTGCCCTGTTAAATCCCTATTTAATGGAGATTCACCCTGTTGATTAGGTGTCCTTTAGGACAAATCAACAGGGTTAAGCTTATTCTCCACAATCCTTAGGACGTCACCTACAGAGTGTTCATTTGTAATCTCACCATCTTTAATCTTCACCTTGAACTCCTTTTCTAAAGCTACTGTCAATTCTACCATCTCTGTTGAGTCCATTCCTAGGTCATCATTAAGGTTTGCCTCTTTTGTTACCTCATCTGGCCTAACATCAAAGAGTTTGACAAATAAGTTTTTTATTTTTCCTTCAATACCTTCCATAATTTCACCTCCCAAACCCGCCCGCTTAGCTGTGCAAGCTAGCAGGCGGGCCTTTCTATAGCCAAAACTGCGTTTATGCCCCCTCGACCACGAGATGTAATAAGGGCCCTTTTAATTTCTTTAGACCGGCTTTCATTAGGCACATAATCTAAGTTACATTCAGGGTCTTCTGTTTGATAATTTATAGTAGGAGGGGCAACCCCATCTTGCATCGCCAAAAGGGTGATGATGAGGTCTACTGCACCAGATGCCCCCAGTAAATGCCCAAACATGGATTTTGGTGCACTGACAGGTATCTTTTTGGCATAATTATCGAATACCTCTTTTATTGCTCTTGTTTCGCTAATATCTCCTAATTTTGTTGCTGTCCCATCGGCACAGATATAATCAATATCTCTGGGCTTATAACCAGCCATATCTAAAGCAATGTTTATCGCCAGAGACAGCCCTTTGCCGTTAGGATCTGGCATTATGCGATCAGTACCATCACAAGAATTCCCATAACCTGCAATCAACCCATAAATTGTCGCTCCCCTTTTTAAGGCATTTTCCACATTTTCTAAGATTACGATCCCTGCTCCTTCACCGATAACAAATCCATCCCTTTCTTTATCAAAGGGGCGATAAGGACCTTTTGAAAGTGAGCCCTCTGTGCTGCAGCAAAGTAATGCATAAGGGGTAACCGGTGCCTCAGTACCTCCAGCTAAGGCAATGTCTAATTTTCTATTTCCAACTACCTGAGCGGCATAGGCAATGGCTATTAGAGCACTTGCCCTGTCTGCCACCATTGTCTTACTGTATCCCTTTATGCCATAATAGATAGAGATTTGACCTTGAGGGGCCGCTGGAAACCAGGCACTGGCCAGATATGGGCTTACCCCTTCTCTGCCTTCTACATAAAGGTCACGCAATTCAGTCTCGGCATAGAGCCATCCCCCTAAGGCATTTCCTGTAAAGATTCCAATCTTATAAGGGTCTTCTTTGGTTAAATCCAAAGATGCGTCTTTTAAGGCCTCTTCTGTAGCAGTCAAGGCCATAACCGAAAAATTGTCTATCTTTTTTAAGAGGCGGCGAGAAAGATGGTCTGTGTTTAGATTTTCGATTTGGCCTGCTACTTGTAAAGGATAGTTTGAGGCATCAAACCTTGTAATTGGAGAAATAAAGGTTTTTCCTTCTTTAATATTTTGCCAAAATACCTCTTTTCCAATTCCAGGAGGAGCTACTATACCTATCCCTGTAATAGCTATATTTTTCATTTTGAATTCCGTCTGCTCAATACCATTGAGGAATGGACACCAGCAAAGCCACTGCTGGTTTTAAGTATGTGATTGATGCGTTTTTCTCGGGCCTTATTAGCAATGTAGTCCAAATCGCATACAGGGTCAGGCGCCTCTTGATTTATGGTGGGTGGTAAAATGTCCCTTTCAAAAATAAGGGCACTGGCAATAAGTTCTATGCTGTTGGCCGCAGCCAAAGGATGGCCAATCATGGATTTAAGAGAACTTATAGGGGTCTCATAGGCTTTTTTGCCAAAGACTGTTTTATAGGCATTGGTTTCAAATATATCATTTTGTTTAGTAGAACTACCATGGGCATTGACATAACCTATGTCCTCAGGAGACAATTCTGCATCTTTTAAGGCAAAATTTATAGAAACAACCATACTATCACCATCTGATGGTAAATCTGTCATATGATAGGCATTACAGCAGGTGCCAAAACCTGTGATTTCACAATAGATATGAGCCCCTCGCCTTAAGGCATGATCCAATTCTTCTAAGATTAAGATGCCGCAACCCTCAGAGAGCACAAAACCATCCCTTTCTTTATCAAAGGGCCTTGATGCCCTTTCTGGCTCATCATTTCTGGCCGATATTACCTTTAAGACATCAAATGCAGCAAAGGTAATGGCACAAAGGGGCGCTTCAGAGGCACCAGTAATCATAATATCTGCCTCTCCATTTTGAATGACTTCATAAGCAAAGCCCACAGCATCTGTGCCTGCGGTGCAACCAGTAGAAACTGTGGTGCAAATGCCCTTTGATCGATAGCGTGCCGATATTTCACTCGCAGGGGTATTAAACATAGAGGCATCATAAAGGTATGGTCTTACTTTTTTCGGGTCTATAGGTTCTTTTCCACCATTTGTTACCCTAACAAATTCCTCTTCCATATACCTTGTGCCACAGATGGCATTGGCCAAACAAACACCCACTCTCTCCTTTTCTTCTTTATCTAAAAGAATTTTTGCATCCTCTATTGCCATCTCTGTTCCTACAACGGCAAACTGGACATAACGATCCATCCTTTCTACTTCCTCAGCCGTCAAGCCAAAGCTAAATGGGTCAAAATCTTTTACTTCTGCAGCAATCTGGGAATGAAATTGAGAAACATCAAAATCCGTTACACGCCTTACCCCTGATTTGCCTGAAATCATCCCTTCCCAAAATGCCTCTTTTCCAATACCATTTGGGGAAAGCACCCCTATACCTGTAACTACCACCCTTTTCCTCATTTTTTGCAAGCGTTCACCCCCACACCAAAAATTGGTGTGGGGGACCTTTAACAATGCCCTACCCGGAAGGGTGGGGTGGTTTACTTTCCGCCTTCTCAGCGGAAAACAAAAAATAACTTAACTCAGCGCTCTTTGCGGTGAATTATTGCCATTTTTTATTATTCCATTCTCCTTACTTTAAACCTAATGTTTGCCCCATCTGGGCAGGTCACACGAGAAATTGTTCCTCCATCTTCAGTAAATGGATATTTTGCCCCAAAATTTAAGGCAAAAAACACAGGGAACAGGGCATTATAGGCACCACCGCAAAAATTCTTTGGAGTGCTAAGTCCGGTTATTTCAAAGGTATCTCCTGCCTTATAGCCATAAAAACACCTTCCTCTTACTTCCTCTACACTGAGAATCATCTTCTTTGGTTTTGGCCCTATTTGTTCCTGTTTTTTTCCGATTTCTATTTCCCCTGCTTCAGTCAGCACTTGGGTAAAAAACTCTACCCTCCCTCCATCAGGACAACTGGTATGGATAGAACGGGGATTTTCCTCAAAGGGAAACTCTGCCCCAAAGGTTAAGGCATAAAGACAGGGGAAAAGCACGGTGGCGGCCCCTTGACAAAAGCCTTGAGGGGTTTTAGTAAAGTCTTGAAAGATAAATTTATCCCCTTCTTTATATCCCTGATAGCATTTTTCTCTAATCTTGCTTATACTGACCAGAAGCTTAGGAAACTTTAATTCCATCTTTAACCCCCTTAAATTTGTTTGTGATCGTTCACCACAGAGCTCACAGAGCTCGCAGAGGGACGTCTTTGTGGTCTCTGCGTTCTCTGTGGTAAACAGTTAAATTTATTTAAAATATCTTTTGGCCTAAAAAACTCACCTTTCCTCTCCACTTCGTGCACCATCTCAACTACCTTTTTATTTAGAGGTGCAGACAACCCTAGCTTTTTTCCTAAAGAGACTATCTCTCCGTTAAAATAGTCAATTTCTGATGGTCTTTTTCTCTTTATACTTTGAAGGATAGAGCCATAAAGAGGCGTCTCACTCAAGTTGGTCATTATTTTTGAAAATATCTTGCTTGCTTCTTCTAGCGACATCTCTGTCAATGCCCGAACCCTTTCTACAGGAAAATCTGGTAGGGATTTTAATTTAATTTCTGCCTTATCAACCACCATCAATGCCTCATACAAGAGGCGGATACTTAACTTACAGGTCTCCAAATCAGAAAATGTCTCTTGCATACTTTTCCCTACTAAGGCAGGAAGGCAATTATTTAGGTTTAAAAAGAGCTTTAGCCATTTCATTTCCCTTACTTCTTCTGTTGTGTGGACAGGAAATGCCTTGTTTAAAAGATTTACTATTGTTTCAACCTTTTCATCATTCTGAACAAATACTTTTCCAATTATCCAATCCCCTTCAAAATTGTGTAGAATTCTTCCTGGTTCAAGGTATGTTGCTCCAAACATGATAATGCTGCCAATAATCCTTTCCTTGGGAACAAACTTCAAAAGAATCTCTTCGGCCCTAACCCCATTCTGCACCGTAAGGATAGGGGCATCTTTTAAGACCTGGATATTCTCGTTTAAGGCCGAAACAATGTCTTGTGTCTTAACGGCCAAGATGATAAAATCCGCATTTCCTAATTTATTCGTAACATTAACTGGAATAACTATTCTCCCTCTTACTCCTTCTATGATAAGGCCATTTTCCTTGATAGCTAAAACATCCCGCCTTTTACCAACTAAAGTGACATCCATACCTTCTTTGCTAAGATAACCAGCTACTAAACTACCTATTGCCCCTGCCCCAATTATTGCTACCTTCATTGGCTTAAACCCAAACGCACTTTTGTTTCATCTAAAGGCCTACCCTCTTTATCCCATCCACGAAGTTGATAGTATTCATCAAGCATTTGATGAAAGCCTGCCTTATCCAGCTTTAAATCTTTTTTCTCAGGGGTTAGGCCTTCCTGGTAAACTAGTGGTTCAAAGTACCTTTGAGGTGGAAAGTCATCCTGCCTTTTTATTTCCTTCTTTACAATAAACATCCTCTCTAGGTTTACGATTCTTTCCCCTACCTCAAAGATTTCTTGAGGTGTTAGATCAAGATCAGTGGCATAGCGAATCAACTCTGAGAAAAATTCAAAACTGAGCAAGCCAGGCCGACAATGGAAGGCAATAAGCTTACAAAGGCCCAAGGCATCAAAAAGGGAAAGATAAGTTTCCCACCACCAGATAACTCTTCCTTTTCCTTCATAGCTACAGGGATTTGGAGAAACATGTCCACCATAAATGGCCTTTAACTGTTCCTCAGAAAGGCCATAGGCCTCCCAGGTAGGTCGACTTCTTAAATGGTCAGAACCCCTTGAAGCCACTGAATTACCTAAGGCATAAGCTGGAAGGTACCTTAAATCCACTGGGTCTGATTGGGGTAGATACTTTGTCCAAATAATATATTTGCTTGTTTTTTCACCCAATTGCCTTACTGCCTCTTTTGCCCCATTAGCCAAAATGTCACCAAAGCTTTTCCTATGGGCAATTTGGTGAATCAACTCTATAATTGCTTCTTCATCTCCCCAATCGAGTTTCAGTCCATTGGTTATCTCTTCATCTATTAGACCTTTCTTAAATAGTTCGATGGCCCAGGCAATAAGGTTTGATGTGGAACTAGCATCCAGGCCATAGCTATTTATTAGGTCGTTTATATAAAGAACTGTTTCTAATCTTTTTATTCCTACAACAGGACCAAAACTAGCAAGAATGGTATATTCTGGCCCTTCACTTTTTATCTCATTAACTTTGTATCTATGCTGGCAGGCAACAGGGCAGGAAAAGCAACCTGCCTTTCCTGTATAGTATTTTTCTTTCAATATATCAGGTGAAATATCTTTGTTTTCTGGAAATGTCATAGAAAGTCCATTGTAGACCCTTCCCATACCAATCTGCTCATTAATAAGCTTAAAAAGATGGACAGAACCAAATTCGCTGAGTACTTTAACTAAAGGTTCTTTATCTAATTTTTGATGAAGGTCTTTTATTAATTCATTAAATCTGGGTTCATCTTTTGGCTTTAAGACCTTTTTACCATTTGCTACAATGGCCTTTATCTTTTTGGCCCCCATAAGGCAACCCATGCCAGTCCTGCCAGCAGCGTTCTTCTTCCTGTTAATAATGCAGGCAAAGCGTACTAAATTCTCCCCTGCTATTCCAATAGAAATAGACTGACTTGATGGGCCATAGCGTTTTTTTAAGATAGTATTAGTTTCTGTAGTACATTTTCCCCATAAATCCTTGGCATCTTCTATACTGATTCCCTCATCGTCTAAATAGATATAAACGGGCCTTTTTGAGGCACCAGTAATAAATAAATAGTCAATGCCTGTCCTTTTCATGAATGCCCCAAAATAACCACCTATATTTGAATCCCCCAAAAGCCCTGTTTCAGGAGATTTTCCAGAAATATTGCATCTACTAGCACTTATGCCCTTTAATCCTGTTAAAAGCCCTGGTCCGATAATGAGTGGATTTTCTGAAGACAAGGGGTCTGTTTCAGGTTTGACATGATTATAAAGCAAATACATATTTATCCCGCGTCCACCTAGAAATTTTTTGGTTATTTTTTTGGGGATTTCTTTAATTTCAACATCCGTGGTGTCTAAGTTTAAATAGGCAATCTTCTGTGGGAGCACTGCTTCCTCCTAAACCAAAATTTCTCCTTTAACTGCAGCTTTTTCAAAACGCATGAAATTATCCAATTGGTCCTTAAAACACAGCTTTGCAAGTGAGTCATAACTGCTATTCATGATGCGTTGAATCCTTTTAGGATTGCTATAAAACTTCTTCATTCCCCATGCAGCTAGACGCCCTATATTTTCTATTGATAAATTTTTTGTAGGCATAACTGGGTGCTGGAAGTCCCAAAGTTTTAGGTCTATATGGTTGGGATCAACCCGACCATTTCTAACGGCACTCCTCCAGATAGGTGAACCAGGCGGGGGAGTAACAAAGCCTATCCAGATAATATCTGGGTCAATTTTATTAGCAAATTCACACCTATTTTTAATTATTGCCTCATTGTCATCCTCAAATCCCACCAGAAGGGTACCTACAGTAGCAACGTCATTTTCCCTCAAAATATCAATAGTTTCTTTGACCTGAGAAATTGTTATACCCTTGCCAATCTTTTTCAGTTCTTCATCACTTGCTACCTCTATTCCCAATACACCCATAAACATGCCAGCCTTTTTCATTAAAGGAATAATCTCTTTTTGCCTTACCCAATCCCGGGCTATACCCAACATCACCCATTTTATAGAAAGGTGTCTTTTTAAGATTTCATCACATGTTTCCTTTAATCTATTTATATTCACATTGTAGGTATCATCCTGGATAACCACTACCTTCACACCGTATTTCTTTTCTAATAACTCCAGTTCATCCACTACCTGTTTTGCAGACTTGGCCCTCCAGCTTATAAAGTCCTTTGGGCTACGGGGGTCAAATTGGCTCCATTCATAACAAAAAGAACAGGCATTAGGACAACCACGGGAGGTAATGATTTCTACAAATGGTTTCCAATAGGTATGCCCTACATACCTATCCATAGGAAACAAATTATAGGCAGGCAAAGGAAGGCTGTCTAAGTCTTTAATCAATTCTCGATGAGGCCCAATTACAACTTGACCATCTTTTCTCAAGGCAAGCCCAGGAATATTTTCTAAATCTTTGCGACCTCTATCTAGGGCAAGGAGCAACTCTTCTACTGTAAGCTCTGCTTCACCTACATAGACAAAGTCTATCCATGGATTTTGCTCAAGGGTTTGTTTATAATATCCAGAATACCAAAGACCACCAACAATAATCTTTATCTTTGGGCAAACTTCCTTTATCAAGCGAGCTGTTTCATTAAAATACCACATCACAGCAAATCCGCCGTAAGAATGAACCATATCTCCTAATATCACTATATCAGGACCATGTTCCTTGACTTTCTCTAGCATCTTTTCAGTAGACATATCAAAGGCACGGGCATCCAAAACTTTTACATCACAAATGTTCTTGCTCCTTAAATATGCACCAAGCTGGGCATAAAGCTGGTTGGGTGCCTTGTGTATTCCGTGTGAGGCCCAGGCACCTACACTGGGCATAACAAATAGTGTCTTCATTTAAGCCTCCATGTATAGTAAAATCTTAATAGTAAACCACCCCACCCTTCCGGGTGGGGCATTGTTAAAGGTCCCCCACACCAATTTTTGGTGTGGGGGTAACTAAAGTTTGGTGCGATATTTTATCCTCTGAAATACCTCAGAGTTGTAAGCCATATAGACCCACTTCCCTACTGAGCGCGCCATATCAATAGCACATTCATTTTCTTCATAACTTGGAAAATCCCTATCAAAAAATGCCTTTATTTCTTTATTAGGAACACAGAATTTACCGTTTATGCTATAAATATTTTTTATCTCTGGGTCCAAAAGAGAAATACCTGCACAGGCAACTGGTGTTGCCCCCAATGCCTTCAAGATATGGAGCGGTCCAAATAAAGCCCCTTCTAACCCAATAGCGGCCGCTACTGCCAAATTTCCTATAGGTTTTCCAGAAAAGGGATTGCTTTTTACGGCCTTAATTTCTAAGCCTGTTGCCTTTGCCCTTTCAAGCTCATGAAAAGGCCTTACCCTCTGAAGTAAATTAATGACAACGGCAGGTGTCTGATATGCGTAAACAGGGAAGGAAAAGATTATACCTTCTGCCTCATCTATCTTTTCAAAGATTTCTTTTGCATCATCTTTTGGATCTTCGAGCAAAGGACATAACTTGCCGCAAATGCAGAAATTACATGCCAAACATGGTTTTATACGATAATTTATAAGTCTAATTAATTCTGTCTTTGCCCCCAGTTCTTCAGTGGCTTCCAGGGCCTTTCTAAGAAAGTAATCACTGGCAGATTTTTTATTTTTTCTTTTATTTGTCCCACATATCCCTAAAATCTTCATTTTTTCTTCTCTAATTTGCCTTTGGCAATGATAGAAGCAACCTTCTTGGCTGTATAAACACAAGATTCAAGATTTGGAAAACGAAAGAAGTCACCTACCACAAAAGCATTTTTTACATTAGTAGCAACATCTACAATCTTTCCCCCTGGTGGCATTACCCCAAGGGCAGGTGACCAACCAAGGCGCTCAATGATTTTATATTTCTTAAAAACTGCCCCTAAATCTGCATCACTGCGATAGAGAAGGATAGCGCAAATAGAACGACCATCAGGCAGATGTTGCATTTCACCACCATGGACACCATGCTTATTGTCTACTTTAGGAAAGATTATTAGCTCATATGGACGATACTGGGGGCAGATGGCCTCTATGATAAACCCCCTGGTCTTAGCTGCCTGGACCTCAAAATCCACCTCTGGCATAATATTTTTTACACTCCTCCCGCCAGTAGCAAAAACACAATACTCATAAGGCCCTTCAAATGTAGGAGATCTATCTTCTCTTTTCACTTTTAACATAAAGCCTTTTCCTGGCTCATAATGCACCTCAGTTACATGGGTATTTATTTGGTTTTCATCCCCTAGTCTTTTCTTTAACTCCAATGCTACTTCTCCCATACCTTTTATAGGCGTAAAGGTAGGTGTTATAGAGTAGGAAATAGAAAATAGTCCTTTATCTGCGGCAAGCTCATGTGGTTCCACATACTGAAAGCTAGCATAAAGTTGAGCCAGGTAATTTATCATATTATCGGTAAATTTCATCTCTTTTTTACAAAAATCATAAAGGGACATCTCATGCCACTTAAGTAATCGTTCATCAGGCTCACCATAATCAAATTTGAGCGATTGTGCTAACTCCTGTAATTTCCCCCACAACTTGATTTCTTCTAAATTGAACAATCCACTTTCAAGAAGTCCTTGCCTGTTTAAAGGAATAATTTTATCCCCAATCTGCACTGCAAACTTTGACTTATCTATCTCCCTGTGAGGAATTTCTAATTCATGAATAAGGGAAGTAAAACAGGGATTAAGCTTTTTAGAAAACATCAAAGCGGCCCGATTAATATAAACTCCATCGATTTTCAAGGTAGAAAACCTACCTCCTACTTCTCTTTTTCTTTCATAGATAACTGCATCCAGACCTTGCTTTTTCAGAAAGTAAGCACAAGACAAACCAGCAATCCCCCCACCTACAATAGCAATCTTCGCTTTAGAAACCATAACGTCCTCTGTGGATATAAAAAATTTAATATTAAAAATTTAATATTAAATACCACAATGAAAATAAAATGTCAAGCACTTTTTTAGACTTTTTAGGGATATCAAAGAGTGGTGAAGGATATCATAAAAATTTTTTGTTTTGCCAAAATACATCCATTTACTTAATTCGCTCAAGCTCCAATTTCTTAACCTTTCCTAAGGGGGTTTTGGGCAAGTCCTTTTTAAATTCAACAAGTTTTGGTACTTTATAGCCCGGAAGCCTCTTTTTGCAAAATGAAATAATCTCTCTAGGAAATAATCTTGTGCCATTTTTAGAAACCACCACCGCTTTAACCACCTCTCCCCTTAGCTTATCAGGTGTACCTATTACTGCCACTTCCTTCACCTTTTGGTGTTGGGAGATAACAAACTCTACTTCATTAGCATAGACACTCAGGCCACCTGTGATGATTACATCCTTTTTTCTACCTGTAATATAAAGATAGCCTTCCTCGTCTAAATAGCCTAAATCACCTGTATAAAGCCAGCCATCCCTTAGAACCTCTCTTGTAAGCTCTGGCTCTTTATAATAGCCAGACATAACAAAATAGCCTTTAACTAATATTTCGCCTATTTCCCCAGGTGGAAGTTCTTTTTCCATTTCATCTATAGTCTTTACTTTTACCCAAGGGGGAACTTTTCCCATAATGCCTTTTTTAAATTGCTTTTCTGGGGCATTTTTTGAGCAATAAACTACAAATGGCCCGGCGGTTTCAGTCAATCCTAAACCAGTAACCCAAGGACAGCCGAATTTTTCTTTAACTTTTTTAATAAATTCAGGGCTAGCAGGTGCTCCGAAATAAATAATTATTTTTAATGATTTAAGTGAAAATTTGTCTATTTCCCTTGACCTTAAAATAGCTTCTAAAATAGAAGGAGGAACCCAAGTAGCAGTGACTTTATAAGTTTCAATATCATCTAAAAAACGAGATGGGCTAAACCTTTCACCCAGTATTAAAGTGCTTCCTATTTTTACAAACATTAAAAGATAAGAAAGCCCACCTGTATGGGAAAGTGGTACATAACAAACTACCACTAAGCAATCTTCTAAAATTTTATTATAATCATAGACAGCTATAGGAGAATCTAATTGTTTGTAAGTTAAAGGAACCGCCTTTGACCTCCCTGTAGTGCCTGAGGTATAAAAGATGAACGCTATATCTTCTTCACTTATTTTCTCATCTATAGGCGATTTTTCTGATTTATTAATTAAATCTTCTATATCATAGATTATCCCTTTTAAATGGGGTAAATCAAAATCTAAATTTTCCTTTGTAATCAAATAATCTGCTTCAGCATGTGATAGGATATTTTTTAATTCTTCCATTTTAAGAGACATATCTAATGGGATTACTGTAACACCAAGACCAAGGGAGGCTATCATAGAATAAACATATTCTATAGAATTTGACAAAAAAATAGCCAATTTTTCACCCTTTCTCATCCCCATTTCTTTAAATGCATTTGCAAGTCTATTTACATCCTTTGCTGCCTCAGAAAATTTGACCTCCCTATCCTTATGGATAAGGGCTGTTTTGTTCGGCTGCTTATTTGCTGCGTCTAAAAATGTTTTATAAACATCCATCTCATAACTTACTCATTTCTTTGTTTTTCAAGGTAATCCTTCTTACCTAAAAGAAACAATAAATCTTCTTTATCTTTTGGTCTTACTCCTTTTTTTGTCTCTATTAAAGTAGAAAGGCCGCATAAGGGGACCTCTATCTCTTCTAATTTCATTTTTTCTATGTCTTCAGAGGCCTTCTCATAACTGACATCCCCTATCCTTCCTACCAGGTCTATTGCTGCCTCTGTGCCTTCTGGAGCAAAACGGACAACTGTATAATGCATTATATCTGAATCATTAATCCGAAAGGCATCATCTGACTGAAATATTTTATAGAAAACCTCTTTAATTTTAGCTATATTCTCAGGAGACGGATCTACAAGAAGATCTATATCATGTGTCGTTCGATAATAGCCATGAAGGATAACTGCACATCCCCCTATAACTATATACTTGACCCCCACTGTGTTAAACTCTTTGCAAAGTTTTGTTAATATGCTTATTAACTCCACTCTTTATCCACCAATCCATTTCCCACCTTTGTGACTCCTTAAAGCTCTTAAATTTATAAACGCCAGGTGGAAATGGTACCTTAACTTTAAATTTAAGTGCTTTTTTGAAATAATCCTTAGTAGGTTTAAAATACCAAGTTATTCCTTTCCCTTGCCTTTCAAAACTTTGCAAATCATCAAAGCTTCTAAATTTATAAACTGGCATTCAAATCAAGTCCGCCTTTTTAATCTTACCAGCACTTGTTTTAGGCAAACTTTCCCTAAACTCTATGACCCTGGGGATTTTGTAACTAGCAAGCCTTTTACGGCAATGATTAGTGATTTCTTGAGCTGTGCCTTTTTCCTTTAAGGCAATTACAGCTTTGACCAATTCTCCCCTTAGTTTATCTGGTGTGCTTATTACTGCTACCTCTTTTACCTTTGGATGTTCAGAGATAACAAATTCTACTTCATTTGCATAAACACTAAGGCCGCCAGTAATAATCACGTCTTTCTTACGTCCTGTAATATAAAGGTAACCCTCCTCATCCAGATAACCCAAATCCCCAGTATAGAGCCAGCCATCCCTTAGGACCTCTCTTGTAAGCTCTGGTTCTTTATAATACCCCTTCATAACAAACCAGCCCTTAAGTAGTATTTCCCCTATGCTACCAGAAGGAAGCTCATTTCCTTTATCATCTACAATTTTTATCTCTACCCAGGGGGCAGGCTTACCCAGGATGCCCTTTTTGACCCTCTTAAAGGTAGGTGTATCCGGAGATAAAACAACATTTGGAGCAGTGGATTCGGTCAGACCATAAGCTGTTATAACATTTATATGGGGGAATTTTTGTATAAATGCCTGAAAGATTCTAGGATGACAGGGTGCGCCAAAAGGTGCAACATATTTTAGTGATTTAAGAGATATTGTCTCTATTTCGCTGGTTTTTAATAATGCCTCAAGGATGGCTGGAGGGGCAAATACGAGGTCGGCTTGATATTTCTCTATATATCTTAAGAATTTGCCAGGGGCAAATCTTTCCATAATGACCAGAGTACTGCCCATAGATGCCTGAAATAGGGTATGCAGCGAACCTGCTTCATGGGAAAAGGGAACTGCACAGAGTACGCAGTCATATTTTAAACCAAAATACGCAAAGGTCTTTATAGGCGAGTCCAGATTTCTGTAAGTAAGCATTACCCCTTTTTGCTGCCCGGTAGTGCCAGATGTGTAAATGATCAGTGCTGTATCTTCTTCGTCTATAATAGCGGGCAGTCCCCGTTGAGTAGTAAACCTTACTCCACGGGGCAGGGGTGTTTTGTCAGAAGTGGCTAATTCATCTAAATTAGTAATGATATGTTTGAGGCTTGGTATGTAATTTTTAATCTCAAATGCTTCATTGAATGTGGTTATAAGAATAGAAGCCTCCCCATGATTAAGAATCCCGATCACCTCTTCTTTTGCAGCCATGGCATCTATTGGAATAACTGTTGCCCCAAGGCCAAAGGCAGCCAAATAGGCCATTATGAACTCAGGGCAATTTGGCAGCCAGATGGCTAGTTTTTCTCCTTGTTTTAGGCCAAGTGCCTGTAAGGTATGTCCTATTTGGTTTACCTTTTCCAAGGCCTGAGAAAAACTGGTTACCTTCCCTTCAAAAACAAGGGCTGGCTTTTCTGGTTGCTGCTTGGCCGTTTGAGAAAATAATTTATAGACATCCATTTTATGACCCCCTAATTATCCAAATTAGTAAACTCGTTAATTAGTTAATTCGTTGATTCGGTTTGACGGTTCCATAATTCTACGATTTAACCATTCAACGATTCTCCAATTTTTGGTTCAACTATTTAACTATTCTTATCTAAGTCAACTCCATCTTCTTAATCTTTCCTAAAGAAGTCTTTGGCAATTTATCCCTAAATTCTAGGGTATCATAAGGTATACCCTTTTCTTGCCCTCATCCTAGCCCCCTCCCAAAGGGGCTAACTTTTTACCCACAAATTCCTCCCCCTTGATGGGGGATGGGGGTGAAAAAGCCCTTTTTACCCCCTCCCTCAATCCCTCCCACCAGGGGAGGGAAGATATGAGTAAAGGTAACCCTCTAGCAAGCTACAGGGAATGACCAAGTTCACCCATTCACCAATCTTTTACCTCACTATTTCACTCCCTTCCCTATAAAGTTGATAAAGTGTCTTTTCTAAATTTAATCTTATTGCCTCAAATTCTTGCTCGCTTACATCCTTTGGTACATAAATAGGAGGGCCATAAAACAGAAGTACTTTGGAAAAGGGAAGTGGCAATTCCATCTTATCCCAGCTATTGAATTTAAGGCTATGGCTATAAACTGCATTTATGGGAATAATTGGACTATCACTATAACGTGCCAAAAATAAAATTCCCCCTTGCACCTTTCTGGCAGGGCCCCTTGAGCCATCTACAGCAAAGCCCACATTATGCCCCTTCTTTAAAAGCTTATAAAGCTGCTTAATGGCACTTGCCCCTCCTTTTCCACTAGAGCCCCTTACTACCTCCAAGCCAAATCTTTCAAAAACAGGCGCAACTAATCCTCCATCCTCACTTTGGCTCACCATAGTCGCCATTTTCACCTTCCTACCAAAATAAAGGATAAAAGGAAGCATTCCATGCCAGCCTGCATAGATAACAGGACCTGAAATTTCCTTTAAATATTCCTCTCCCCTGGTTTCTATTTTGCAACTTCCATAGAGTGCATAAAGAAACGAAGGAAGAAAACGGGGTATAATTAAATTAAATAAGCGGCAACGCATCTCTGTCTATCGGTTACGTTTACGATGCCCGTGTCGTTTTCGGGTTACGTTAATTGTTTCCCCTTAGTCTTAAAATCAGTCCATGCTTTAGATAAATTATAGAGCTGCCTACCTGATTTATCATAAACATCTATTAGCTTATCGCATGTTTTCGGATCAACATATTGGGAATAAATATCCCTGCAGTGACTTAGACTAACCACTGTCTCGTTGCATTCTCCCATAGCATCGTCAAGGTATTTCTGAAACCCGTGTTTCTGATGCTTCTTAGCATAACCTTCAGCAATTAGCCTTGGTATGGCTTTACAGGAACGAGCCAATTGATCTTTTAAATCATACTTTTCAGATTGGGGTAACTTTGGAACTATCTGTGTCATAACTATAATTGAAGCCTCATAAGTATTTCTATAAACTTCTAGATCATGAAAACTCCTTATTGGATTTTTCTGTTTTATTCTATTTTCGATTTTAATTCTCCAACTATTTAACGGGCTTCGATACGGGCTTCGTAACCTTAACCTTTTTATCCCTTTGGATTAAAAACTATATTTCACCTCAAAGTATATTTCTTTACTGTCATTAAATTCACCATGAAGGCCGCTTTCCTTCCCCTCTAAAATATGTGCACCTAAAGTAGTGGTTACATGGTCTCCCCATTCAAAGGGAAAGGAGGGGCTTATTCTCCAATCATTATCATCTCCATAAAGTATCAAGATATCGGGTTTAAACCTCTCATGAAAGAAATCTGTAGAGACTTTTAACGTCAATATGGTCTCTACTTTATCCATAGGCCCGGCTGATGGCCATACAAATTTTTGTCCATTTACATCCTTTTTTGAATTGATAAGTTGAATGAACTGAAAGCTAGCCAACCAATTGCTAACAACCCATTTATCCAAACCAATGACATAGTTGTAACAATCTGTTGGTGCCCACCCAAATCTACCATCCTTGGTACGATAAGCTCTATAATCATTTCTTACATAGGCAAATTCACCTCTTAAGGTCAAACCTTTAAAAAACCAATTTATAAAAGCCGGATAGCGACCTACAAATGTCTTTGAAAATGTGCCTCCCCAGACATTTATACGGTGATATTTCTGGGTAAAACGAAAAGTGCTACCAGGGGGAGCAATTCCATTTGAATGTAAGAAATTTTGCAGCTCCCCAGGGCTCATATGCATACGCATACAAAGTTGCCTAAGCTTTTGTGGATCCATAGTGCTTGTATCCACAATAGTAATTCTTTCCGGCGATTCAGTTTCCCAGGAATAAATATAATTTAAGGTATATTCAAAGTTACCTAAAATATCCCTCCACCTTACACCAAACTTTGAGTTTCCCCACTTTTCGCCAGGCCTTCCTTCTTTAGAGATTATTCGATAATCAAAGGGGACCCCTGCGATACCTGTGCGGCTGAAATCCTTTAAATCCTCCATCATCTTAGCCCCTTCTTTACTTGTACCAATAGCAAAAGGTGCCCCTACCGCTGGCCAATAGTCTGGCTCAAAGTCTGGTATCAATAAAAATTGAAATGTGCCATTTAATGTAGGTTGAAATTCCATTTTTAATGTCCAAAGGGGAATTTTTATCTCATTCCAAGGTTTAAGGCTAAATTCTCGCCAGTCCAATGGATTTACATATTTATCTAAGACCCTTATACCATCCGCTGTGCCCCAGGTAACCATTTGTTTTCCTGCCCTGATATCCAAATAGTCAGAGAAGAAGTCTACATAAAGTTCCCTTACCCAGGAGATTCCCTGCCAGGTCTCTCTATTTGTATACATAGCCTGATGAGCAGGTGCATATTCATCCTCCTGATTATAGGCATGGTCCCAATACTTATAGAGATGGCCATAGAATGAGAGCCATGGTCTTGGTTTATACTGTCCCCTTAAATCAACGATGTTCATAATCTTGATCCACTTTGTAAAATCAGGATAAACGCCAGTTTCGTTTTTAATATAACCCTCTACTGTAACTGGACCCTTTTTAAAAATAGTTGCCTGACCTAAACTTGGTAAAAAGACCACCAACAAAACAATTACCCATTTTTTCATAATTTCCCTCCTCCCTTTTAAAAATCTCAAATCCCAAATCTCAATTGAAATCCAAAATTCTTGTCAATTGGTTACGGCAACGATGCCCGTATCGTTTTACGTCTGACGGGCTTCGATACGGGCTTCGTAACCCTAGCCCTTTTACTTTTTACTTTGAATTCTGGGCTTCATTTGGCATTTGAGCTTTGTCATTTGTCATTTTTATATCTTGTATCGTGTATCGTTTACCTTTACCTATGCCTTTTACCATTCTTGCCTTTCTAATGTCTTTTCTGTAAAGAACCTCTCACTTATACCCATATTAAAGGTAGGTTCGGCTTTACCACCTATTACAATAATATCCCTATGGCCTGTCCTGAAGTTATAGACCTCATAAAAAATGGGATAGTAGCAGCCATTTTCTGGATAGACATAATAATGGAAGATTTCTTTGAATCTTTTACCTTTTTTATCATAATACTCTTCATAGACAGAAACCCCTGTATTTTTGTCTATCCAGATAATCCTTTTTTCATAATACCAGGGCTTCTTTTTGGAATAGCACTCCACTTTGTAACAAGGAACCCCTTCACAATAGGTCTTCCCATCCCCCCCACTTTTATAGCCAGGAAATATACCTTCTCCTATAAGTTTATAGGTTTCATAGCCATATCTTCTGGTGGTAATTTCTTCTACTGTAAATTCACTTCCCATAAATGAATCATCCTCTTCTGCCTGGGAGACCTTCCTTATCTTTTTCCAGGCAGGGAGCCAGAGCCAGATATCATTTTCTTTGTTTACATCTATATAGGCCCAGGTAAGTATGGCTAGACCTTTTGTGTATTCAGGATATGTGATTGAAATCACATCCTTATAATCAAGTCCCCTTTCTCCATGTAAGACAATCCTTTTTCTTGCAGCTACCTTTTTTCTTTTAAAGCCTGATTTGTCTATCATTAACAGAGGTATGTATGGATATGTCACATCATCTGCATATCTGGTGAACTTAATATCAAACCATGCCTTCATAAGTTCATCTGCAGTGGGTTTTTCAGATATCTTAGGTGGATGACAAATAGTTTCAGCCCAACAGAAGCTTATAAAAAATAAAACTAAGACGGTTGTTACAAATAAAATTCTCTTCATCATAACTTCTTACTCCTCAGATCAGTTAGTCAGTTAACTGATCAACTGACACACTGATCCACTGACCTGTGTTTTTTACCATTCTTGCCTTTCTAATGTCTTTTCTGTAAAGAACCTCTCACTTATACCCATATTAAAGGTAGGTTCGGCTTTACCACCTATTACAATAATATCCCTATGGCCTGTCCTGAAGTTATAGACCTCATAAAAAATGGGATAGTAGCAGCCATTTTCTGGATAAACATAAGTGCGAAAGATTTCCTTATATTTTCTACCTTTTTTGTCATAATATTCCTCATAAACAGATGCCCCTGTCTTTTTATCTATCCACACAATCCTTTTTTCATAATACCAGCGCTTCTTTTTGGGATAGCACTCCACTTTGTAACAAGGAACCCCTTTACAATAGGTCTTTCCATCCAGTCCACTTTTATAGCCAGAAAATACATCTTCACCTATAAGTTTATATGTTTCATAGCCATATCTTCTGGTAGTAATCTCTTCTACTGTAAATTCACTTCCCATAAATGAATCATCCTCTTCTGTCTGAGAAACCTTCCTTATCTTTTTCCAGGCAGGCAGCCAGATCCAGATATCATTTTCCTTATTTACATCCATATAGGCCCAGGTAAGGACTGCTAATCCCTTTGTATATTCAGGATAGGTAAGCCAAATCACATCCTTATAATCAAGCCCTCTTTCTCCATGCAAGACAATCCTCTTTCTTACTGCCTTTTTGTGTCTCTTAAAACCTGATTTATCTATGAAGACAGTTTCAACATGTGGATAGTATGCATCATCAGCATATCTGGTAAACTTTATATCAAAACAGGCCTTCATTAATTCATCAGCAGTAGGTTTTTCAGGTATCTTTGGTGGATGACAAATAGTTTCAGCCCAACAGAAGCTAGCCAATAAAAGTAAAATAGCCATTACAGATAAAATCTTTTTCATTTTCCCTCCTTAAACAAAAATTTTGGTTTTATTAAAAGTAAAAATGTAGGCAAAAGGATTAAGGCAGAAAGCATGTTTAAAAATTTTAAATATGCAAAGACACCTCCTAACTTTGCCTGAAGTTTTAGATTAGAAAATATCCAAGAAAAGCTACCAATAGAGAGTATAGTGCCAACAAATAATACTGCCATACCACAGGTAGTCACTGCACAAAATATAGCCTTATCTAAAGATTTTTGTCTTTTTGTTTCTTCTTTGACTCTTGAGGCCAAATAGATACTATAATCAATGCCAAGCCCGGCTCCCATGGCAGCTACAGGCAGGGTAGATAGAGTAAATGGGATATTTAAGATACCAAAGCTACCAAAGGTTAAGATAATGCTAAAAAGCAGAGGAATAAAAAGCAAAAGCCCTCCAACTATGGAACGTAATGCAAGGCAGACACGAAGAATAATAAGTATGGAAAGAACAGCCATATTTAATAACAGACCTTCTTTCATAATGTCATTGGTGGCACCTAAAATGCCAATTGGCCCACCTGCAAATTCAAAATCTACCCATTTTGTCTTATGGTGTTCTTTTATCCAATCTTTTGTCTCTGAAATAATTTCTTTTATAGTGCTCCCTTTACAGTCTTTTAGGTCTAAACGGATATTGGCATATTTATGGGAATAATCAAAAAGGCCAGAAAATGTCCCTGGAAATGCATTGTTTTCATAGAGAAATAGATATTCACCTATGGCTTTATCATTATCTGGAATGTAGAAATGACTTTTATCTCCTCCAAACATTACCAAGTTCATTAATTTCATATAATCAGCCAAAGAAAGGCCATATCCTGCAGCAGGGGAATTTTCTCTCAGATAAGTCTCAAGCCCATCCATCTCCTTCATTACATCTGCCCTTACTAAGGCATTTTCTTTCTTTCCTTTTACCAATATATAATAGGGATTTGAACCAGAAAAATAATGATTGATCTTTCTTTCTGCTATATTGTAAGGGGCATCTCTATAAAGAATAGAAGTACCTGGCTCTGTTTCACCCACTGTAATGTGCTTAATCCCATAAAGTGAAAGGATTGAAACAGCTATAAAAGAACACATAATGATAGCAATATTTCTCTTTTTTGTATAAATACCAGCTAATTTTTCCAAAAATCTATAAGCAAATCCTATATTTTCTTTATCCTTTTTAAATTTAGGAAGCGGGAAAATAGCAAAACAAGCTGGCATAAATCCTACTAAAGTCAAAAAGAGGCTTAATATGCCAAATCCCCCTAAAATAGCAATGCCTCTTATAGATGGTATAGGAATAAGAAAAAGAGAGGCAAATCCCAAAAAATCTGTAAAAATTGAGGCCCTTACAGGATTTAATAAACCAACTAATACCTCTTTAGAAACTTCTTCTTTATTGCTATATTTTTTGCTGGCTTCAAAGTATCTTTGCATAAACTGAACAGAGTGATTAAGGGTAACAATAAAGACCATAAATGGGATGAGGATAGTAAATGGATTTATGGGATAATTTAAAATCCTAAGAATAGAAAGACCTATGAGAACAGACATAATGCCTGAAAAAAATGGTAAGATAATGGCCCTTTTGTTTTTGTTGAAGGCCAGAAATAATAAAAGAAAAGTGATAATTAAGCTAATAGCAAATATATAAAGGATAAAATGTGAATGGGTTTCGATATAACCTTCTAATGTAGGACGTCCACTTACATAAATATGATGATTTTTGTCTTTATATTTTCTGATGATTTCATTTACTTTTTCATAGATGATCTTAGAAGGGACTTCTTCTTTAAATCCTGCCTGGATTAAAGTGGCCTTAAAGTCCTTTGAGACAAGTGGGCCATAAACTAAGGGATTTCTTAAAATTTTTTTTCTTAATGCCCGCCACCCTTCTTTGGTCTCGGGGATATCCCTTAAAAGCCTCCTGACATCAAAACCTTCTTTATGTATTTCAATATGCTTTATCTGCCGAGAGAAAAGGCAAAGGATACGCCTTGGATTTATCTCATCTAGATAAGAAAGCTCATCAAATATTCCATAGAGCTTTTCTAAGGTAACAGGATTTAAAATATTACCTTTATTTACCTCAATGGCAATATTTACTCGATTCAGACCCCCAAAGTGTTTATTTAATTCTCCTTGAACCTCAACAAATGGATGCCTTGTAGGCATAAAATCTGTGCTTCTAGTGACAATCTTTATATCCTTAATGAAATAAAAAGAGGCAATACTCAATATAATAGGTAGGATTAAAAATAGATATTTATGCCTTACTATAAAACTAGCTAGCTTTTCAGTCCTCATTTTTTAATAGTAAAATTTTAACAAAACTTTTAATATAATTCTAAAAAAATATCAAGCATAAAATGGTGTAATCCAGGACCGTGTCAAAGTCTTGGATTGAAAAAAAAGATATTACCGCACCTGCCCGCCACCTGCCCGCAACGCGAGCAAGCTCGCTTGCGAGGCGGGCGGGTCGCTACGCTCAGGCGTTAGCAGGCGGGGAGGGTACAGAGAAAGTGTTATTGTTTAGCTCTAAACTCAAAACTCTAGAGCTTTGAGTTTAGAGCCTTGAGCGTTAATAATTTTCCTGACTCTCTGCGCACTCTGCGGTGAATAATTACATTTATCTGCGTAAACCTATGGTTTATAGTACGAGTTTTTTGTTCTTTTTCCTCTTATAAATCACCCAAACCAGCCTGAAACTGGGCTTTTCTTAAAAGAAATTCCTATATGCTTTGGCTGAAGGTATTCAAATAGGCCCCATTTTCCTAATTCACGCCCCCAGCCACTCCTTTTAAATCCACCAAATGGTATTGAGGCATCCATCTGGGCAAATGTATTTATCCATACCGCTCCACAATGGACACTTAAGGCTATTTTTTTTGCCTTTTTTATGTCTTTTGACCAAATCTGTAATGCCAATCCTGTAGGGTTATCTGATATTAAGTCTTCTATTTCTTCTTTCTTGAATGCCTTTACTAACAATACTGGAGAAAAGAACTCCTCATAAACTAGTTTTTTAACCTCTATAATAGTAGGGGCATAAAAATAACCCCTAGTATCTATTTTCTCTCCTCCTATAAGAATTCTTGCACCTTCTGCTTTTAACCCTTCAATTTTATTTATAAGTCCATCTAAATGCAATTTTGATCTCAATGGCCCCATACCAGTTAAAGCCGATGTAGGGTCTCCTACCTTTATTTTTTCTGTCTTTTTTATCAGTGTTTCTAAAAAATTTTCATAAATACCTTCTTCGATTAGAGCTATACTTGTACCAATACACATTTGACCTTGTTTCATAAAAGATGAGGCTATGATATTTTCTGTTGCCTCTTCCAAGTCTGCATCAGAAAATACAATGGCCAGATTGGCTCCACCCAATTCACAGATTACCTTTTTTGGTTTCATCTCCTTAAACATCTTTTTAAAATGAGTACTTGAACCAGTATAAGAAATGATATCTATATCTGATGAGGCCAATGCCTTTCCAATGACAGAACCTTCCCCAGTAATGACATTAATTAGTCCTTTTGGAAAATCCAGTTCATTTAGGTATTTTGCCACTTCTAACAAAGATAAACTCCCATATTCTGAAGGCTTTATAATTACAGCATTTCCTGCTGCCAAGGCCGCGGCACAACTAAAACCAAATATCATTAAGGGTGTATTATAAGGTAGAAACACCCCGGCACTGCCAAATGGCACATATTGAACAATATCTATAGTATCTTGATTAACAGAGATAGGTGAGTGAATAGTGTCAACTAATGAGGCATAATACTCAAAACACTGGGCTGATAAGGGAATGTCAACAAGAAGTGTCTCTTTTATAGGTTTCCCTATCTCATTTGTCTCTAAATCTGCTAAGGTTCTTAAATTTTCAAGAATAACCTTAGAAATACCTGACAATAATCCCTTTCTTTGTTTAAATGGTGTATTTCCCCATTCTTTCTGAGCCAATTTGGCCTTTTTCAGGCAAAATCCTAAATCTTCTTTATTAGCTTGAGGTATCTGAGCAAATACCTCTTCAGTAGCTGGATTTTCTACCATGATTTTTTGTTCCCTATCCCTGAATTCACCTCCAATATACATCTGATATGCTTTCATATTCTCACTCCACAGAAATTTCTCCCCAGAGCTTAAAAGTCCTTTCAAACACAGGAAACCACTGAGAAAGCTTATTAAAATCGCCTTTTATTTTTATCTTTCCCTGGGTTGAAGCCACAAATGGGTCAATTTCTCTATTAAAGATTTTACTCCATACATCCCTTTTTCCAGAAATGATAAATTCTGCATTTTCTTCTTTATTTTTGGTAAGTTTTATAATCTTTCCATGGTCATAATGAAAACAAAATACTTCTTTTCCGCCTGTTTCTTTTATGCCCAGGATGGTAGTAAGATTAAATTTCTCTCCTAAGGATTGAGCAACTTCGTCGCTATTCACCAAATCAACTAAACAAGACATATGCTCTTTAGAAAAGAGCTTATATTTCTTCAAGATTTCTTTTTGTATAAAACCGATTTCTGGCCTTGGCATTATAGAATGAGCAAGCAGATTTAGCCTTGCCTGTGTCTCTAGAAGCTCAATCAATGAAAAGGTGGATTTAAAATCTTCTCCAATAGCCACTACTCCATGATCTTTTAACACCACAATATTACTGGTCTTTAAGGCATCTGTTACTGGTACTACATCTATCACCGTAGGTGTGTATTGTGGAATAGCTCTTAGCCTTCCCAAATAAAACCTTTCCTCAAAACTTACAGGTTCAAGGGTTTGGAAAAAGTGAAAGAAATACACAGTATAAGGGGAATGGGCATGAATTATTACCTTTTTTTCAGGGAATTCCTTATGAATCTTCAGATGAAGTGCTTTTTCAGAGGTAGGTCCTTTTTTTCCTTCTATAATTTTACCATTTATATCTATCAATAAAATGTCATCTTTTTCTAAAAACCCTAAATAGGCATCATGGGCAGTAATAAGAATCTTGTCATTATTCACTCTTAAGGAGATATTTCCAGATTTACCACAAACCAACTCTTTTTTATATAACTGGGCACCCCAGAATATAATTTCCTTTCTCTCATTTTCATAACTCATTTCAAGACCTCCCAGGGCACAAGCTCATCATTTGCCTCTATAGCAAGGCTTGAATCATTGATAAATAGCTCCCCATCCAAGGTTGAGGCATCTTTATCCAGGAAATTTAAATTTTCATTACTGCACTTTAAGAGTTTTATGGGCACACTATGTAAAGAGCTTAATAAACATACATATAGACTGCCACAGATACCTAATACGCCGGAGGGCCTTATTTCTTTATGAAAAAATAAAGTTTTCTTTATTTTGTTTTTGTAAAATAAATAGCCTAGCATGTTGTCCGTGGCATAGATATATCTTATGTTTGAGCCTCTTAATCTTTTTGATATGGATAGACCTAAGAGATAGGGCCTCATTTCAGGGACAAGGATATATAGATTTGCATAATAAAAAAATTCTGCACTCAATTGCTCTATTCCTTCATCAGATAACATGCCCCAAATAAGAATGAGATTATTTATTTCTTCTAGCTTCACGCTATTTCACCTGAAATATCTATTCGGTTAGAAATGAATTTTGCTGGTGTAATATCAAAAGCTGGATAAATGGCCTTTGGCCATAAATTCCTTTCCTTTAACCACAAAAATACCTCTTTTTCTGGACGCTCCTCTATTTTCATTTCTTGTATATCTATGTCCTTTGGATGCTGAATAAGCACATAAAATGGAATGTGAAAATAATGTGCAAGAATGGCCAAGGAATATGTGCCTATCTTATTTATAATATCTCCATTTTTATTTGACCTATCTGAGCCTGCTATCACACAATTCACAATTTTTTCCTTCATTAATATAGCTGCTTGGTTATCACATAATAGCCTTACAGGGATGTTTGCCCTATTTAATTCCCAGAAAGTAAGCCTTGTGCCCTGTAGATAAGGACGTGTTTCACAGGCAAAAAAGCAGGCATTCCCTCCAATTTCCTTTAATGCCTCATATAAATAGATAAGTTCCCCGTTTAAGTTGCATATAGTCAATATATTTGCTTGTAATGGCAATAGTCTAGCCAAATTCTCTGCCCTATTTTTCCTCTTTTTTTCAAAGCCTTCTATCATAAAATTTGCTGCTTCTCTTAAACTTCCTGTTTCTTCGTAAGTATCTTTTAATATTTCAGCTAAAGAGAAAAAATCAAATGTAGGGCGTGTTTTTTTAAAAGCACTGGCTATTTCCTCAATATTCTGATTTAACACACAGGTATAAAAAAATAGTAAAACCTGGCCAAAGGCCCTGGTCTTCATTCTTCCTAATACTTCTAAGGAATCATCTAGATTTCTAACTTCAATATATGTTTCTTTAAAGGGAAGTTTTGTTTCATCTAAGACAAAAATAGTGTCTTCTTTTAACCTTACAGGAAAGCAAAGTGGACTAAGCATTTATTGTCTCAATTAGTTTAAATGCCTTATCTACCATGTCCTTTTCTGCATCAAATAATCTAATGTCAAAAAAGCCCATTTCGCCAGTAATGAGATTATCGCTAACGACAAGAAGTGCTACCGCCTTCCGTTTATAAAGATTGGCTATAGTGAGAAATGGGCTGGTAACCATATCTACCCCAATAGCCCCTTTTTTAACTACTTCATTTATTACCTCTTTGGTTTCCCTTAGTATGGCATCTGTTGTCCAAACTATGCCTTTATAGACACTCTTGTTATCAGAATTTATATTATATAATGTCTCTGTCAATGTCTTTTCTGCATGAGGAATAAAGTCTTTATCTACGTAGTAATTAGTAACCCCATCTCCCCTTAAAGCGACCTCTGCTATTACTAAGTCGCCTATGTTTATCTCCTCTTTCAATGCCCCACAAGAACCAAGCCTTATTAGAATATCTACTCCTCCTTCACAAACTATCTCTGTAACTAAGGCAGCATCCGGGGCATACATACCGCCATTTCCCACAGTTATCCTTTTTCCTTTATATTCTCCTGTCCATAAGGTATAGCCAAATGCACTAAAATTCTTTATAGGGTTTTCTAAAAACTCTAAACACATTTGCACCCTTTGTGGTTGTCCACTCAAAATCCCAATCTTTCCAAAATCTCCATCCCTAAACTGTATAGCATTTAATAAACCCCTTGCAGTAATATGAACATCCCTTTTCATCATAATCTATACAAACACATCCCTTTTAGTAGCAGCCCTGACATGATTTACATTGATTGCTCTATGCCTTCCCCAACTGACCCAGCCCCCAAGTGGGGGTTGCAAGAACAAAACTTTCATTTTTTACTCCTGAAAAAAATAAAATTTTAATATAAAAAGTTTAATATCACTATGAAAATACAATGTCAACATTTTTCAGGACCGTGTCAAAGTCAAAACTCATAAAAATAACACTTTCTCTGCGGTAATATCTTTTTTCAATCCAAGACTTTGACATAGTCCTTCAAATTCAAGGATTGTCTTTTCTTTATCAAGCTTTTATAATATAATGATTTTATGGATATTTTGACCCATTTCCTTGTGGGATATGATTTATCTAAGGCCTTACCTTTCTCATTAAAGTATTCAAGTGAGGCATTAATTATAGGGGCAGTTTTACCAGATATTGACCATATCCCTATATTTATAAAGAAAAATCATTACCTTAAATATCATCGCACATTTACACATTCGCTAACTATTGCTCCACTGATTTCAATAATGTTTGCATTTTTTATAAAATATTGGGATAGTGAAGGCCCATTCTGGCTGTATACAGCCCTTATATTAATAGGCATTTTAAGTCATATTGGATTGGATCTAGTAGTACCTTATGGCATTAAATTGTTTTATCCTTCCAGCAAATGGTACTATCGGGATTGGGTATATGTAATAGATGTAGTAATTTTGTTGTTATTGCTTATGCCATTCGTGGGACAATATTTCTTTAACAAGCAATATATTTTTTCTTTTTCTCTTTTTTTAATCCTTTGTTTTGTGTTATTTCGTGGTCATATTCATCACAAAGTTACTGCCCATCTCAAAAAGGTATACCCAAAGGCAAAGGCTTTAGGCGTAGTGCCTACACTTATAAATCCCTTTAAATGGTGGATAATCATAGATGAGCAACATGGATATAATTGTTTTTATTTTGACCTGCTTAGTAAAGAACAAGCTAATGTAAAATATTTCTCAAAAAACTTAGATAATCCTCTAATTAATCTATCTTCATTGGCAAAGGGTTTTTTAACATGGGCCCGCTTCCCTTATATGCAAATAATCTCACAATCAGATAAAAAAATAGCTTATTTAGGGGACCTTCGCTTCTATAGCCCTTATCATCATATACTTAGTGTATGTTTTTCATTAGATAAGTATGGGGAAATAGAAAAAGAGAGGTTTATATTGTAATGTTTGATGACCTCTTAGATGAGTTCTACCAATTTTTACTTTTGGAGCGTGGGCTTTCTAGGCTTACCTTAGAGGCGTATGCCCATGATTTGCAGGCATTCCAAGATTTTTTAAAGGATAAAAAGATTAAAAGGCCAAAGCCTGCCCGCCATCGCTACGCTCAGGCGTTAGCAGGCGGGGATCTAAAAGTTGAAGATGTAGAAGAATTTTTGAGCAGTTTGGTAGAAAATGGTCTTTCTGCCCGCAGTAGAGCACGTGTCCTGACCGCTATAAGGATATTTTTTAAATTTTTAATCTATACCAAACGTCTTAAAAAGAGCCCGCTTTCCTTAATAAAATCGCCAAAATTTGAAAGAAAATTACCTCAGACCCTAACCTTTAATGAAGTGGAAAGCCTTTTGTCTCAGCCAAATTTAAAGACAGCAAGGGGGCTGAGGGATGTTACCATGTTAGAACTACTTTATGCCACAGGTATGCGAGTTTCAGAGCTGGTTCGTTTAAGATTAAATCAACTCTATTTAGAAGAGGGGTATATCCAGGTTATAGGAAAAAGGGGGAAAGAGCGGTTGGTACCTATAGGAAGTAAGGCAAAAGAGATATTAAGCGAATATTTACACAAAGTGAGGTTTCAACTATTAAAGAAAAAATCCTCTCCTTATCTTTTTATTGGATATAAGGGCCATCCCTTGACCCGTCAAGCTTTTTGGGAAATCATTAAAAGGTATGCTCAGCAGGCCGGGATTGTCAAGGTAATTAGCCCCCATACACTTAGGCATTCCTTTGCCACCCACTTATTAGAAGGGGGAGCAGATTTAAGGGCAGTGCAGACCATGTTGGGACATGCCTCTGTTACTACTACCCAGATATATACCCATGTAACACAGGAGCATTTAGGAAAGGTCTATGCCAAGTTTCACCCCAGGGCAAAATAAAAAGATTACATTGATTGCTACCCATGAAAATGCAGATTTTGATGGTTTGGCTTCCATGGTAGCAGCCAAAAAGCTATACCCTGATGCCATTCCTATTGCACCAAACAGTCAAGAAAAGGGGGTACGCGAATTTATGCTCAGTACGGCCATGGATTATTTTCAACTCTTTCAATTAAAGGACATCAAGAAGGAGCAGGTAGAAAAGGTGGTGTTGGTAGATACAAGTCAGCTTTCGCGCATTGGCCCATTAGCAGAGATAGTCAAACAGAAAGGTGTGGAAGTACATATCTATGACCATCACCCCCCCTCTGAAGATGATATTCCAGCCAAAGTGTCTATAATTAAACCTGTAGGGGCTGCTGTAACTATTCTCACCCATATCCTAAAAGAAAAGGGGATATCTCCCAGCCCAGAGGAGGCTACAGTGATGGCCATAGGACTTTATCAAGATACAGGCTCTTTTACCTTTAGCTCCACTACTAAAGAGGATTTGGAGACAGCCGCCTATCTTATTGAATGTGGGGCAAATCTAAATGTAGTAACTGAGCTAATTACACACAGGATTAGTGCAGAAGAGGTTGATTTACTTAATAAATTGATTCATGGGGCCCATACCCATTTTATCCATGATGTCCCTATAGTGATTAGTAAGGTTTCTGTAGAACAATATGTCAGGGACTTTGCTGTATTAGTACATAGGTTTATAGAAATTGAAAATATGCCAGTAGTGTTTACCTTAGTGCGTATGGAAAACCGCATATTTATAGTAGGCCGCAGCAGATTGCCAGAGGTAAATGTGGCAGAAATCCTGGAAGCGTTTGATGGAGGGGGCCATCCCGCGGCTGCTTCAGCGGTTGTAAAGAACCTAACCTTGATTCAAGTAGAGCACAAACTTTTGGCTATTCTATCCAAAGAGGTTACCCCTCTTGAAGTTGCAAAAGATTTGATGTCCTATCCAGTAAAATCTATTTCTCAGGATACTAAAATAAAAGAGGCAGAGACAATCTTTGTCCATTACGATGTCAATGCACTTCCAGTAACAGATGGTGATAAGCTGGTGGGTATTATTACTCGCCCTGTGGTAAACAAGGCCATTTTCCATGGTTTAAAAGATCGGTCTGTAAAGAGATTTATGACTACAGAATTTCCTGTACTTCCACCGAATGCTCCTCTTGTAGAGGTCAAGAAGGCACTGCTCCAGCATAAACAGAGGTCACTGCCTATTGTAGAACATGGGAAATTAGTAGGTGTCATTACTAGAAAAGAGCTGCTTCAATACCTTTTAACCAGCCCCTCCAGCTTTATAGGGGATTTTGAATTAAAAAAACGCCCCCGGCAAAAGTCTATTATATCTCTTATTCATGAAAGCTTACCCAAGAAAATTGTAGGTTTACTGAAAAAGATTGGGGAGATAGGGGATAGTGTAGGATGCAATGTCTATGCAGTAGGTGGTTTTATTCGTGATTTGCTTTTAAGGCAAAAAAATCTGGATATAGATATTGTAGTAGAAGGTGATGCCATCATGTTGGCAAAAAAATTGGGCAGAGCCTTGGGGGCAAGGGTCCATTCCCATCCAAAGTTTGGCACAGCAGTAGTTGTTTTTCCTGATGGTTTTTCCATTGATATAGCCACAGCCAGGACAGAATTTTATGAAACCCCAGGAGCACTGCCTACAGTAGAAATGAGCTCACTTAAGCTGGACTTATACAGGAGGGACTTCACTATAAATACATTGGCAGTAAAGCTAAATCCCAAACAATTTGGATTGCTTATAGACTTTTTTGGTGCACAACAGGATATAAAACAGGGAGCAGTACGCGTGTTGCATAACTTAAGCTTTGTGGAAGATTCTACAAGGGTACTTAGGGCAGTGCGTTTTGAGCAGCGATTTGGTTTTAAGATTGGGAAACACACGTTAAATCTTATTCATCAGGCTGAGCGACTAAATCTATTAGGACATGTGAGTGGTGCCAGAATTTGGCATGAGTTGAAACTTATCTTTGAAGAGGCCAATCCATCTGCTATCCTTAAACGCCTACATGAATTAAAGGCATTAAAGTTTCTGCATCCTAGTATTGTCTGGAATAAAACCTTAGAAGACCTATTTAAAGAAATCAAGGCAGTCTTTTCTTGGTTTGACTTACTTTATCTAAAGAAAAGCTATGAGAAGGACCTGGTATACCTTTTGGGACTGGTAGATAATTTAAATAAAGAAGACTTAATTGCCTTTTTAGATAAACTAGAATTTTCAGAAGGATTAAAAAAGGGCATATTAGAAAAAAGACATCTAACCTTAGAAATTTATAACAAGTGGCGAGTTGCCAGGGATATTTTACCCTCTGAAATCTATTTTACCCTTAAGGATTTACCCATAGAATATCTGCTTTACCTAATGGCTAAATTGCCTGAGGAAAGAAAGAAGCTTGTATCTCAATACTTTATTCAATTAAAGGATGTAAAAACTGTTTTTACAGGAGAAGACTTAAAGGCTATGGGCTTTAACCCAGGCCCTATTTTTAAAGAGATTCTGGGAGAGTTGCTAAAGGCAAGGCTAAATGGTGTAGTAAAAACAAAGGCAGACGAAGAGCAATTCGTTTTTGAGAAATTCTGGGACAGAAGATAAATTTGAAAAGGAAATTTGCGCTATATTCAGATATGGAACAATTAAGCAATTATAAATTTTTAAAAGAAAGACTTTGCCTTAAAGATGATCCACTGGCGATCTTTTATAGTTCTGAGCCGCCAGAGGATGGACTTACTGTTAAAAAGGGTATTCTTCCCCAATCAGGGACTATCTCTGAAGATTTTGATTGGTCTAATGCCTTTAAGCATTTTTTCTGTGTCATGAATGGGATTAATAGGGCCCGTAGAAAAAGAATGCCTTTTTACTTCAGTCAGAAAAATATAGGGTGTGTAGGAGGTGCATTTTATTTGGGATTTCTTCACAAGATGCCTGATTTTATTGCCTATTATATCTCATGTGGCTTAAAGGAGATGGAAGGAGAACGCTATCTTAAGACACCAAAAGATTCTCAATCATTTTTTGAGGCTGCCAAACCACCAGAAGCACCCAGGCCCTATCTTGTTATTTTGCCATTAGAAAGGCTTAATTCAGATTATACCCCAGATTTTGTCTTATTTTTAGAGAGGCCAGAGGTAATTTCTGGTCTTATCATCCTGGCCCAGAGGGTAACGGCGGATTGGGATATAGTAAAGACACCATTTGGCGCTGGGTGCACTGCGGCCATTGGGTGGCCTTTTATTTATAAAAAAAGAGGAGAAATGAAGGCAGTCTTAGGGGGCTTTGATAGTTCAGCCCGTCCATATCTGAGAATAGATGAGCTTGCACTCTCCATTCCATGGTCATTATTTTTAAAGATGCTGGCAGATAGTAAGGAGAGTTTTCTTATCACCCATGCATGGAAGGGGATAAGAAAGAGGATTATTCTGAGCCAAAAAAGGGGAGGTAAAAGATGAGTTTAAACATTACAATTATAGCAACAGTCATGGTTTTTTCTGCCCTATTTGTGAAGGACCTTTCATCTAAAGAGATTCCACTTCCAGAACCTTCCTATAAAGGGGAAAAATCGCTAGAGGAGGCCATAGAGCAAAGGAGGACTATAAGGGATTTTAAATCAAATTCATTGACCATTAAAAATTTGTCCCAGATACTTTGGGCAGCAGATGGTATAACCGATAAAAGGAGGATGTTTAGGTCTGCCCCTTCTGCAGGTGCACTTTATCCCTTAGATATATTTGTAGCAGTTGGTAAAAATGGAATCAGTGGCCTTGAAGCAGGTGTTTATCAATACATTCCTGAAAGGCACTCATTGAGACTCATAAAAGAGGGTGATGTAAGGAAGCTACTGGCAAAGGCAGCACTTCAGCAGATGTGGATAGCTGGGGCACCAGTAGTAGTAGTCATTACTGGTTGTTATAAAAGGTGCACCATAAAATATGGTGATAGGGGGATACCATATACATATATTGAGGCAGGGCATGTAGGGCAAAACATATTTCTTCAGTGCGAGGCACTTGGCCTATCTGCAGGAATAGTAGGTGCCTTTTATAATCAAAGGGTAATTGAATGCTTAGGAATAAAGAAGGAAAATGACCCTATATTGGTTATGCCAGTAGGGTATAAAAAGTAGGTCAGTGGGTCAGTTAGTTTTTTAACTGTTAACTGGGCAACTAAACAACTGACTAACTGGGCAACTAAAATATGGAAAAGAAATTAAAGATATTGGGCATGGGGGCAGCACAGGATGCCTGTTCCCTTGCAGCGAGGTTAAATAGCTTTATATACCTTGCAGCAACGCCAAAGGGCTACATTCCCTTGCTTAAGGTATTGATGACAAATGTGTGTTGTAATGACTGTGCCTATTGCATAAATAGGGCTGAAAACAAAGTCCTTCGTACCTCCTTTAAACCTTCAGAACTCTCTAGACTATTTATGGACCTCTATCAAAGGGGATGGGTCAAGGGGCTTTTCTTGAGTTCTGGAAACGGAATAGACCCATCTTTGGCCATGGAAGACATCATCAAGACAGCAGAGATTTTAAGAAAAAAATACCAGTTCAATGGTTATATCCACTTAAAGGTACTTCCTGGATCAAAACCAGAGTATATCCGTCCAGCCTGTGAGCTTGCCAGTAGGGCCTCTATAAATTTTGAGGCACCTTCGCCAAGGCACCTTTCTAGGATTAGCTCAAAAAAGGATTTTGATGAAATTATGGAGTCAACAATAGAGATTAAAAAATACAGGGAAAAAGGGCTTATCCCTGGAGGGCAAACTACCCAGTTTGTAGTAGGGGCATCAGAGGAGACAGATAGGGATATATTTGAGCTTATGAAGAGGCTCCATAAAGAGATAAAGCTAACCCGCATCTATTTTGAGGCCCTTTACCCCCTTAAAGGGACCCCTTTAGAGGAGCATTCCCCTACACCAATCTGGCGCCAGAACCGCCTTTATCAACTGGATTTCCTATTTCGCTATGGATTTTCAGACGCTGAATTAGGGCTTGTCTTTGACAGGAAAGGCCATCTTTCTAAAGACAAAGACCCAAAATTGACCATAGCCCTAAAACAGCCTCATCTATTCCCGGTAGACATAAAGACCGCAGATTACAAGACCCTTTTACGTGTTCCAGGGGTAGGGCCTAAAACAGCAAAGAAGATAATAGAAAATAGAAAAGATGGATTAAGATTAAATGACCTTAAGAAAATGGGGGCAAGTTTAAAACGTGCCTTGCCTTTTATTAAACAAGGCTATCAAAAGAAGCTTTTTTAAATCAGTACTTAATAATTTAGGTTTAAGTGATACGCCAAAATGGCCATTAGGCAATTTACACAGATTTTAGCAATTACAGCCTCCTTTCCTAGACAGCTTTGTAAAAGGTTACAAACCAATAGAGAGCGAGTTTAAGATTTTAATGGGAGTATGACATAACAAAAGAAGAAATTAAAAAAATTATAACCATTCACCACAGATTCACCCTGTTAAGTATGTGCTAATAAGCAGTTCTTGCTTTTTTATTGAAAGTTGTTTTTTACAAGGAGCATTGCTAGTATGAAATTACTTAACAGGAGAGCGCCG
>CAZNJP010000001.1:40696-46823 GCA_964573345.1 uncultured Syntrophobacter sp. | reverse complement strand
AACAGGAAAGGAGTTGGTTGCCCATGCAATTCACCATTATAGTAAACGTGCCTCGGGTCCATTTGTAGAGGTGAATTGTGCAGCCATTCCTGAAGAGTTAATAGAAAGTGAACTTTTTGGCCACGAAAAAGGGGCATTTACAGGAGCACACACCAAAAAAAGGGGAAAGTTTGACTTAGCACATGGAGGCACCCTGCTTCTAGATGAGATTGGGGATATGAGTTTAAAGACACAGGCCAAGATTTTACGCATCTTGGAAGAACAACGTTTTGAAAGGGTGGGAGGTACAAAGACTATTCAAGTAGATGTACGGGTCATTGCCGCCACCAATAAAGACCTGGAAAAGGAAATTACCAATGGAAATTTTAGGGCAGACCTTTATTATCGTTTAAATGTAGTGCCTATCGAAGTCCCTCCTCTAAGAGAGAGAAAAGAGGATATTTCCTATCTAGTGAAGGAATTTTTACAAGAATTCTCTTCAGAAGGCAATTTTGGTCCAAAAGAGATAGAAGAAGAGGCCATTGCCTTGCTAAAGAGATATGATTGGCCAGGGAATATACGGGAACTAAAGAACATTATTGAGCGTTTGGTGATTATGGTGCCAGATAAAATTATTCGGGCCAAGGACATTCCAAAAACCATTGTCCAAAAGAATGAAAAAAATCAAGATTTATTTACCCTTAAGACCTTTAAACAGGCCAAGACCCATTTTGAGAGGGAGTTTATCCGTCGTAAGTTAGAGGAATATAATGGAAATATTAGCCTTACTGCTCAAGAGATTGGTTTAGAAAGGAGCCATCTCTATCGTAAGCTTAAGGCCTATGGTCTTCAGTAAAACAGCTTTTTAACCAGGCCTCCATCCGCTCTCTATGTGTTCCTGGCCAATAAAACTTGCCGCAGACAGGACAGAATTTAAATCTGTGATGGATTTTTCCTATATATTCAGGGACATAGGGAATGGCCTCTTCTTTGGTTTTTTCTATCAATATGGTATTGCAATGGCCACATCGGGAAAACATCTGTTTTTCGTCCAATTTTAGCTTAAAGTGTTTTACTATTTCACGCATTTGATTCTGAGTTTCATTGGCTTGAATAAAATAGACCATATTTTTTGGTAATTTTTTGTTATTTAGCCAATCGCGGCGCCTTGTTAAGAAGATATAGCCCTGTTTTAGATACCTTTCTAAATCAGCTATATTAGTAATAGATTTATAAATTACATCACATCCCAGACGTCTCAGCCACTTTGCCAACTTTCCTAACATAAAGTCTACCAGGAATTTTCTATCCATCCTAAAAATGAAGGTAAAGGCAGAGGTAAAGACTTTCTCTCTGCCTTTACCTTAACCTCTGCTTTTTCTAATGTAGGCAAAGTAATCACTTAATATCTTTCCATGGTCAAAGGCCAATTGCTTTGGCAAATTTTTTTCTGTAAATATGGCAATATCCTTAGCATCATCGCCTGCCTTAGGGATACCTTTGGCTTTGGCAATATATACAGTAGTAATAGTGTGATGCCTTGGGTCACGCCCTGGATCAGAATATGTATGGAATTGGTTTATTAATTCTATGTCTAAACCTGTTTCTTCCTTTGCCTCCCTTATAGCAGTTTCCTCTAAGCTCTCACCATAATCTACAAAGCCACCAGGGATGGCCCATCCATAAGGTGGATTCTTGCGTTTAATTAAAATAATGCCTCTTTGTTCTAATTCAATAATGATATCCACTGTGGGGATAGGATTTTGATAGATAAACACAGTCTTCCCACAATGAGGGCAAAGGATTTCTTTTTTTACAGCCATTTTATTTCATCATTTAACATGAGGGCTAGAATTGTCAATGCTATTGACACTATATTTTATGGATGTTAATTTTGCAGTACTTATTGAAAAAAAGGAGGGCATATGTTTGGTATTGGAGTGCCAGAATTGCTTATAATTTTACTTATTGTGGTTATCATTTTTGGTGCCAGCCGTCTGCCAGGGATTGGAAGCGGTTTAGGTCAAGGGATTCGTAATTTTAAAAAGGCCCTTAAGTCAGAGGATAAGACTATAGACATCGCCTCAGAGAAAGAATTAGAAGAGAAAAATCAGAAGAAATCTTAGTATGCAAAGAATTGGACAACTATTTATCAATCTTTTTGCCTCAGCAAAACTTGCCATATTTTTTTTAATCATTTTAGCTATTGCCTGTATTGTTGGCACAACCATTCCTGAACCAGAACTTTGCCTTAAGTATTTTGGCAAATTTGGCGCAGACCTAATAGATATATTATCTCTTTATGATGTTTACCACACTGCCTGGTTTCGCTTCCTTTTGGGATTGCTAGTAATAAATCTGGCTACTTGTTCTTTAAAGCGTTTTCCAAAGACTTGGAGATTATTGCATCCTTCCAAAAAAACTGTGGATAATGAATTTTTAGAGCATCTCTCATTTCACCAACGTCTAACCTGTACTATCCCGTTTCATACAATAAAGGATAAATTGCTCCAGGTTCTCAAGAAAGATTTCAAACAGCTTGAAATAGAGGAAGCCCCTACTCACTACCTCTTACATGCACGCAGAGGATATTTAAGCTACCTAGGTCCTTATATTATCCATCTTAGTATTTTAATTATCTTGCTTGGGGGGATAATTAATTCTAAATTCGGTTTTTCTGGTTTGATGTTAATCCCAGAAGGAGAAGTAAACAACCAAATTTTTCTTCGCTCCAGATCTCATGAAACAATAAGATTACCTTTTGCCCTCAGATGTGATGAGTTCATCTTAAAGACTTATGAGTCAGGTATGCCTGAGGCGTATATCTCTAAGGTTACTGTTATAGATGGAGATGAGAAAATCACTAAAACAATAGAAGTTAATGACCCCTTAGATTATAAAGGTATGCGCTTTTATCAATCAAGCTATGGTATAGCACCCCAGCCCGATGTAGTTTTTAGGATAATTTCACGTGAGGATAAAAAAATATCCATTGTTAAAGCTGCTTTTAATAAAACTATTTCTTTGCCTGATAATCAAGGCACATTCAAGGTAGTGAGGATTGAGCCTGACTTGATGGGTGTTGGACCAGCATTCAAAATAAGGCTAGAAAGGTCTAAAGACGCAGAAGAATTTTGGGTATTAGACCAATTTCCTCAGTTTGATGCTTTTCACCGTAAAGGTAAATACATATTTGTAGTAGAAGATTATGCACGCTATACAGGTCTACAAGTAAGAAAAAATCCTGGAATATGGATAGTATGGATAGGCTGTATAATCCTAATTTTTGCTTTAATTATAAGCTTTTTTGTAGTGCCACAAAGGTTGTGGATAAGAGCCGAGCCCAAGGGGCGAAAATGCAGTGTAATGATAGGTGGTATAACCCATAAACATCGCCCTACCTTTGCCCGGCTATTTGAAACTTTGATAAAAAAAATAAGAGGAGAACTAAGTGTGGAACATAAAGATTCTTAGTTATGTTACATTTCTTTATTTAATTTGTTTTTTGCTTTATTTAGGGGTTTTAATCTTTCGTTATAAGAGCTTGGCCAAAATTGCTACTGGTTTTACTATATTCACAGTGCTGATCCAGAGCTTTGGCATAGGTTTAAGATGGATAGAATCACACCGTTTGGGTATAGGCCATGCCCCACTTTCCAATCTCTATGAATCCCTTATCTTTTTTGCCTGGTGTATTGCTATAATCTATTTGGTGATAGAGAAAAAATATAAAAGCTCTTTCTTTGGGGCATTTACTTTGCCATTTTCTTTTTTGGCTATGGCATATGCCTCTTTTTCACCAGATGTAAATAGTAGACTTGAACCGCTTATCCCTGCTTTAAAAAGCAACTGGCTTATTATCCATGTAATTACTTGTTTTTTGGCCTATGGGGCCTTTGCGGTGGCCTGTGGATTGAGCATCGTTTATTTGTTGAAAAAACGGGGAGGAAGGATCTGGGATATTTTCCCCTCATTATTACAATTAGATGATTTGAACTATCAAATAGTGACCTTCGGCTTCCTCTTCCTTACTATTGGCATTATTACAGGTGCAGTCTGGGCAGATAAGGCCTGGGGGAATTATTGGAGTTGGGACCCAAAAGAGACTTGGTCGCTCATTACCTGGTTTATTTATGCAGTTTTCATTCATTGCCGTTTGGTAAGAGGCTGGCGTGAGGCAAAAATGGCTACTGTCTCTATTGTTGGCTTTTTATCTGTGCTGTTTACATACTTTGGTGTAAGTTTTTTGCTCTCAGGCCTTCATAGTTATGCTAAGTTAAGCTAGCTTTAATAAGGCAAAGGGCATAGAGCAAAGAGCATAAAGAAACCCTATGCCTATAGCTCTATGCGCTATGCTTCTCAGTACTTGGCTTATTAAATAATCTGGGATAATATAAAGGTTATGATTTCTTTCCAAAAAAGTATGTTTTATGAAATGGTGATCCATGCTGGGCCCATGGCCAAGTTTGTTTTAATAGTGCTACTATTTATGTCTATTCTCAGTTGGGCAGTGATGTTAGCAAAGTGGTTTTTATTTAAGAAGGCAGAAAGTCAGACAAAGGGATTTCTAGAGGAATTTTGGCGGAGTGATGATCTGAATTTTGTTTTTAACAAAGCCAAAAATTATACTAAGGCACCCGTAAGTCACGTCTTTCAAGAAGGTTATCTAGCTCTAAGGAAATGGATAGAGGCGGATTTTTCAGATAAAAATATAGTTTCTATAGAGGATGTTACAGAGAGCATGCACAAGTCTGCCTATACTGAGAGGCTCCGTTTGGGTCAGGGGATGAGTATCCTGGCCACTGTAGGAAATACCGCTCCTTTTGTTGGATTGTTTGGTACAGTATGGGGTATTATGCGTGCCTTTCACAATATTGGGATAACTGGGCAAGCATCTTTAGCCCAGGTAGCACCAGGTATCTCTGAGGCGTTGATTGCTACGGCCTTCGGCCTGGCAGCAGCTATTCCTGCAGTTATTGGATACAACTATTTTAATCATCGTCTCAGGGAACAAGAGGTACATATGGAGGCCTTTATTACTGATTTGGCCAATAGGATTAGATGGCGTTACCTTTCTGGGGGTAAAAAGCAATGAGATGTTTTAACGGACAATATGGGTTTATGTCAGATATCAATGTAACCCCTTTTGTAGATGTGATGTTGGTTTTGCTAATCATCTTTATGATTACTGCACCTATGTTTACTTATGGTCCAAGGGTTGATTTACCTGAAACTACTTCTAAGCCTGCGCCCATTAAGGTAGAACCGTTAATTATCACTATAAATAATAAACGACAAATCTTCCTTGACCATTACCAAGTGCCTATAAAAGGACTGTCTAAGAAATTAAAGTCCATTATTGCTGCCCATCCTAAGAGAGATGTACTTCTTCAAGCAGACAAAAAGGTAGCCTATGGCTATATTATAAAAGTAATAGATGAGATAAGGTCTTCTGGTATAAAAAATCTTGGGCTGGTTACTAAACCCTTAAAGAAAAAGTAATCGTTCACCGCAGAGTGCGCAGAAAACGCAGAGAAAAATAAGAATCCTGCCCGCCATCGCTACGCTCAGGCGTTAGCAGGCGGGTTTAAAAATGCTTTTACTTTTGTGCTCTGTGATCTCTGCGTTCTCTGCGGTAAATAGAAAAAATGATGAACGGTTACGTGCATCCTGTCCTCGAAGCTGACTGATGGCTGAACGCTTAAAGATAATGTATGCAGAAACTGCTTTTAAAACATCCTTTTCTGTATCTATTTTTATGCATTTAATAATATTTACATTGGCCAGCTTTATTGGCCCTCAAATAAAGCATATTCATTTTAGCCCCATCTATCAAGTAAAACTAGTTAGCCCTCCTGTTTTAGGAACAAAACCTCAGATTTTAAAAAGGAAAGAAACAATAGCTTTAAAGGAGGTCAAAACTACAAAAAAAGGGGCCATTGCCTTAGTTAAGGCAAAGAAGACAAAAAAGGCCATTGCCTTAGTTAAGGCAAAGAAAAGCAAGGTAAATAAAAAAAGCAAAATAGATGTAAATAGCTTAGTAGAGGCCAAGGTAAAACAGATTGAAGGGAGGCTTGCTAAAGAGAGAATAGAGAAGGCCGTGGCAAGAATAGCGGCTAAATTAAAGGGATCCGCTGTATCAGTTGGG
>CAZNJP010000001.1:0-40596 GCA_964573345.1 uncultured Syntrophobacter sp. | reverse complement strand
GAAGGCCGTGGCAAGAATAGCGGCTAAATTAAAGGGATCCGCTGTATCAGTTGGGCCTGCCCGCCATCGCTCTCGCCTGTCCGCCTCGGCTGAAGCCTCGCGATGCCGGGCGGGCTCAGGCGAGGCGGGCGGGGCTTACCAAGGTGAGGCATTTGATGGGCCAAGTTTAAGGTTCCAAATCTATTATCAGGAAATCTGGGAAAGGATAAAAAATAACTGGATTTTACCCACTTTTCTTTTAAAAGGTAAAGCAATAGAGGCAATAGTAATTATCAAGATTACAAAAAATGGAGACATTATCGATAAATTTTTTGAAAAGAAATCAGGTATTCCTTTATTTGACAACTCAGTAATGGAGGCCATTAGCCACTCTACCCCCTTACCACCCTTACCCGAAGGCTATGTGCTCTCGTATCATGAGTTAGGTATACGTTTTAGATGGGAAAAAGAGAAATGAAAGTGCGCCTAAAAAGTTTCATTCACCACTCCTTACCCCTTACTCCTTACTCCTTACTCCTTTTATATCTGTTTTTTTCTACATTTACCTATGGTAGAGTTTATATCGATATTAATAAGCTAGGTCAAGAAAGGATACCTATTGCCATTCCTGAATTTATGATGGAGGGCAAGGGTGCTGATAAAATAGCTCAAAAGATGCTTTCTGTATTGAAAAGTGACTTAGAGTTTACAGGTCTTTTTGAGATATTGCCACCTGAAACATTTTTAGAAAAATCCACTGCCGAAGACACAGACTTTAAGAAGTGGTATCTCATTGGTGCCCATCTTTTAGTAAAAGGGAGCATAAAGACAGATGATAGTATTGTAGAGGCAGAGCTATCCTTATACGATGTGAGATTGGGTAGACGCCTGGTAGGAAAAAAATATTATGGTCAGAAAGGTCAGTGCCGGTACATTGTCCATAAATACGCTGATGAGATAATGAAGACCCTAACCGGGGAACCCAGTATTTTTCAAACCAAGATTGCCTTTGTCTGTGGCAGATCAGGAAACAAAGAAATTTATTTAATGGATTTTGATGGGTATAATGTTCAACCTCTAACTCAACTAAATACTATTTCCCTCAGCCCTACCTGGCATCCTAAAGGAGATAAAGTGCTTTTTACAAGTTATAAAGGAAAGAGGCCTGAGGTATATTTATTAGACCTAAGGAGTGGAAAGATAAAAAAGCTCATTCATTATCCAGGGATTAACATTGCACCAAGTTTTTCTCCTGATGGGGAAAATATTGCAGTAACTCTGAATAAAAAGGGAAGACAGGGTATTTATTTGGTGGATAAAAAGGGGCATATAAAGAAGTGTCTTGTTGAGGATTGGGGAATTAATGTCTCTGCTAGCTTTTCACCGGATGAAAAAAAAATTGCCTTTGTTTCAGACCGTGGGGGCAGTCCACAAATCTATATCCTGGATTTGACTGCAGGTAGTATAAATCGCCTTACTTTTGAGGGAAGTTACAATGCATCTCCAGTGTGGTCACCCAAAGGAGATCATATTGCTTACACAGGTATAATGGATGGACATTTTCAGATATTTATGATAAAATCCAATGGAAATAATCTAAGGCAACTTACTTATGATAAAGTTAATCATGAAAGCCCAAGCTTTTCGCCTGATGGGAACTTTTTGGCCTTTAGCCAGCAAGGAAAAATTTATGTGTTACGATTATTTGATGGTCATTCTTTTCCCATCGGTAGTATTTCGGATATACAGACGCAGCCGTGTTGGTCGCCTAGGTTGATTGAAAAATAAAGAGGAAAGGAGGTAAAAATGAAGTATGGTCGCATTTTAGGAATTATTTTTTTAATGATGATTTTTGCCTTTGCTTGCGCTAAAAAGGAGGTAGTAAAACCTAAGGCAGTAACTCCAGTTCCTGAGGTAAAAAAAGCGGTTCCGGAGGAAAAGGTCCCTGAGGAACTAACTGCAGAAGCAGTAGAGGCAGCAAAGATCAGAGAGGAAGAATTGGCAAGAGAAAGAGCACTAAAAAGGGAAATCGCTACATTTGAGGAGGAGGATATCCATTTTGATTTTGATAAATACAACATCCGTCCTGACGCTGCAGAAATTTTGCAAAGGAAGGCAGAGTGGCTCAAGACGCATCCTGATGTTCACCTGCTTGTTGAAGGCCATTGCGATGAGCGGGGTACAGAAGAATATAATCTGGCCTTGGGCGAACGTAGGGCCAATAGTACCAAGCAATTTCTATTGAATCTGGGGGTCGATGTCAGTTGTATGTCCACCATTAGTTATGGGGAAGAAAGGCCAATAGACCCACGCCACAATGAAGAGGCATGGGCAAAGAACAGAAGGGCTCACTTTGTATTAACAGGGTATTAAAAAGAAACTAATAGAGATTAGGACCTGGGTTAAGCGGCTCAACCTGCCCGCCATGCGAGCCCGCAAGGCGAGCCGGGCGGGCGTTCACGGTTCCCGTTTGAAGAGCCCTAACTGGCTGTTAACAAAAGGATGACGGTCAATGTTAAGGTTCAAAGGGGAGACTTGAAAATGGGAAGGATTTTAATCTTTTTTTTATTAATTACTATTATTACTGCTGGATGTGCTACAAAAAATGATGTAACACTGATAGAAAAGCAACTTATAGACATAGACAATAGACTGGATATATTAGGAAGAAAAAATACCAGCTTAACTAAACAATTAGCAAAATTAGAAAAGGAGACTAAAAGTACTCAAAAAGCAGATTTTCTTGTTCAATTTGGCGACTTTCAAACTAGTTTGAATAGATTAAGTGGAAGATTGGAAGAAAATGACTACAAGCTAAAAAAATTGATAGATGAAACCAATAAGGAAAAAGAGGTCTTGGTTGCACAATTGAGCTCCTTGGAAAAGAGGGTTCAGGGCCTAGAAAGATTATTAGCAGAACAGAAGGCCGCTTTAAAGGCTACCGAATTCAAACTTATGGGTCCTAAAGGTGTATATCAAGAGGCCTTAAATTTTTACAAAAAGAGTAAATATAAAAATGCTAGAGAATTATTTGAAAAATTGTTAAAAGAATACCCAAATTCTTCTCTTGCAGGAAATGCCCAATTTTGGATAGGTGAAGCCTATTTTTCTCAAAAGCGATTTGAAGAAGCCATTTTGGCATATCAAAAGGCAATAAAAAAATACCCTAAAAATACCAAGATTCCTGGGGCATTGCTAAAACAGGGCCTTTCTTTTGCAGCCCTAGGTGATAAAGATACAGCCAAGATTTTACTTAAACAGTTGATAAAAAAATATCCAAAGACAGAGCAAGCCAAGATTGCACAAAGGAAATTAAATAACCTTTAAAAATCTAACGAAAGCCGTAACCCTTACAGATTTAGTAAATGTTATAGATAATGGTTCTGAAGTACCTGGCACTATACTTTCCCTTTGTAGCCAGGAATTTTTGATGCATTATAATAATGCTGACTTGATTATAGCAAAAGGCCAGGGAAATTATGAAACACTCAGTGAAGAAAAGAGGCCTATTGCATTTCTCTTAAAGGTGAAGTGTCCAGTAATAGCCAGGGATATAGGACAGGAGTTGGGGAGCTTGTCATCCATCTCCGATATGTTTATAATACATATAAAAGTTAAGGAGGGAAAAGAAAATGTATGTAGGTTATTTAGTTCAGTTACTCAGTAGGTCAGTCTGTCAGTAAGTCAGTTGGTGAATAATCATTTAACCGATAAACTAAATAAACTGATTAACTAAAAAAAGGAGGTGAGAGATATGCCGGCAGGTAATGGTACCGGTCCTTTTGGGCTTGGCCCTATGACAGGTAGGGGGATGGGTTATTGTGGAGGTTATGGTGTGCCTGGCTATGCAAACCCAGGACCTAGATTAGGTCTAGGCCGAGGAAGAGGAAGAGGCTTTCGCTGGCAATATTGGACCACAGGGCTTCCAGGGTGGAGGAGATATGGTTATACTCCAGGCATAACCCCTGTTTATCCTGGTGCAGCCCCTGAACAGGAGTTAAGCTTGCTTAAAGACCAGGCCAGTTTTTTAGAACAACAGCTTAATGCTATTTCAAATCGCATTAAGGAATTAGAGTCAGCAAAGGGAGAAACTGCATGATGCAGGATACACAATACAGGATATAAAAAATAACAAAGCCTAAAATCGTGAAATCGATGAATGGTTTTACTATTTGACTAATTAACGAATCAACGATTTGAAATTAACTATTTTTAGGAGGTTGTAATGAAGATAGCCATTAGTGCTACAGGTTCTTTTCTAGATGCTGAGGTCGATCCTCGTCTGGGCCGGGCCCCTTACTTTATTTTTTTAGAGCCTGAGACCATGTCTTTTGAGGCAGTAGAAAATCCATATATGGATGGGTTAAGAGGAGTAGGGCCTCAGGCAGCCCAGTTAATTGCCCAAAATGGGGCTCAAGTGGTAATAACAGGCAATATAGGACCAAGGGCCCAACAGGCATTTATGGCAGCAGGCATTAAGGTAATTGCAGGAGTTAGTGGGAAGATTAAGGATATAGTAGAGCAATATAAGCAAGGCCGCCTTTCACCTGTACCAGAATATGTGCCACCTACTTTTGGTACAGGAGGCGGCATGGGACGTGGCATGGGCATGGGACGTGGCATGAGATCCTGGAATGTAGGCTACAGTGGGGCAAGCAACACTGATTTGGCAGAATTAAAACAAAAGTTAGACAAAATAAGTGAAGTTTTGGCAGACATTGTAAAGAGATTAGGTACTTTAGAACGTAAAAAATAAAAAATTGCTTGACATAAAGATAAGCTAGTGCTATAGATAGTCTCATTCTGATTTCAAAACAGGGTGAATGATGAAAGGTGGTACATTTAAAGGTGGTCTGAGTAATGGGGTTTTTTCTGTTAATGAAATTGATACCCCCATAGAAGAGCTCCTACCCCCTCCAAAAGCCACTATTCCTTTAAAGCAGCACAATGGGAAGGAATGTAAGGCAACAGTAAAAAAGGGGGAAGAGGTAAAGGTAGGGCAGGTTATAGCAGAAAGCGTCAGTCCTGAACAAGCCTCTATTCATGCTACTGTCTCAGGAAAGGTAATTGAAGTAACTAAAAGGTTCCCAGATATTAGGGGCAGGTATGTCTCGGCAGTGACCATAGAATCAGATGGTAAGGACGAATGGGTAGCTCCGCCTGAAACAAAGGCCAATTACCCAAATAAAAGTTCTGAAAAATTATTATCATTAATTGAAAAAGCAGGTGTAGTAGATTTTGGCATTGATGCAGTGCCTGTTTCTGCCAAGTTGGGTCTAATAAAGGATAAGTCTGTGAATACTATTATTGTAAGTGGAATTGATATAGAACCATTTTTGAGTGTAAGAAAAAGACTCATTTTAGAAAGAGTTCAAGATATAGCTGAAGGAATAGAAATACTTAAAAAGGTATCTAATGTTCCCTCTGTCTATTTTGCTATTGAAGATAAAGATGCTGAGATGAAAGAAAGGGCTTCTTCTGCCATTTCACCTGTAGCAGAGCTAGCAGTGCTTAAGGCAAAATTTCCTCAGGCCATGGACAGACCTTTGGTCAAGGCAGTTTTAGGTAAAGAGGTGCCCTCTCCAAACGGTATCCCTGAGGATATAGGAGTAAGTATATTTGGTGCTGAGACAATTTTGGCCATATTGGATGCGGTAAAGGAAGAGAGGCCTGTGATTGACAAGGTGATTACTGTTACTGGTGCAGTAAATAGCCCAAAAAATCTCAAGGTAAGGATAGGCACCCCTATAAAGGATGTGATTGAGCATTGTGGAGGGATAAATGGAGAGGTAGCAAAAGTAATTATAGGTGGCCCTTTAATGGGACTAGCTCAATATACTACAGAAATCCCTGTAAGCAAAGAGACATCTGGGGTATTTGTTCAATTAGAGTCTGATCTAGCTACTATTTCCAGACAAAAGTGCATTAATTGTAAGTGGTGTATAGATGTTTGTCCCATGAACCTTTTGCCCAATATAATTAGCCAATATTGTGAAGTAGATTTGTTTGAAAAGGCGGAAGACTATGGATTATCTTATTGTATAGAATGCAGTTGTTGTGCCTATGTTTGTCCAGCAAAAATACCATTACTTCATTGGATAAAATATGGGAAATCCCAATTAGAAAAATTGGAGAAAGAGGAAAAATGAGGGAAGAAAAGCTTATTGTTTCATTACATCCCCATGTCCAAAGTGCTGAAACTATTCCCAAGATGATGTTTATCACTATAGCAGCCCTTATTCCTGCTGTAATTTCTGGTATATATTTTTTTGGCGTAAACGCTGTAAAAGTAATTATAATTGCTATTTTATCTGCTGTTGTCTTTGAGGCAGGTCTTCAAAAAATAATGAAAAGAGAGATTACCATAACGGATGGAAGTGCTGTTTTGATGGGCCTTCTCTTTGCCTTAATTCTTCCTCCTACTCTACCTTGGTGGATGGTTATTTTGGGCGTGTTTGTCGGCATGCTCCTTGGAAAGCATGTTTATGGAGGATTGGGTAGCAATCCATTTAATCCAGTTCTTATAGGCTGGGCTGGTTTAAGGCTATCATTTCCTAGCTATTTTGATATATCAGGTAGCATATTCGGGGTAACTAAACTAGAAGGGGTAAGTGCCTTAGTAGAAGACTATGTCTATTTTGCTGAGCAATATGGGATTGAAAGCCTGGAAGGCATTGGGGCAAAAATAAACCTTTTTTTTAAGCTACTAATTTCATGGAAACCAATTTTTCCAGGAGAACCACTGATAGGTTGTATTGGACAAATTTCTGCATTAGCTATTATTATTGGTGGCGGTATTCTTTTATGGAGAAGATATATAACTTGGCATATTCCAGTAAGTTTTTTGGCCTCTATAATTCTATTTTCTATTTTATTTAAAGGAGGGGAATTTCTTTACCCTTATGTATTAGTACAACTCTTGAGCAGTGGAACACTGTTAGCAGCGTTTTTTATAGCTACTGATTCAGTGACCAGTCCTATGACCAGATGGCCAATGCTTATACTCGGTGTCCTTTTGGGCTTAATTGTTATGATAGGAAGAATCTGGGGGAGTTGGATAGACCCTATCTGGTTTTGTGTTTTGGTAATGAATGCATTTACCCCATTAGTTGATTTGATATTTAAACCTAAGCCTTTTGGGAGGGTAAAAGTTGCGTGAAATTTTAAGATTAGCAGTGGTTTTAACTAGTATCTGTGTAGGTTGTGCATTTTTTCTGACATTTGTAAGAGGGGCAACAAAGGATAGGATAGAATATCAAAAGATTAAACTTTTAGTAGCCCCTGCAGTAGAGGCCGTATTTCCAAGCTATGACAATGACCCTATCTTGGAAAGGATAAAGGTCAAAATTACTGAAGAAAAGATAGTTACTGTATTCCCAGCAAAAAAGGGTGGTAAATTAATAGCCATTGGCTATACAGGAATAGGCACAGGGCATGGTGGGCCTGTAGAGGTAATGTTGGGTTTGACACTGGAAGGAAAAATTTTGGGGATAACTGTAGTAAGCCATGCTGAGACACCCGGTATCGGTGATAAGCCTGTAAAGTCAGATGAATTTTTAGGACAATTTAAGGGAAAGACACTGGAGAGCGATATAGAAGGAGAGATCCAAGCAGTAAGTGGGTCTACTGAGACCTCTACTGCTATAACAGAGGGAGTAAGTAATGGAATGAAGCTTTTTTCAAAAATAAAGAAAGAAATAAGAGGTTAGATAAAATGGGATTAGCAAAGGAGTTTACCAAAGGTTTATGGAGTGATATCCCACCATTTCGTTTTGTATTAGGGTTATGTCCTACACTCGCCTGTAGCACTACAGTAAAAGATGGTTTTGGCATGGGGCTTTGTCTGACCTTTGTTGTAACCGGCTCTAATATAATTATTTCCCTCTTAAAGAAGATTATTCCTGACCAGGTAAGGATTGCCTGTTTTATTGCAGTCATAGCTACCTTTGTGGTTATTGTAGAACTAGCAACTCAGGCCTTTGCTTATGAACTTTATCTATCTTTAGGGATATTCATCCCTCTAATTGTGGTAAACTGTATTGTTTTAGGTAGGGCAGAGGCATTTGCCTCTAAGGCCAGAAATCCACTAAGTTATTCTATAGCAGATGGTCTTGGTATGGGATTAGGGTTTACTATAAGCCTTGTAGCAATGGCTACATTCAGAGAGATATTTGGTAAAGGTACATTTTGGGGTCATTACATTATGTGGAGTGGATTTGAGCCATTCACATTCCTGCAAAAGCCACCTGGTGCCTTTGCTGTTTTGGGCCTTATGTTAGGGATTATGAATCTTCTTGGTGAAAAGAAGGAAATGTAATAAAAGGGGTAAAACATGGAACAAGAGGTATGGACATTTTCAGATTATTTAATGCTAATAGTTGCTGCTGTATTTATAAACAACATCCTTTTAATTAGATTTTTAGGAAATTGCCCATTCTTAGGGGTATCAAAAAAGATGGACACCGCAGTAGGCATGTCACTTGGTGTAATATTTGTCCTTACTTGTGCTGGCCCTCTTACCTGGCTTTGCCAAACCTATCTTCTAGAGCCATTTAAGGTTGTTTACATTCAAACATTGGCCTTTATATTGGTTATTGCAGTATTTGTTCAACTTGTTGAGACAGTGATAAAGAAGGTAAGCCCCCCACTTTATAGGGCACTTGGTATTTTTCTCCCTTTAATTACTACAAACTGTGCCATATTTGGTACATGCATCTTAAATATAAGAGAAGAATTTGACCTCTTACAATCAACTATATTTTCTTTTGCCTCAGCCACTGGCTTTGCTTTAGCGCTTGTTTTATTTGCAGCAATTAGAGAGAGATTTGCTTATGCCAGGATTCCTGAAAACTTTACAGGAACAGCTATAGGTTTGATTACAGCAGGCTTTATAGGCATGTCATTTTTTGCCTTTGCTGGATTAGTTTAATGATGATGGTTAAATTGTTAAATCGAAAATCGTTAAATCGGCTAGCAAAAAACTTGATGAATGAAAAAACTATTTAAAGTCAACGATTTAACTAATCAACTAACTATTTTGGAGGTCAAAATTGGTAGAACTACTTAAGTCAACCATTCCTCCTATGATAGTAATGGGGGGGCTGGCTGCTATATTTGCTATTGGCTTGGGGATAGCAGCTAGGGTATTCTATGTGTATGTAGACCCTAGGATAAGAGAAGTAGAAGAATTCTTAGGAGGGGCAAACTGTGGTGGCTGCGGATATGCTGGTTGCTCAGACTGTGCAGCAGCTATTGTAGAGGGAAAGGCTCCAGTGACGGCTTGCATTCTGGTAGGCCCGGAAAACTATAGCGAAATAGCAAAGATTATGGGTGTAGCCTTAGAGGAGGCAGAAGAGAAGAAGGTGGCAAGGATTTTGTGCCGTGGTACTCCTGATAAAGCAAAGAGAAGATTTGAATATATGGGGATAGAGGATTGCCGGGCAGCGGCCTTGGTAGCTGGAGGGGTTAAGGATTGTGAATATGGTTGTTTAGGTCTAGGCACTTGTGTAAGAAATTGCCCATTTGGCGCCATGACTATGGGGGAAGACGGATTACCTAAAGTGGATATAGAAAAGTGTGTAGGTTGTGGCACATGTGTAAGGGTATGTCCCAGGGGTGTTCCTCATCTTTTACCTGTTTCGCAAAATGTATATGTTCCCTGTAATTCACATGATTCGGGAAAAATAGTAAAGGCCATCTGTGAGGTAGGTTGTCAGGGCTGTGGTATTTGCAGGAAAAGTTGTCCTGAAAAGGCTATTACTATTGATAAATTTTTATCTATTGTAAATCCAGAAAAATGTAAGCCAGAGGTATGTGAATTAAAATGTATAGAAAAATGTCCAAATGATGTTATACAAAAGATAGCTGCATGAGGTAAATATGGGAAGAAAGATCTTGATTGCCATGGATGAATCTGAAAATGCCATGAGGGCTGTTCGATATGCTGCTGATATATTAAGAGACACGAAAGATATAGAAATCACCTTGTACCACGTGTTACCTGAATCTTTAGATGACCTGGAAAAAATGAAGCGTGGGGATTGGGCTAAAGCCTTAGGATTTGCAGAACAGGTAGCCAGGTTAAGGGCATTATCAGCAGAAAAGAGAAGAACTATAGAAGAAGCAATGTCCAAGGCCAAGGAGATTCTTAAAGAAGGCGGCATTTCAGAGGAGTCAGTTAAGGTAAAAATAAGGGAGAAGAAGGAAGGTACAGCCAGGGACCTTTTGAAAGAGGCTGATAAAACAGGGTGTGATACCATTGTAGTTGGGAGAAGGGGCATTTCTATGGCATTTTTCTTTGGCAGTGTATCTGATAAGATTGTAAAATATGCAAAAGGTTGCACTGTTTGGGTAGTTGAATAAACCTGTTCCTGACAGGTTCAGGAAAATGGAATTAAAAAAGGAAAAAGGAACAATAATAGGGATTTCTGGGCAAAAGGCAAAGATTAAATTGGTAGGAAGTACTGCTTGTAAGGGCTGCCCTGGAGCTGGGTTGTGCAGCATGTTGGGAAAAAGATATAAGATGCTTGATGCAGAAAATCCTTTAGGTGCAAAGACCGGGCAAGAGGTAATGGTCTCAATTCCAACAGAAAGTGAGCTTAAGGCAGCCTTTATTGTATTTATAATTCCTACCATAAGCTTATTTATTGGGGCGATTTTGGGTTATTACTTAGACTTATTAGGAGACCAGAACTTTTCCAGTCTCTTTTTTCTAACACTGTTTGTGGTATTGTCATTTTTAGGCATCAGGCAATATAGTAAGAGATATCCATTTAGACCAGTGATTACACAGATTCTATGATAAAAAAAACCACAATTTTATTTAGCATACTTTTTCTTATTATTTTATCCTCTTCCTTGGTCATGGCCGTTGAGCATGAGGCCGCAGCCCATGTAGAACCAGGCATGAAGATAGGGATGTCACTTCCCCTGTGGAGCACTATTCCATTTTTAGGAATATTGCTCTCCATTGCCCTGTTCCCTCTATTTGCTCCAAGGTGGTGGCATCATCACTTTCCTAAGGTCTCTGCATTCTGGGCGATAATCACGGCTGTTCCTTTTATTGTGGTCTATAAACATGCAGGTCTCCATGAGGTTTTACATGTATATATTGGTGATTATTTTCCATTTATTGTGTTACTTTGGGGCCTGTTTACTGTAGCCGGTGGAATCTTTTTAAGGGGCACCTTATTGGGTACACCTCCTTTAAATACAGGCATGATTGGTATAGGCACTGCTTTAGCCTCCTGGATGGGCACTACTGGGGCAGCTATGCTTATGATTCGGCCATTTTTAAGGGCAAATAGATATAGGAAATACAGGACATTTATGGTGGTTTTCTTTATATTTTTGGTGGCAAATATTGGGGGTGCATTGACTCCTGTAGGAGACCCGCCGCTGTTTTTGGGCTTTTTGCATGGTGTTCCATTTTTCTGGACATTTAAAATACTCCCGCATATGCTTTTTGCAGTTGTTATAATACTAGCTATTTATTTCTTAATGGACCTCTATTATTACAAGAAGGAAAAAAAGGAGGGGACGCTAGAAGCCCCTTCGGGTGAGCATGAGCCCCTAGGACTAGACGGCTGGTATAATTTTATACTTTTGGCTGCTTTAGTAGGAAGTGTTATTATGAGTGGGGTAGTAAAGTGGGGAGAGATAAGTGTATTAGGGGTGCACAGGGCCGTTCAGGAGTGGGCAAGGGACTTTATTATAATAGCACTTGGTATTATTTCTATTATAGTCACCCCAAAGAAGGTACGTGAAGACAATGAGTTTACCTGGTTTCCAATAAAAGAGGTGGCCTATCTATTTGCTGGTATATTTATGACCATGACTCCATGTCTTTTGATTTTAAAGGCAGGGGAAAATGGGGTAGCAGCCCCTTTAATAAAGGCCATAAAAGCGCCAGCTCATTATTTCTGGGTTACTGGTATCCTTTCTAGTTTCTTAGATAATGCCCCTACATACTTGACATTTTTTAGCAGTGCCTTAGGAAAATTTTATGCAGGCCTTCCAGAACCACAAGCAGTGCCAGGTCTTCTTACAGAAAATGCCCTTTATCTCAAGGCCATTTCTGCAGGGGCAGTATTTTTTGGTGCCAATACCTATATTGGAAATGCACCCAATTTTATGGTAAGGTCTATTTCTGAAGAGGCAGGTACTCCAATGCCTAGTTTTTTTGGGTATATGCTTAAGTATTCCTGTACCATTTTGCTTCCTGTATTTGTTTTGGTAACCATAATATTTTTCCTTTAAAGGGGTTTGTGTGATAATCAAAAAGATACTATTTCCTACCAAGTTTAGAGAATTGGCCTTTGATGCCTTGGATGCCTTAACAGAGCTAAAGAAAGTAGGCCTGAAACAGGTTGTCCTTCTACATGTGATAGAAAGAGAGGAAGTGGCTTTTGTGCCTTATGGGGGCTATTTAAAAGATGAGGAAGAGAGACTGGAAGAAATCGCTAAAGTTCGTTTTGAGGAATGGCAGGAAAAGCTGGGTCAAAAGGGTATAGAAAGCAAGATTTACATTGTGGTAGGGAATCCGGTAGTGAAAATTCTTTCTTTGGCAGGGGAAGAAAATGTGGATTTAATCGTGGCTGGCCGTAAGAAAAGGAAAGGTTTACAGAGGCTTTATATTGGTTCAACCATGTTAGATTTATTGAGGCGGACTAATTTTCCAGTGTTGACTTACAAATATATGTGTGAGTTCGAAAAAGAGGGGGCAGTGTATACCAGGATAAATGAAAGGATATTTGAGAAGCCGTTAATAGTTACTGACTGGTCAGCGCCTTCAGAACGGGTGTTAGAATATATTACTGGTTTTAAGGGCTTGATTAAAAAAGTAAGTGTAATACATGTATTAAGCGAAGATTTGAGTAAAGAAGAAATACAAGAGGTGGAAAAAGAAAATAAGAAAAAATTGGAGGCAGTGTGTAACCAGTTAGGAGAGCAAGGTATAAAGGCCAGTTCCCATGTTTATACAGGCAAGATTGAAGAAGAAGTTCTAAAGGCCACCTGGGAGAATAAAAATACACTTATCGCCATGGGAACCACAGGCAAAGGAAAGTGGAGAGAATTTTGGTTGGGTAGTACTTCCCATCGTATAGCAGAGCTGGCCGAAGTTCCTGTTTTATTGATACCTTAGGGGGAAAACGATGGAGAGAGATCTTAAGAAAACCTTGAAGGCTCATTTAGATAGAAGGGATTTTTTAAAATTAATAGGTGTATTAAGTATTGGTTTTGCTAAGCCTGCCTTTTCTTTCCCCTTACAGGATATCCTGTTTGATAAGAAACTGCATAAGTTAGAAAGGACACTCCCTCTTATGGACACCGTTGTTACTATTACAGTCTATGATTCTTCAGTAGATAAGGGAAAAGAGGCCATTGAATTAGGCTTTTTAGAAATGAAAAGGTTAATAAACATATTTAATCGATATGAAAGTGGAACCCAGATAAGCCATTTAAATGAAGATGGTATATTAAAAGATGTCCCTGAAGAGATGCATTTTGTTATGCAAAAAGCGGCTTATTATCATCATTTAAGTAATGGAGCATTTGATATTACAGTAAAGCCCATTGTTGATTTATTTAAAGATAGATTTAAGGCAGGAAGCCCTCCCCCAATAAAGGAGATAAAAGAGGCCTTAACTTTGGTAGATTCAAATAGCTTATATTTTGATAAAAACAACATAAAATTCCTTAAAAATGATATGGGCATTACCCTGGATGGCATTGCCAAGGGCTATATTGTAGATAAGACAGCAGAGCTTATTAAAAAGATGGGCATTAAATATGCCTTAATAAATGCAGGCGGGGATATAAGGGCTATTGGTGATAAATACTTTCGCATTGCTATTAGAAATCCATTTGAACCAAATGACTATATAGAAACTATCAACCTTAAGGATGCAGCCATTGCCACCTCTGGCAATTATGAAAGATATTTTGATAAAGAAAAACGATTTTATCATATTGTTGACCCAAAAACAGGAAAATCCCCTCTTAAGTTAAGTAGCATAAGTGTCATAGCCAAAACAGTCACCGATGCAGATGCCATCTCTACCGCCGCCTTTGTCTTTAGTCCTCTATTGGCAAAGCGGTTTATAGAAAGCACTCGTGCTTCTGCCTTAATCATCACTAGAAAAGGCTTCCAAATAAGGTCAAAGGGCCGGATTAGTTAGTCAGTATGTCGGTGAGTCAGTATGTAAGAATAAACTGGTAAACTGACTAACTGATGAAACTGACTAACTGAAATTATGGACCTTAGGAAATTAGAGGTATTTTGTAAGGTATATGAGCTTAGAAGTTTTTCTAAGGCAGCACTTCAAAGTTATCTTACCCAGCCTACAGTAAGTGGTTATATTGCCTTTTTAGAAGATAAATTTGGTGCAAAGTTATTTGACCGCCTTGGGAAAGAGATTTCACCTACCAAGGCAGGAGAGACACTTTATGTTTATGCCAAAAGAATGCTAGCCACTAAAGAAGAGGCAGAAAAGGATATAAATTTACTTTTAGGCCGTAAGAAAGGCAAATTAAAACTAGGAGGAAGTACCATACCAGGGCAGTATATACTGCCTTCTTTCTTGGGGAGATTTAAGGCACTTTATCCCAACTGTAAAATCCTTCTTAACATTGGAGATACAAAACAGATTGTACAAATGGTATTAAATGATGAACTAGAGATTGGTATGGTGGGAGCAAGGTTAAACATACCAAAGTTGAACTTTGAGCCCGTTATTGAAGATGAGCTTATTTTGATTGCCCATTCAAAACACCCATTAACAAAAGAGGTATTTGTAGATTTCGATACACTCAAAAAGGCACCATTTATCTTGAGAGAATCTGGCTCAGGTACACGTATGACCATGGAGCATATTTTAAAAGAAAAGGGGATTGAAATCAGTGAAATGAATATTGTGGCTGAGCTAGGAAGCACTGAGGCTGTTCGCCAAGCAGTTATAGCAGGCATAGGGACATCCATCCTCTCTAAGAGAGCAGTAGAGATAGAGATAAAAGCAGGTTCAATAAAGGAAATAAAATTAGATGATATGGAGCTAAAGAGGATTTTTTATTTAATTTACCATACTCAAAAAACCCTTTCTCCTTTGGCAACTGCCTTTTTAGAATTTTTAAAAGAAGATGAAGAAGGGATTTAACATAGATATACCTGGTGGTGGGCAATTAACCCTAAAATATCTACTTTTGGATTTAAATGGGACATTGGGCAAAGATGGCATTTTACTACCAGGGGTAGTTGAAAGATTAAAGATATTGACTGATACATTTGATATATACGTCCTTACTGCTGATACCTATGGCACTGCAGAAAAGGCCTTTAGTGGTTTGCCTGTAAAGGTTCATGGGCTAACTTCTGAGTCTGGCATGATAGAGAAACTTCAATTTATGCAATCTTTAGGAAAGGATATTTGTACAGCTATCGGCAATGGTAGAAATGATGTACTAATGCTTAAGTCTTCTGCTTTAGGCATTTGCGTTATTGGGGGCGAAGGGACAGCCATGGAGGCCATTCAAAATAGCGATTTAATAGTGAATCATATCAACGATGCCTTAGATTTGTTTCTAAATCCCAAGCGATTAATAGCCACTTTGAGAAAGTGATTGATTCGTCAAATAGTTAAATTATGTCGTGATTAGACAATTCTACGATTTAACGAATCAACTAATCACGATTTAATGATTCCACAAAGCTCATGAATATTTTATATCAGTCCCCTTTGATAATTGAGTTTAAAGCCTCTAGGAAGGGCGGCTTTATCTCTTCCTAATATACGAGCCCCTTCTTTGGTCAACATAAATCTTAAATCTAATAAAAATCTGTGAATGCCAAATGACTTTAACTCTTCTAGGCTGTCTGTAAGAGAAAATGGAAGTTGTGGTAAGATATATGTTATTTGATTGCGGCTAACAATAAGATATTCTATACCCAAAGGGCTTAAAATAGAGCCACCCTTAAAATCTTCTACCTTTAGGCAGGAGGTAAGTACTGGAATCCTACCATAGACAAGTGCCATGGTTTCGGGCAATTCCCTGATTGAGCTTTTATCTAATTCTACACTCAGGGTAACTATTTCAGCACCTAGTTCTTTTAGAACCCTTATAGAAAGTGTGTTGGCTACATTGAATGTATAGTCAGTACTCAAAAAAATTCTCTGTTTTTCCTGAAAGAGCGAGAACTGTCCTAAGTTGGCAACAGACCAGCGCTTAAACCCCAAATTTACCAATTGATTTATGGCCTTTTTAAAAAAATTTAGTTGTGAAGGGAAGATTATGGATGGTAAGGAAAGGGCAAGATTAGGAAATCTTTTTAAAATTTGCCTATACCTTCTCAATAAATAGCTATAATTTCGGTCATTAATAGTCAGAATAGGAACAAAGGGGAAATGAGGAAATTCAAAAATATCCAGTGTTTCTGAATGTATCCAAAATTCTTTTGTTTTGATGTATTTTTTTGAAATTGTTTGGGTTTCTATCCAATCTAATAACTGATTCTTTTTCCTTTTATTTTTAAAAACTATTTTATCCAATAGATGTTTTTTTTCTATTTTATCAAGTTTCTTGTTTTTTAATTTAAACAATAGATAGCCTACTTGAACTTCATCTGGTGCATTCACTGACAAAAAGTGTTTTTCTTCATTTATTTTTTTCACTTTCCAGACGATTTTGTTAAAGGCCTCATCGTATGCAGAGATCAAGTCCCCTATTCTTACTTCTTCTTTAGAACTAAAATAGATATTTTCTCCTTCCCTTTTCTGTACTTGTTCCAAATAGACCTCGGTTTCTGGTCCATAAGTAGCTAATATTTCCTTTGCCTTTGGAGAAATAAAAAAGCCTGTAGTAAAATTATCTTCTTTTCCTAATAAGGACTTTGCATGATTTATGGCAGTAATAACCTCTTTCCCCTTTGCATCTATTACTAATCGATAAGCCTCGACTACCTTAGCTATGTCCTTTTTTGCCTCAACACCTACTGCGTCAATGCCTATAAGCCTAAGTTGTGGAATTAATGAGATGGCACACAGCCATTTGCAATGAAAGAAATGTTCAATCTTCCCACTAATTTCATAAGGAAGGTGACAAGGCCTTTGGCAATGGCCTCTCATATTTGATTTGCCACACAAAAAGCTACTAAATAGGCAAAGTCCTGGTTGAGAAAAATGTAGCCTCCCATGGACCAATACCTCTAATTCAATGGATACTTCTCTCTTTATTTCCTCAATTTCCCTTAAATTGAGTTCAGGTGCCAGGGCCACCCGTTTAAATCCCATTTTTTCAAGTTGTTTTGCACCTGACACATTATGGATATTCATTAATCTACTACCGCAAAGGTTGAAATGGGGAAATTTGTGTTTTAATAGATAATAGACCCCTAAGTCTTGGATAATGAAGGCATCTGGCTTAATTTCATTCAAAGCTATAATTACATCTATGGTTTTAGACCATTCTGTTTCTTTGACCATAAAATCTAAAGAGACAAAAATCCTTTTATTATGCCTGTGGGCATAAAGGGATAAAGAGGAGAGTTCTTTTAGTGTAAAGCTTGAATGGTTTAGGTTGATTTTTGCGCAGATTGAGTCTGCCCCAGACCTTAAGGCCAAAAAACCTGCCTCAGAATTCTCCACATATGCTGTTAGCTCCACTTTATTTAATTTTTTACGCCATACCTAACAAGGCTGCAAGCCTTAGGTGTATAGAAGAGCTAGATAGTGGTTTTTGGTTCCTTAGGGGATATGTTTAAACGCTTCTGGCTGCATTAGAATCTTAGCACAGGCAACGGCCTCCCTTAAGGTCCTTGCCTTCTTACTGACATCCACCATCCTTGCCCGAGCCTTTTCGTCAATATGAGCAAGTTTCATCCAAGGTACGCCTTTACTTTTTCCCAAAAACGGGAATAGGGAGAGGCCCTTTTTTCTTTCTCAACCTCTGCGAATTCCCTTAGAAGCTCCTCCTGGCGTTTTGTTAGATTTGTGGGAGTGTTTACTATAATGCGGACAATTTGATCCCCACGGCCATAACCTCCTATCTTAGGAACACCCTTGCCTTGTAAGCGAAATGTTTTACCTGATTGAGTACCAAGAGGAATCTTTAATTTTTCTACTCCTTTAAGGGTAGGTACATCTATGGTATCTCCAAGAGCGGCCTGAACAAAAGAAATAGGGACTTCACAAATTATATTATCCCCTTTGCGAGTAAAGAATGAATGGGGTTTTACATGAATAACAATATATAGGTCTCCAGGGGGGCCACCATATAGGCCTGCCTCGCCCTCTCTTTGGATACGGAGCCTGGTTCCTGTATCTACACCTGCTGGAATACGTATCTTAATGCCCTTTTCAACCTTTCTGCGGCCACTCCCACCACACTTAGGGCAAGGGTGGGTAACAATAACCCCCTTTCCTTGACAATGAGGGCACGTAGTCCCTATACGAAAAAAACCATGTGTTTGATAAACTTGCCCTTTGCCTCTACAAACAGGACAAACTTCGGGTTCATAACCAGGCTCTAAGGCACTGCCCCCACAAAAATCACAGATTTCTGTCTTTTTTATCTTTATTTCCTTTTCTGTACCAAAGACTGCTTCTTCAAATGAAGTTGTTAGGTCATACCTTACGTCTGCCCCAGCTTGGGGCACCTCCCGGGCCCTGGTTCTAAAACCAAAAAAATCATCAAAGATATCACCAAAGGTCCTAAAAATATCATCAAATCCACTAAATCCTGTGAAACCCTGGGAACTCAATCCTTCATGCCCATAAGTATCGTATATAGCCCTTTTTTCTGAATCACGGAGAATTTCATAGGCCTCTGCTGCCTCTTTAAATTGTTCTTCTGCTTCTTTATTGCCTGGATTCCTATCAGGGTGGTACTTGAGGGCCATCCGTCTGTATGCCCTTTTGATCTCTTCAGGGCTGGCATTTCTTGGTACACCTAAAACTTCATAATAATCTCTTTTCATTTATCTCTTTTAACCTTTCTTTATTGTTGGCGTTTTCAAATGCCTTTGCTGCAAATTCTAACTTTCCCAATTTTAAGGCAGCCTCCCCTAACCTCTCCCATTGCTCATTAGATGGAGAGCTCTCCAAAAGCTTATGTATTTTTTGAAAAAGGAAGACGTCCCCCTCCTCTATTGTTCTGGATAAAAGGGCCTTAAGCTCATCTTCTGCCTTGGCCTTTGCAAAAAAATCTATGGCATCGTTAACATTTCCTGCCTCTAAGTAGATTTTCCCATAGGCTATACACTGCCTTCTATCAAACACAGGTGTATTTAAAAAGTCTCGTTTTTTTAAGCAAGGTAAAAACCTCACTTTAATTTTCTGACTCCTCTTTAATCCTTATTTTATCTGCAGCAATTTCCCTTAATGCTACTACAATCTCTTTATTTTTAGGGTTTTCAATGAGTATTTCCTTTCCCTCCCTTATCTGTAATACCCTTTTTATTGCCATATGAACTAAGGTAAACCTATTACCTACTTGCTTTAAACAATCCTCAACTGTGATCCTTGCCATCTTTTCCCCCTTTTAACCTTTCAGGAAAGCTCTCAAAAAAGCTTGCTTTAATAGGATAAACCTCATTACTTGTCCCTATCCAGGAAACTTCATTATCGCCTTTAAAATATTTAGCCTCTAAGCTTTGTTTCCCATCTTTACCCCACAGTTTTATATCTGCTAGAGAAAATGAGAAATTTTTTGGTCTTGGTATCTTTTCAGGCAAATACTTCAAATTTTTTAGCTCACTTAAAAAGAATGCAATTTCATAATCCTTGGCCAAATTACTAGGGGTAATTTCCCATTTTTTTTCTTTATCCTTTTTGGCAATTACTGTCTTGTTATTACATTTTATTTTAATTTTAGAGATAGATTCCTTGTCAAAGCTAAAAATATACCTTTTTTTAAAGACCATAGCAGATTTCGGTAACTCTTTTAAAAACGCATCTTCAACCACCATCTCATCAGGGTGATAACTACTTTTAACATAAACCTTATCTTTTTTTCCTATCTTTACCCATAATGGCCCTTTTTGTCCATTTATCCAAAGCTCAATGTTTATTATGGGTTTAAAAGGTACTTTTATAAAATTTAGGGCACGCCCTGCCTGAATGTAATAAAGAAAGTCCTCTACCTCACTCTCGTCTGCTACTTCCTTAAATGGAGCTGAAATTTGCCAGTTTTTTTCCTTTACCAAAACAGCTTTTGCCTGAGGCCAATTTAAAGAGATCTTTTTTACCTTTTGAGGGTCAAAATCTAAAATAGCCTTATCTCTAAATTCAGAAATATCTTTATTTAAAGTGTATTTTAAGCGAATGGGCAAAAGATAAATTGCATCTCCTCCTTTTGTAATGCCATAGATGTAGGCATGATTTGGGGTATCAGTCCCTAATGATAAAAAATGGGTGTTTTCACCAGAAAAAACGGTTATTTTAAATGAAGGCTCATTTAGTCCATAAGGGCTTAAATCATGAGGCAAAGGGGAAATCCTTTTTTCAATGGTTGCAGAACTTAAACTATCTATGATTCCATCTACTATATACTTGTCTGCAAAGTCCTCTATAGGTCTGTCTATCCACCATTTTTTACCTTTTTTTATAAACTCAAAATGATTATAATTGTTTTCTAAAACGAGTTTATTCACTGCTTCTGAATTTAAGGTAAAAAGCCTTTTTTCTTCTTGGCCCTCTCCTTTTTGTCTCCTGATTTCATAGAGATAATAAAATGTAATAAGAGAAATCAGAATTAATATGTATATGCCTAACCTTCTCATAGCCTTCTTCTTTTAACATAGACAGCTATGCCCCAAATAAGGACAAAACCAGGCATTATCACTACTGGGATCCAAAATATCATTTTTGCTTGATTTTTTGTCAAAATCAAAGGAGTGTTTTTTATCTCTTTGGGAGGAATGGCGACCAAGTCCTTTTCCTCAGTAAGCCAATTGATGACATTAAGAAAAAGGTCTTTATTCCCAGAAAGGCCTAAATAGGTATTAGAAATAAAATCTGAATCTCCAAATACCACTAAACGAGAACCCTCTTTAGCACTCACTATGGCTACTGGTGTAGGGCCAGGCCTGTCTCTTTTCTCATCAAAACTTACCTTACCCTGATTTAAGGCATTTAAATCCGTTTCTGCCCAATCACTTCCACTTGTCCAAGCTAGTGTCTCTACACTTATATCCTTTGAAGTGTCTTGTAATGGCCGTACAGAACGGGCCATAACCAAAAAACACGCCAACCTAAAGTCCTTGGTAATAGGATGTGATGAATTATACTTTAATACTACAGGCATTAAATAATCGCCACCAAAAAGGCTACTCATTTTATCTATAATCACATCCTGTCCCAATGTCACCCCCCTTTCTTTTAAAAAATAACCAAATTCATCCCCTGATTCTGGGTCTAACAAAAGAAAAAGCCTTCCTTCACCATTTAAATAATCAGAGATGGCCTTTATCTCTCCTGATAAAATGGATTTTTTTGGACCAGCAATCACTAATGTGGCTGCATCTTTAGGTACTTTTCCTGTTTGAAAAAGCGTTAGACTCTTTACCTCATAGCCTTGCCTTAAAAGTTCCTCTCTTATCTGAGCATATCCAACTTTTCCTATATCCTCTACATTGTGCTCATCATGTCCTGATAAAAAATAAATGGTCTTTTTACCAGAACGCGTCGCACGGATTAAGGCATTAGTAAGACCCTCCTCTGTTAATGAAGACACCTTCTCCTCTTTTTCTCCACAACTGATTACAACGGTATTGTATCTTGTAATCCCATACCTCTTTGCCTCTAGTGGACGCCGATCTGGGTCAATAAATGTATATTTAAATTTTGATGATTGGTACCTATATTCTTCTAAAAGCTCTCTAGCCTTAGTTTTTTCTGCCCCATCAGTAAAAAAACCTATGACCTTAACAGGCTCCCTTAATTTTTTTAATACCTTAATAGTTTGAGCAGACAGACTATATCGCTTGCTAGCAGTCAAATCAAAACGCAAGTGATGCTGGCTGGAAAGCAGGTTTATTACTATCAGAATTCCCAAAAAGATAGAAATAAGAAGACCAATTTGTATTTCAATATACCTTTTCATTTATCCTCGAATACGCCCAGCCTCTAATACCCGTAATGTCAAAAATAGGGAAAAAAATATAAAGCTTAAATAAAAAACAATATCTGCTGTATCAATAATGCCCTTTGAAAAATTCTCAAAATGGTTGATAATAGAAACAGCCTCTAAGATCTTAGACAGCGGAGGCTCTGTAAAATGGGCAGCCCAATTAATAATCCAAAAAAGAAGCGACATGCCAAAGGTAACTACGGCAGCAACAATTTGGCTCCCTGTAAGGGCAGAGACAAAAAGCCCTAAGGCAATAAAGGTGCTCCCCATCAAAAAAATGCCTAGATAACCAGTAAAAAAAGGGGAAATATCCGTTCTTCCTATTAAATATAACAGCAAAGGATAAAGAAGGGTAAATAAAAGCATTAATGTATAGACTGACAAACAGCCAAAAAATTTCCCTAATACTACCTCCATATCCCTTAATGGGTAAGTAAGGAAAAGCTCAAGGTTTCCATGGGACCTCTCTTCTGCAAACAGTCTCATAGTAAGAAGTGGCAAAATAAGCAATAAGACTATACCCATGTTCCCTAACATGGGACGGACAACCCAATCAATAAGGTTTAATCCCATAAAACCTTGCCCAGCCTGCAAACTGATTAGGCTAAAATAAGCCACATTGCTATAAAAAAAGTATCCTACAATAAGTAAAAATATAAATGAAACGCTATAGGCAATAGGGGAAGAAAAATAGATTTTTAGTTCTTTTTTTACAAGAAAATAAATGTTCTTCATTGAGCTTCCTCTTTGGTGACCAGTTTTACAAATATCTCTTCTAAGCTAGCCTTAAGCTGTGTCATCTCCAAAAGCTCCCATCCATTTTCAACAATTTTAGCTGCTATTTGAGGCCTTACCTCCTGAGAAGTCTCTATTTTGATGTTAATAATATTTTCTTTTTTATCTTCTATGGTCACTTGCTTTATCCCACTAATGGCCCTTAATGTAGAGAGCAGTGGTTCTTCCTGTGCCTTGACAATTATACCTATCCCTCCTTCGTACGTAAGGCTCTCAAGGGCATCTTCTGCAATGACTTTTCCTTCATTAATAATTAATACCCTTGTGCAGGTCATGCTTACCTCAGGAAGGATATGGGTACTTAGGATAATAGTCTTTTTACCAGCTAATTCCTCAATCATCTGTCTTGTCTCTAAGGCCTGCTTTGGATCTAAACCAATGGTAGGCTCATCCAGAATGAGGATTTCTGGGTCACCGACCAAAGCTTGGGCCATTCCTATGCGTTGCCTATAGCCCTTTGATAGACGTTTAATTAAGCGTGAACCTACCTTGATCAGCCCACACCTTTCCATGATTTCATTTACTTGAACCATCCTCTTGGCTCTCTCTACACCCTTCATTTCGGCCACAAAAGATAGATAATCTCTCACTACCATCTCCCCATAAAGGGGGTTGTGTTCAGGGAAGTACCCTAGCAGCCTTTTTACTTTAAGGGGTTCTTTTTGCACATCATAGCCCGCGATACGAATAGTGCCTGAACTAGGCGGGAAAACCCCTATTAAGATACGCATAGTAGTAGTCTTTCCTGCGCCATTTGGCCCTAAGAACCCCAAGATTTCTCCTTTTTCTACATAAAAAGAAACATCTTCTAATGCTATCCTAGGGCCAAATCTCTTACTTACATGGGAAACTTCGATCATGGGTTAAAATTATAAATTTTTTATTTAGGATGTAAACCCGTTAGAAAGGTAAAGAAACTGGATAAGCTGGACTGATCATCATTATTATCCAGTCCTATCATGATAAAAGCAAAAGAATGCCTTATTTGTTCAGGTTTGTTTGCAAGTTGCACAATTAGTTTATCAAAAAAGAGCGATTATAAGCTTTGGTAACAGGATCTATGTAACCCCTTTCTTTTAATCCTCGCAGATTGTTATGAATTTTAAAAACCCCCAAAGTAAAAAAAAGATACCCCAGACAACTAATTATAAAAGTATATTCAGTTAGTAGAAAATCTTTACAAATCAATACAGAAAAGCCCAAAAGAACCCTTTCAAGCCCTATAAAAGAATGCAATTTTACATAAGATAAAACCACTACTCCAGCAGCGGCTAAGACGACAAAGACCGTACTAAGGACTTCTATATTTTCAAACACTAATGAGACTTACCATTTTTTATAAAATTTTCAAGTAATGCATGTAAAGGAGTACTTTAATAAAAACTATATTTATGATAAAAAAATGAAATGAAACAAATGTTAATCCACCAAAAATTAGGCGAAGGGCTGGTAAAGGCAGGCATTATTACACAACCACAGTTGCAGAAAGCCTTGGAAGAGCAAAGGATATCAGGTGGGCGCTTAGGGTATAACCTAATTCGGTTAGGTTATATTAATGAAGATACACTAGTTTCCTTTCTGGCAAAAGAATTTGGCCTTGATGCTATAAAGCTCAGGCAAACAAATGTAGATAAATCTCTCATTTCTCTCATCCCTCAGCAAGTAGCTGAGAGGTACCAGGTAATTCCCATTGCAAAAGAGGAAAAGAGACTGACGATGGCTACCTCAGACCCATTTAATATCTTTGTGCTAAATGACCTGGAATTCATTACTGAACATAAAGTAAAATTGGTTTTGGCTGCAGAGACAGCTATTAGAGAAGCCATTGACAGATATTATGGTTCGGTTATTCCTTCAAAGATATTAGACGAGTTACGTGAAGAAACCCATGTGGAGATTCGAAAAAAAGAAAAAGAGACAGTAAATTTAGAGGAGGTCCAAGCAGAGGAAGCCCCTGTAGTTAAATTGGTTAATCATATTTTGGTAAGCGCTATAAAAAAGGGTGCTAGTGATATCCATCTTGAACCTTACAGGGACCAGATTAGAATACGTTACCGTATGGATGGTATATTACACAATTTTATGAACATGCCTATTAGATTAGAGTCTTCACTTACTGCCCGCCTTAAGATTATGTCTGCCTTAGACATTGCAGAAAAAAGGCGCCCGCAGGATGGTAGGATAGAGATAAAAGCAGGCAAAAAAGATATAGATATACGTGTTTCAACTATGCCTACCCTTTATGGAGAAAAGACTGTCCTGCGCTTACTTGATAAGTCTTCAGGCATTAAAGGCATTGACGGGTTAGGTTTAAGCAAAGAAGGGCTTAATAAATTTTTGTGGGCAATCCAGCGTCCTTATGGAATGATATTAGTTACCGGACCTACAGGTAGTGGAAAGACAACCACATTGTATGCCATTTTAAATAAACTCAATTCAAAGGAGGTAAATATCGTTACGGCTGAAGACCCCATTGAATATACCCTGGAGGGCATCAATCAAGTCCAAATTAAAGAAAAGATTGGTTTGACATTTTCTTCTGCCTTGCGTTCTTTTTTAAGACAAGACCCGGACATTATTATGGTAGGAGAGATCAGGGATTCAGAAACAGCAGATATAGGCGTTAAGGCTGCCCTTACTGGCCACTTAGTATTAAGTACCTTGCATACCAACGATGCCCCGAGCGCCATCACACGTCTATTAGACATGGGCGTTGAGCCATTTTTGGTCTCCTCTTCTCTAATTGCTATTATTGCCCAAAGATTGGTAAGGGTAGTTTGCCCTCACTGCAAACAGAAAATAAAGGTGGAACCTGGGTTATTGACAAAGGTTGGTTTCACACCCAAAGAGGCAAAGAATGTCAAAGTTTACCAAGGGAAGGGGTGTAACTTTTGCAACAACACCGGTTATAAGGGCAGGGTTGCCCTATTCGAAATTTTGACTACCAGCGATGACATTATGAATTTAATTCTGACCAGGGCAAGTGCAGAAGAGATTAGAGAAAAGGCAATTTCTGAGGGCATGAAGACCTTAAGGGCAAGTGGATTAGAAAAGATAAAAGAGGGGATTACTACTATAGAGGAAGTATTGAGGGTTACTTAAAACAACAGTACGAGCAAAGATGAAAACCTCGATTATTAAAAACAAGGCCGATTTATTAAAGTTTAAAAAACATTGGCAAAGGCAAAGGTTTGTCCCACAACAGGTACTTAAAACCGTTTCTGCCATCCTGGAAGATGTAAAAAAATATGGGGATCAGGCCTTAGTAAAATATACCAAAAAATTTGACTCTGTGGACTTAAAAAATATGGGTTTCGAGATTGGCTCAGAAGAGATTAATGCAGCCTATCAAAAAAGCAGAGAAATCATTCCTGCCTTAGAGTACGCAGCAAAAAGGATTGAGGCGTTTCATCATAAGGAATTGCCAAAAAGTTGGTTTATTACAGATGAAACAGCAAATCTCCTTGGACAGCGGATTACGCCTTTAGAAAAGGTTGGCATATACTGTCCTGGAGGAAAGGCTGCTTATCCTTCTACAGTATTGATGAATGTCATACCTGCCAAAATAGCTGGGGTAAGGGAGATTATTATGGCCATGCCTACACCTAAGGGGCAGATTTCTCCAGCTACATTAGCAGCTACTAAAATTATGAGAATAAAAAGGATATTTCGCCTTGGAGGGGCACAGGCCATTGCTGCTATGGCGTTTGGCACAAAAACAGTCCCAAGGGTGGATTTCATTTGTGGACCAGGAAATATCTATGTTGCTGCTGCCAAAAAACTGGTGTTTGGAGAAGTAGGTATTGATATGGTTGCCGGGCCCAGTGAAATTGTGGTTATTTGCGATGGAAGTGTGTCTTCTTCATGGGTAGCTGCCGATCTACTCTCCCAGGCAGAGCACGATGAAATGGCTATGCCCATATTAGTTACTACATCAAAATCTTATGCAAAGGCTGTATTAGAGGAAATTGATAAACAATTACCTATTTTGCCTCGAAAAAACATTGCAAGGGCGGCCTTAAAGCAAAAGGGGCATATATTCATTTTGCCAGATTTAAATATGGCTGCAGAGGTCATAAATGTCATTGCCCCAGAGCACTTGGAACTCTTGGTAAGCGAACCTATGAGTTTATTAGGTAAAATAAGGCATGCAGGAGCTATCTTTTTAGGGAAATATGCCTCAGAACCCATCGGTGATTATATAGCTGGCCCAAATCACACCCTCCCTACAGCAGGCACTGCCAGATTTTCCTCTGTGCTCTCTGTGGAGCATTTTATAAAGCGCTCTAGTATTATTTCCATCTCTAAAGAAGGGCTAGATATCTTAGGGCCAAAGGCCATAGAGATGGCTCATATAGAAGGCCTCCTTGCCCACGCAGCCAGTATTAAAAAAAGACTTAAAGGGGAAATCGACTGACGAAGCTAATTCGAAATAAATAGTGAAATTGGTGCCTGTTTTAAGAGGCATATAAGATGAAAGACGCAGATAAGGCAAAAGATTTTATATAAACCAGGTGGGCTGTCTCCTGAAGAATGGGAAATCATGAAGAAGCACTGTGAGAAAAAGACCGCAAGTACATTATAAAATCAGATAGAAATGCCCTTTTCTAATCAATCTGTGATAGTTATTGGAACCTTTAATTTCCTTATACAAGCTAGCAAAGGATTTATGAGCAATGGGCGAAAGGAATGTTTGATTTAATTTACCGCCCATGTCAGCCAATAGAAACGCCTGATAATTTCGACAACTGCCCTTTCCTAGTGTAAAGACCTGCCCTTTCATATTAAAGACAAAGGCTAGAAATAAGAAAAGCTCTCTGGCATAAGCACATATCATTAATAGAAAACACGAAAAAGTTTTGCCTAAAAAGATATCTATGAAGACATCTAAAGCAGTAGTCATAATATAAAAGGGAGATTCGATTGCCATTGCCAATTCTGCCATTTTTTTAAGGTCACAGGACTCACAGGGTGAATATGTCGTTAAAGTCTCTGCAAAAAGGCACCTATGGTTAAAACGCCCGACTGGACAGCCTTTGGGCTTCTGACAATATGCCCCTATAAGAATGGTGGAGGTTGAGCCTCGGTCGGAGAATGGTGGAGGTTGAGCCTCGGTCGGATTCGGTTTACCTTGAGCCAAATAGTGACGGTATCTCAAAAATGCCCTAACGGATTTTATAGGGTGGGAAAAAAATAGTCTTCCTATAATTTCTACACCCACTCTCCGGCTCATAGACCGAATCCCAAATTCCCAAAAATCTACCCCTAAAAACCGCTTTTTGTCTAGAATTTTCAACATAAGAATTTGGGAAACTATACAAATAGATGGTGCCGGGGCCCAGAGTCGAACTGGGGACACGCGGATTTTCAGTCCGCTGCTCTACCGCCTGAGCTACCCCGGCCAGAATTAGCTTATAAAAAACTACATTTCTTGTCAATGCTCATTGTCTTTTATCACAGGGCACTGACTTAATATTAAAATCAAATTAGATATCCAACCTGCTAGCCTCTAAGGCATGGGTTTGAATAAACTCCTTTCTAGGCTCTACGGCCTCGCCCATTAAGATACCAAAGAGTTCATCAGCCAAAATGGCATCTTTTATATCAACCTTTAATAATGTTCTCTTTTCTGGGTTCATGGTGGTTTCCCAAAGCTGGCCAGGGTTCATTTCGCCTAAACCTTTATAACGCTGGAGGGTATACCCTTTTTTGGCCTCTTCTAAAATTTTTTCCCAAAGCCCCTTTTTTGATGTAAACAGCGTTTCTTTGCCATCGCTGCTTAATACATAAGGGGGTTCGCCTAGGGTGTCTAGCTTTTTATCAATAGCAAGGCATTTTTGGTAATTAAATGTATTAATCAATGCCCTGTTTACCTCAACCCCTCTCCCATCTATATCCACTTTGAGTATATAGTCTCCGTTTTTGGCAAATACTTCTACCGTTAGTCCTTTTTCCCTCATTTTCTCAACGATATTTAAAATATTGACCTCGTTGCTTTCCTTTAACCCTAAATGGATTAAGGTCTCTATTAGTCCTTCAGGATAGCCTTGTTTGGTTATCTCTTCCATAAACCTTTTATAAAGCAAGGTATTTATAAGAAACGCTTTTAAATCCTTGCCTTTTATTTTATTTCCTTGTTGGTTTTTTACCTCCATTCTAAGGGCTGCTTGCTCAACAAATAATCTCTCTAAGCTTGCTTCGTCCTCCACATAAAACTCTTCTTTTTTTCCTCTGGCTATACGAAAAAGTGGGGGTTGGGCAATGTAAAGATGGCCCTTTTCAATAATGTCTGGCATTTGGCGATAGAAAAACGTCAAAAGCAGTGTCCGAATGTGAAGCCCGTCCATGTCGGCATCTGTCATAATAATAATCTTGTGGTACCGCAGTTTGCTTATAGCAAAATCTTCACCAATACTGGTACCCAGGGCCGATATAATGGTACGAATTTCTTGACTGCTTAGCATTCTATCCACCCGAGTTTTCTCCACATTAAGGATCTTCCCTTTTAAAGGCAAAACGGCCTGAAATCGCCTGTCTCGTCCTTGTTTGGCCGAGCCCCCTGCTGATTCACCCTCCACCAAGAATACTTCGCATTCGGCAGGGTCTTTTTCCTGACAATCTGCTAACTTGCCAGGCAATGTGGTCTCAACCAATGCGCCCTTACGATGAACAAGCTCTTTGGCCTTCCTAGCAGCCTCCCTTGCCCTGGCGGCCTCTATAACCCTCTTTAAAATTTTTTTGGCTACAGGTGGGTGTTCCTCCAAATAACGTAGCAGCTCTATATTCACCAGAGATTCCACAATACCCTTGATTTCACTATTGCCTAACCGTGTCTTGGTCTGCCCTTCAAATTGTGGGTTAGGAATCTTTAGACTAATTACAGTGGTTATCCCTTCTCTTACATCGTCGCCTGTAACTTTCTCCTTTTTTAGTAAATTGTTCTGGGTGGCGTAGGTATTAAGACAACGAGTTAAAGCAGATTTAAAACCTATTACATGTGTTCCGCCTTCGCGTGTGTTAATACTATTTACAAAACTTAAAATCCGCTCATTGTAACTATCGTTGTATTGCAAGGCAATCTCTATTTTTATAAAGTCTTTCTCACCAAAGATATAAATAGGCTCATGAACTGTTGTTTTTGCACGGTTCAAATACTCCACAAAACTTACAATGCCACCTTGGTAGCTAAAGACCTCCTCTTTTTGGCACCGTTTATCGAACAGTTCAATAGTAAGGCCTGGGTTAAGAAACGCCAATTCACGTAAATGTTGATTCAAAATATTAAACTGAAAATCGATGTTATTAAAAATTTCCCTATCGGGTCGGAAGGTTACCTTCGTCCCTGTAGAACTGGTTTGGCCTATAATTTTAAGGGGAGTAATCACCTTTCCTCTTTCGTAGCTCTGCCAATATATATTTCCTTGTTTTTTAATTTCTACCTCTAAGTACTCAGAGAGGGCATTTACTACGGAAATACCTACACCATGAAGTCCGCCAGAGATTTTGTAAGTCTTTTGGTCGAATTTTGCGCCCGCATGAAGCCTTGTCATCACCACCTCTACAGCAGGAATTCCTTCACTGCTATGAACGTCTACAGGGATACCACGGCCATTATCCTCAATAGAAACCCTATTATCGCATTCAATGGTTACTTTAATCCAATTGCAGCAGCCGACTAATGCCTCATCAAGGCCGTTGTCCACTACCTCATACACAAGGTGGTGTAGTCCTTCTAGACCAGTGTTTCCGATATACATGGCGGGTCTTTTTCTCACAGCTTCCAGTTCTTGTAAGATCCTTATACTTTCGGCGTTGTATTCTGTCATTTTAACTCACTATTGGCATAATTATTGCTTTAAAACCCAAATCCTCTTCCCCTGTTAAAACACAAGCATCTTTTTTATTTAGTCCTAAATGTATTGTAGAGCTTTCCATGACATTTAAAACGTCTAATAGAAAGGAGGTGTTAAGCGCTATTTGAAATGGCTCTGCTTTATATTCGATATCTAAATCCTCTTGTGCGTTACCAATTTCTGAGTTGTCTACTTGGATTACCAGTTTAGAAGGGCTAAACAAAAACTTTGCTGCCTTGTTTTTGTTAGTAATCATTATCAACATTCTCTTTAAACTCTCCCTTAATTCTTCCCTGGGAACCCTTGCTTCATATTCATTATCCTTTGGAATATAAGATTCATAATACGGAAATTTTTTATCCAAAATCCTTATAAAAAGGGTGCTGTTTTTTGCTTTAATTATACCTACTTGGTCGTCAAACCCTATTTCTAACTCCCCATTTTCTGTTAAGCGAAGCATTTCTATTATAGCCTTGCGTGGTATAATTATGCCTGTCTCAAATTGAAATATATCTGCTTTATCAAATGGCGTTTCTATGTACGTCAAACGATAGCCATCAGAAGAAACCAGGCGAAGCCTTGGTTCTGAACTTGTTTCAGGATCTGATTTTATTTTTTCAAAGAAAATACCTGCCAATTCTTTGTTCTCTTGTTCCATCTCTCTTGCCATAGAAATTTGTGTTTTTATAATCAATTCTTTGAGTAGGTCTTTGTCTATAGGGATGGTTTTCAAATGTTCTGTTTCAGGAAAATCTGGAAACTCTTCTGCAGGTAGTGTAGCTAAGGAAAAAAATGCATGGCCGCCTTTGATATCTAACCAATGGTTTTCATTTTCCTTTAAATAGACTTGGTCACAATTTAAAAGTCTTATAATCTCATAGAGTTTTGCACCAGGAACGGCCAGTTTTCCTTCCTGAATGATTTGTGCAGGACAGTTTCCTTTTATTAGTAATTCCAAATCAGTAGCTGTAATTTCCAGATTTGACTTAGCCTGAAGTAAAACGTGTGAAAGGATGGGCATAGTTGTTTTTTTTTCAATAATGGTTTGGATTTTTTGAAGGATCCCAAATAATACAGCCTTTTCAACATTTAATTCCATACTTAACCCCTTTTATTTTTATATATTACATTTACTTTTAAATGATTTAATAATAAACCTCGGCCAGATTGTTCAAAAACTATATTTTTATTTTAAAAATTTAACTTAATATTCAACAATTTATCAACTATCAAATTCAGTAATTTTAGACAAACCTACCAAACTTTCTCCTGCTTTTATGTCAACCAGTTTAACCCCCTTAGCTGTTCTGCTAAAAACAGGAATCTGTTTTACCTTTAAACGGATAATACGACCTTGACTGGTAATTAACAAGGTTTCATCATTTTTTTCAACACAAACCATTTTTACAACAACCCCTGTTTTCTCATTAATTTTCGTAGCAATAATACCCTTCCCCCCCCGTCCTTGCAACCTGAATTTTGAAGTTTTTGTTCTTTTCCCATAGCCGTTTTTTGTTACTATTAAAACAAACCCTTTATTAGGTTCTAAAAATTCCGTGCCTATAACTATATCATTCTCTGTTGGGCGTATGCCATATACTCCTCTAGATTGCCTTCCTGTAGCCCTTATCTTAGATGCCTTAAACCTAATACTTTTTCCTAGTTTGGTTAGTAAAAATACCTCTTTTTCTCCAGTTATTAATCCTCCAGCCACTAACTCATCACCTGCATCGATTTTTATTCCTCGAATACCCCTTACAGTGGAGGCCAGGTAACCAAAATTATCCAAAGGTGTTTTTTTAACCAGCCCCTTTTTGGTGGCCATTAACACATAGGCCTGTTTGTGGAAGTCCTCTACAGATAGGACAAAAGAAATAGCCTGCTCATAAGGAAGGTTTAATAGGTTTACTAAAGGCTTCCCTGCTGCTGTGCGGCCCGCTGCTGGGATTTCATGCACTTTTAAGGTATAGGCCATCCCATCCTTTGTAAAAATCAACAGATAATTATAAGTAGAAGTTACAAATATATGTTGAGCAAGGTCCCCCTTTTTAGTATCTACACCCATAATCCCCTTTCCGCCCCGGCGTTGGCTTTGATATACTTCAAGGGGGATTCTTTTCACATAACCACGATGTGTCAAGGTAACAACCACCTGTTCATTTACAACAAGGTCTTCTAAAGAAATACGCTCTTTATAAGGCCTGATTTCTGTTCTCCTTTTGTCTTTATATAGCTCTTTTATTTCCAAAAGCTCCTTTCTAATAATTTGGGAGACCATTTCCTTGCTTGCCAGAATAGCTTTATAGTGGCTAACAGCCTTTAGCAACGATTTATAGTCCTGATTTAACTTCTCCCTTTCTAATTGGGTTAAACGTTGTAATTTTGTATCTAAAATGGCCTGTGCTTGCCGTTCAGTGAGGGAAAATTGGGATATCAACCCCTGTTTGGCCACTTTAGGGTTAACTGATTTTTTAATCAGGTTAATGACCTGGTCAAGATTCTCTAAGGCGACCTTAAGGCCCTCTAACAGATGGGCTTGCTCTTTTGCCTTTTTTAATTCATATTTTGTGCGACGAATAATGACTTCACGTCGGTGCTCTAGAAAGTGATGTAACAGGTCTTTTAGGGAAAGTATTAATGGGCGGTTATCGACCAGGGCCAGCAAGATGATGCCGTAGCTGGTCTCTAGAGGGGTATAGGCATAGAGTTGATTTAAGACAGTTTGCTTATTCCCTCCTTTTTTTAATTCAATAACCACCCGAAGGCCCTCTCTGTCTGATTCATCCCTCAATTCACTAATTCCTTCTATCCTCTTTGATTTTACTAGTTCGGCTATTTTTTCTACTAACCTAGTCTTGCACACCTGATAGGGGATCTCAGTAATTACCAAAATCTCTTTTTCTGCTCTTTGTTCTGTCTCTATCCGCCCCCTAATACGAATGGTTCCCTTTCCGCAAAGATAGGCTTCTTTGATGCCCTCTTGCCCACAGATGAGGCCGCCAGTGGGGAAATCAGGACCGGGCAAGATTTTCATTAACTCTTCTAAAGAAATAAAAGGGTTTTCTAAATAGGCAATAAGCCCATCTATTATTTCCCTCAAATTATGAGGCGGGATGTTGGTGGCCATACCCACGGCTATTCCTGATGAACCGTTAAGTAGTAAGATGGGTAACCGTGTGGGCAATACCATAGGCTCTTGTAATGTTTCATCATAATTGGGTCCCCAGGCTACTGTCTCTTTTTCCAAATCCGACAAGAGCTCTTGGGCTATACGGCTCATCCGTACCTCTGTATAACGCATGGCCGCAGGGGGGTCTCCATCAATGGAACCAAAGTTCCCTTGTCCATCTATTAATGGATAACGCATAGAAAAAGGCTGGGCCAAACGCACCAGTGCATCATAGACAGACGTATCACCATGCGGGTGGTATTTACCTATCACATCACCCACAATCCTTGCAGCCTTCTTGTGTGGTTTGTTCCACTCATTGTTTAAGAGCTTCATAGTGTAAAGAATGCGTCGGTGCACAGGTTTAAGTCCATCTCTTACATCAGGCAATGCCCGACCGATGATGACGCTCATAGCATAATCTAGATAGGAATGCTTTATTTCCTCTTCTAATAAAACTGTTTTGGTTTGCATAACGTAATGCAAAGATACACCAAAAAAAAGAAAAAGTCTAGATTGACAAATAAGTGAGTATTCCATATAATAACGAAGGTTATGGAAATAGCAACGCTGTTTATGCTAGGTTCACCCCTAATTTACAAAAAAACAAAATACACTTTTAAAATATTGACTAATTTTATGTTTTGATATAAAGGGCCGGAGTGGCGGAATCGGCAGACGCGGGGGACTCAAAATCCCTTGGGCCTTGGGTCCATGTGGGTTCAAATCCCACCTCCGGCACCAAAAGCAAAAAAGCTCGCAATTCCATATCAAAGATTCCCAAAGAGCAAACTATGCTTTGGAGGCGCGCAGTGAAACTAAAAAAACAGTTGTTTATAGTAATAATCCCTGTTCTGATAGTTGTGGTTGGTGTATTTCTTTGGCTTACCTATTTTGAAACTCAGGCGCCTGAAATCATTGTTTTACCTAGACCTGGGGAATTTTTAACAGCAGCAAACACCCTTACGATAACCTTTAAAGAAAAAGGGCGTGGTTTGGAAGAGGTAGGGGTAGTGCTTGAGCAAAGTGGGTTTAGGCAAAAAGCCTATCAAGAAACTTATCCCAGAAAAGGGCAGTTTAAACAACCTTTTAAGGAAGTAAAGCTAGATATTTACCCACGAAAACTGGGATTGCATGATGGGAAGGCTGTTTTAAAGATTTATGCCAGGGACCATTCTCTATGGCATTGGCTTAAGGGAAATTACAGAGAGTTGGCTTACAATGTGACAATTGATGCCACCCTGCCTACTATTGAGATCCTTTCTCGGTCTCATAATCTTCGTCAGGGTGGGGCAGGTTTGGTTATCTATCGTGCCAGCGAGGAGCTTGTCAATTATGGTATAAAAGAGGATGGATTATTTTTTCCAGGATATAAATGGCAAGGACTGTATCTTAACCTTTTTTCCTTTCCTTGCGATGCTCCACAAAATATAGGCCCTAGGTTAATTTATTTGGATAAGGCAGGGAATAAAGGAGAAGGAGGGTTTTATTATCACTTAATCCCCAAGAACTTTAAACGCGACAATATCGAGATAACCGATACCTTCTTAAGGGCAAAGATGCCCGAATTCTGGAATATCTACCCTGAGTTAAAAGAAAAATATTTAGAGACATTTTTAAAAGTCAATCGTGACCTGCGCCGCCTGAATCATGAAGAGATTAAAAGACTCTGTCAAACCTCCCAACCCTTTCCTCTTTGGCAGGGTGCATTTTTGAGGATAAAAGGTGCTCCAAGCGCAGGATTTGGCGACCGCCGGGTCTATTATTATAAAGGCAAGGAAATCGACCGCCAGGCCCATTTGGGAATAGATATTGCGTCCTTGGCCCATTTTCCTATCCCGGCAGCCAATGATGGGATAGTAGTCTATAAAGGATATCTGGGCATATATGGAAACGTCATTATTATAGACCACGGTTTAGGGCTTTTTAGCCTTTATGGCCACCTTAGCAGTTTTCAGGCAGAAAAGGGCCAAAAGGTGTGTAAGGGCGACATTATTGGCTATACAGGGACAACGGGCTTGGCAGGCGGGGACCACTTACACTTTAGTATCCTTATCCATGGTGTATTTGTTGACCCTAAAGAATGGTGGGATCCACATTGGATGAAAGATAATATTTACAACAAATTAAGCAGGCTAGGGTTAATGCAATGATATTAGTAGATACCCATGCCCATTTGGATATGCCTCAGTTTGAAGAAGACTTGGAAGACGTTTTGACTCGCAGCAGAGATAAACAAGTCTCCACTGTCATAACTATTGGTACAGACACCCTTAGTAGCAAAAAAGCGATAGAGTTGGCAGAGAAATATGATTTTATTTGGGCAACAGTGGGAATTCACCCCCATGATGCAAAAAACTTTAATGAATCAACTTATTCTATACTTAAAGGGCTGGCGTCCCATCCAAAGGTTGTAGCCATTGGGGAAACAGGGCTTGATTTTTATCGTAATCTCTCCCCACATGAAAAGCAAATGCGTGCCTTTAAATCCCAAATCAATTTGGCAAAGGAGTTAGAGAAACCACTAATTATTCATTGTAGAGACGCCACTTCCGAAACATGGCAGGTTTTAAAAGAAGAAAATGGATTTTCCTTGGGTGGTGTTTGGCACTGTTTTTCAGGAGACATTAATCTGGCCAAGGCCTGCATAGAAGAGGGTTTTTTTATCTCCATAGGGGGTATTATCACTTTTTCCAAAACAAAAGGGCTTAGAGAAGCAGCAAAAGAGATTTCCTTAGACCATATTCTTTTAGAGACAGATGCCCCATTTTTGGCTCCAGTGCCTATGCGTGGGAAGAGAAACGAGCCCGCCTTTCTTTGTTTTATTGCTGAAGAGGTAGCGAGAATTAAGCAAAAAAGCATTGAAGAAGTGGCCAGAAAAACTACAGAAAATGCAAGACAGTTATTTAAAATCATCTAATTTAAAGGTTAATATCAAAACATGTGTTTTGGCAATATTACCAAAGTGCTCACTATAAACCTGCGATATGAGACAGAGGAAGATGGTCCAAACAACTGGCCGTTTCGTAAAAACCATTTAGCCAGTTTAATTAAGGCCTTAGGGCCAGACATCTTTGGCAGCCAGGAGGGCTGGGAACATCAGATTGAGGAATTACAGAGTCTTTTATCAAACTATAAATTTTATGTAGATGCGCCAAAAGGATGGAATAGGCGGCGTATGTATCCCTGTGTATGGGTAAAAAAAGAAAAGATAGAAGCAGAACAAGTAAAGACTATTTGGTTGTCTGAGACACCTCATCTGCCACACAGTAAAAATTGGGGAAGCGCCTTCCCCCGCACCCTTACCTATGTAGTTGCTAAGGACACTCAAGGCAAAAGGTTCATATTCGCTAGCACTCACCTAGACCACATTTCAGAAATCGCCCGTCCAAATCAAGCAAGGGTATTAATTGATCACTTAAAAGATGTTTCCCTTCCCATAATTTTGGTAGGGGATTTTAATGCAGTGCCAAAAAGCCACGAGCACGAGATTTTGACAAGGCACTTTCAAGATGCTTGGGAAATGATGGGGAAGGGAGAGACGACTACCTATTGTTCCTTTATCGGGAAGGACGTGAAAGGACGCATTGACTGGATTTTAATTACTCCTGGTATTGAGGTAAAGGAAATTGAGGTAATTAAAAAGACATTCGATGGGCGCTATCCCTCAGACCACTTTCCTGTAGTTGCCTCTCTAAAAATTCCGGTTAAATAATGGTGTAACTATTCACCGCAGAGATCACGGAGCACGCCTGCCCGCCATCGCTTTGCTCAGGCAATAGCGGGCAGGTGCGGTGAACGATTACGAATCGAATTATTTTTCTAAAGCCAATCTGATTAGCTCTTCGATTAGTTCAGGGAAGGGGAGGCCGGCTTCTTTAGCAGCTTTAGGGAAAAGGCTATTTTCTGTCATACCAGGGATGGTATTGACTTCTAGTACATAGACCCTTTCACCTTTTAAAACCATATCTGTTCGACTATAGCCCTTGCAGCCCAAGACTTTATGTGCCTTAAGTGCACATTCTTGGAGCTTCTTTGTAACGGTTTTAGGAAGCCTTGCAGGGCAGATCTCTTTAGAGGCACCTGGTTTATATTTTGCCTTATAGTCAAAGAAATCGTATCCTTTATTGGGTATAATCTCTATAAGCGGGAGGGCATAAGCCCCCTTATTCCCTAATACAGCCCCAGTGATTTCTTGGCCGTTTATATATTCTTCAGCAAATACCCTTTCACTGTGCTTAAATGCCTCATTTAATGCTTTTTTAAACAGAGACTTATCCTTTACTATGCTTGTGCCAATACTTGAACCTGAATCTGCTGGCTTAATTACCAATGGTAACCCCAGCTTTTTTACTAAAGGACCAAAAGAAGTGTTTTTTGTAAGCGGAGCATGTTTTGGCACAAACAAACCAGCACTTGAAAAGACATGCTTTGATATTAGCTTATCCATGGCCAGAGCACTGGCCAACACACCAGAGCATTGATAAGGAATACCTAATAAATCCAAAAGACCCTGGATGGTTCCATCCTCCCCAAAGCGGCCATGGAGAATGACAAGTGCCACATCAATGCCCTTTGCATTTTTTATTAAACTGGCCAAATCAAATGCTGGGTCATAAATTCTTACATTATATTTTTCTTGATTTAATGCATTCTTTACATATTCTCCGCTTTTTAAAGAAATCTCACGCTCACTAGAGATGCCCCCGCATAGCAGGGCTACGCTTAGCCTACTCACTCCGACTCTCCTTCTAAAATCCTGGATAAAGATAGTGGAGAGAAAGGAAGATTTCTAAAGATAGTCTCTTCTAGTATTTTACTTTGATCATAAAGCCTGTTTAAGTGGTCTTTCCAGATCTTGTCATGGCCATAGCGCTTAAAGATGTATTCAAACCTCTTTTCTAATGTTACTATCTCTTCATCCTTCACCCTTTTGTCTGCATAATTTACAATTTCTTTTTCCCCAATTTTTATAGTAGTTTCTGGTAAAAACACATGATACTTTACAATTTCAGCTACTTCATGGTATCCTAGTTTCTCTAGCCATTTTGCCCCCTCTATTGAATGGTCTACATGTTTTTCTATGCTATAAGGCTTGGCAATATCATGGAGCAAACCCCCTGCCTCTACTAAAGATATGTTCAATTTATAGCCATTTTTATTTAGATTCCTTGCCAGAAATACTGCTATATCCGCCACCTTTTTACAATGGGCAATAACATGTGGCCAGACACAATGGACATTAAGCAATTCTATGGCCTGTTTAGAAGTAGGAATCATTCTATTCTAAACCTCCTTTGTTTTTCAATGATTTTAATGCTTCAGAAATATCAATGCTCTGGGACTCAATGATAGAAATCAGTTCTTCTGGTGTTCTTGTATCTTCTCCACCCTTCTTGTTGGGGTTAACCGCCTTTAAGTCATAGTTTCTTGCCTGAATTTCGTGAGTAGGCACGTGCCAGGAGCGCTCACTGATAGCCCTTTCAGGAAGGAGCTTAAAGAAACCTTCAAAGTGTTCTACCGTAAGAGGTTGCTTTTTGGTTATGTTGAGGTCGGATAAATCGTAATACCATATTTCCTTGGTTGGCTCCCCTTTGGTAAAAAATAGAAGGTTGGTTTTGCTGGCAGCGCCCGCGTTCACAAAAACCTTTGGTGGAAGGCTCACGATGCACCACAAGTTGCATTCGTTTAAGAGTTTACGCTTTGTTTGAACAAAAGCCTTCTCATTTGTCCGGAACAGAACCCCTTCATCCATTACAATTCCGCATCTCCCGCCAGACTTGAGACTATCTATTACATGCTGGAGAAAGAGCACCTGAGTAGAGCTGGTCTTATATGCAAAGCGGGTCTGTGCATCCTTTCCCTCTTTGCCGCCAAAGGGAGGATTTGTAAGCACAACATCGAAAAGGGGTGGGGCACCACTAAAAAGCCCACCATAGACCTCGAGCTCGGTAAGCGTATTGCCATGCCAGATGTGTGGTTCGTCAATTTCCTGGAGCACAAGGTTTGCCAGGGCTATTGGGTAAACCAGGTTTTCCTTCTCCCTTCCATAGAAAGTGCTTGTCTTGAGAACCTGTATATCCTCGGCTGTTTTTCTCTTTTCATACATATGCTGATAGGCTTGGGCCAGAAATCCGCCTGTGCCGCAGCCGGGGTCATATACTGTCTCCCCAATCTTAGGGTCAATAACTTTTACCATTACCCGAATAACCTCTCTTGGTGTAAAGAACTGCCCGCCATCGTTATTCTTTTCTCCCATCTTCTGGAGCAATCCTTCATAGACCTGTGATAGGGTAAACATATGTGTTTCCTCAATCCGCTCTAAGGAGAGTTGATGGATTTTGTCAAGGATATCAAGAAGGTTACGTTCTGTATCTATTCCAGTTTTTTCAGTGGATGAAAAGACCTCACTAATAACCTTCTGCCTTGGAGTGGCGCCAGGCTTATCTTTAAGATGCCTCAGATAGGGTATAAGATTTTCATTTACAAAGGACATAAAAGCACCAAGTGTGCCATTTTGTAATTCCTTTCTTTTTGATCCGTATTTCCCTCTCCACAATTTGAAACCTGGTGGAGCTGCCCAGTCTCGCCAGCGATAGGGATATTCAAGGGAAGGGCTGAAAGGAGCGCCCACTGCCCTTGCCTGTTCTTCGTCCCGTTGTTCCCTCTCATCCAGTA